>NZ_JAFNOQ010000009.1:0-109406 GCF_026536145.1 Gilliamella sp. B3464 | reverse complement strand
GGGGCCTTTTTTAAGGAAATATCATGATTAATAGAGATTTTATTAATATTAAAACCAAAAACAGATTTGACAAAGATTATCAATTAACTAAACACGAAATCCGATTTATCTACTTTGCCAATCTAATATTAATCTTTATGGGATTGGTCGCCTTGTTAATTGCATATTCCTGATAACTATTGGCAAGTGGGGCGTAAGAAGGTCGTGAATATAAAAACATGATTTTTTAATCAACTCAATTAATGAAAAATACTTTTTTTCACCATAAATAAAAAATATTTTAATTAGGATAACTAAAATTCAAACATCCATACCAATTTAAAGTTAGTACTCAAAGAATCAATCAAATTAAAAATAAGCATCTAATCATACAAACAGCTGTATTTAAAATGAGATGTCTGTCTGGTTATACCCTTATTATTTATTAATGAGTGACTTAATAAAAACATCGAATTGATTTAAAACAATTTTAATAATTTTCCATGCAACAAAAAGAGAATATAACCATGAAATATTACTTATTAATTATTACTTTTGGAATGTGTAATTTAATTACTAGCTGCGCTTTTTATTATAGGTAATTGCAATGAAGTTTATCATGATATTAATTTCAACTTTATTACTTTCAGGCTGTATTACCGTTTATGAATGCGAAGGAGACCATAAAGAAACATATAATAATATATCCCCAACGACACAAGCACCTGAGGATAATACCAACAGTAAACAACAATAAAGTAGTTATCGATTTAAATTTTTACGCTAATTATTTAGCGTAAATGTATTGAGTTTAAAGTTGAAAATCCAATAGTAATATTTTTTAACTATTTATTCTTACAATGCGTTTCTATTGGCATGAACGCCTGTTTGAACCCATCTAAGCTAAATTTCATATTAACAGTTTTAGTTTTATTAAATGCTTTTACCAATAACATTTTTTTATCTTTTAAACTTTGATAGAACAGATGATCAAAATTTTTGAATAGAATTTTATCATCAAACTTTAATTTTTGTTGGCTTAACTCTTTACCATCTACCGTAAAAATAAATGTCCACTGCGTTTTTGGTGTTATTAATTCATTCATAATTATTATCGAAATAGTATTACTTTCACAACTAACACCTAATAAAACATCAGGAGTTGATGAAAAACGATCAAAATCAGCTGTGATTGCTAAATCTTTATTCTGCTTAGTTGTGACATCTAAAACTTCACCATAAACCCACTTACCACTCGTTTTAAGTTCATTTTTAGCTTGTACAGAAAAGATAAACAACATACCAATTATCACAACAATATAACTTATTCTTCCTTTCATTCACTATTCCTTATTTATCAATATGAAAAATTTTATTGTGTATCATGTTTATTTTAAACACGATTATTAATGATTAGAAAGTTTTACCTGAAAAAAGATATATATTTATAGATTGAGATAGTTAATTGACATACATTTGGGACAAAAACGAAAGCCCTGCTTAACAGGGCTTTTATTAATGTGATAAATGATAAATGAAATTATTCCCATTCGATGGTTGCTGGCGGTTTTCCACTAATATCATAAACCACACGGGAAATACCATTAACTTCGTTAATAATTCGATTTGATACTCGCCCTAAAAAGTCATATGGCAAATGTGCCCAGTGGGCGGTCATAAAGTCTACAGTTTCAACCGCTCGTAGTGAGACAACCCAATCATACCTACGTCCGTCGCCCATGACTCCAACTGAACGCACCGGTAAAAATACGGTAAATGCTTGACTGACTTTATGGTATAAGTCAGCTTTATAAAGTTCTTCGATAAAAATAGCATCGGCTTTGCGTAGTAAATCACAATACTCTTTTTTCACTTCACCAAGAACACGCACCCCTAAACCCGGTCCAGGGAATGGATGACGATAAAGCATTTCGTAAGGTAAGCCAAGTTCTAAACCAACTTTACGTACTTCATCTTTAAATAATTCTCTTAATGGCTCAACTAGCCCCATTTTCATATCTTCAGGTAAACCACCAACATTATGATGAGATTTAATCACATGAGCTTTACCGGTATCGGCCGCAGCTGATTCAATCACATCTGGATAGATGGTACCTTGAGCAAGCCATTTGACATCTTTTAATTTTGCCGCCTCTTCATCAAAAACAGCAACAAATTCACGGCCAATGATTTTACGTTTAGCTTCAGGATCAGCTTCTCCCTTTAACGCAGCCATGAATCGATCTTCGGCGTTAATAGCGATGATATTTAAGCCAAATTTATCACCAAACATGTCCATGACTTGTTTTGCTTCGTTTAAGCGTAATAAGCCATGATCAACAAACACGCAGGTCAATTGGTCGCCAATTGCTTGATGTAATAATAAAGCTGTAACCGAAGAATCTACACCACCAGATAAGCCAAGTAATACTTTATCTTTACCAACTTTTTCTTTTATACGGGCAATTGCATCAGTAATAATTGAAGATGGCGTCCATAATTTTTCACACTGACAAATATCAATGACAAAACGCGTTAATAACTCTAATCCTTTAATGGTATGAGTAACTTCAGGATGGAATTGTACGCCATAAAACTGTTTTTCATCGTTGGCCATAATGGCGAAAGGACAAGTTTCTGTTTGCCCAATTAAGGTAAATGTGTCAGGTAATGAAGTAACTTTATCACCATGACTCATCCAGACATCAAGTTGCTCTATACCAGCATCATTGGTGCTATCTAAAATACCGTCTGTTAATTTTGATTTTGCAACAATATCAACTTTAGCATAACCAAACTCTCGTTGATTAGATGCTGTAACTTGTCCGCCCTTACCCACTTGAATCGCCATAGTTTGCATACCATAGCAGATACCAAGCACTGGTACGCCAGCGCTAAAAACATATTCAGGTGCGCGTGGGCTATTTTGTTCGGTAGTACTTTCTGGACCACCTGATAATATAATACCTTTAGGATTAAACTGTTTGATTTTTTCTTCTGATACATCCCACGGCCAAAGTTCACAATAAACACCAATTTCACGGACTCGGCGAGCGATCAATTGGGTAACTTGAGAGCCAAAATCGAGGATTAATATGCGCTGTTGGTGGATGTCTTGCTTCATTAATTTTATTCCTAAGGTATGAAATAATATAAAAAATAAGAGGTGATATTGTATCACCTCTTATCTATGGTTAGAACTGCATGCTTCGCTTATTTTGCAGCATTTTCTTGTGCTGATTGAATTGCAGTTAATGCAATAGTGTAGACGATATCGTCAACTAATGCGCCACGTGACAAATCATTAACAGGTTTACGCATACCTTGTAACATTGGACCGATAGACACAAGATCCGCTGAACGTTGTACCGCTTTATAAGTAGTGTTACCTGTATTTAGGTCTGGGAAGATAAATACCGTTGCACGCCCAGCTACTTTTGAGTTTGGTGCTTTAGATTTAGCCACATCTGGCATTACCGCCGCATCATATTGTAACGGACCATCAATCATCAGATCAGGACGTTTTTCTTGCGCGATGCGAGTGGCTTCTTTCACTTTTTCAACATCGGCACCTTGACCAGAACTACCTGTTGAATAAGAGATCATCGCAACACGTGGTTCAATACCAAAGGCAATTGCAGTATCAGCAGATTGGATAGCAATTTCAGCAAGCTCTTGCGCATTTGGATCTGGATTAATCGCACAGTCGCCATAAATGTAGACTTGATCTGGCATTAACATAAAGAACACAGATGAAACAAGTGAACTACCCGGTGCTGTTTTAATTAATTGTAATGGTGGACGAATAGTATTTGCTGTTGTATGCACCGCACCTGATACTAAACCATCTACTTCATTCGCTTCAAGCATCATAGTACCAAGAACCACATTATCGGCTAATTGTTCACGTGCAATAACTTCGGTCATACCTTTGTTTTTTCGTAATTCAACTAAACGCGGCACATATTTTTCACGAATTGATTCAGGATCAACAATTTCAACACCTTGACCTAACGTCACGCCCTGTGATGCAGCAACTTTACGGACTTCATCAGGATTACCAAGTAACACACATTTAGCAATATTACGTTCCGCACAAATAGCAGCAGCTTTAACAGTTCTTGGTTCATCACCTTCAGGCAATACCACCACTTTTTTCGCATTGCGAGCAAGTTCAGTTAATTGATAACGGAACGCAGGTGGTGATAAGCGACGAGCAGAATTCACTACTTCATTTAATGATTTAATCCAACTAGAATCGATATGATCAGCCACAAAGTTTTGTGTGTTTTCCATACGCTCTTTATCATCAACCGGAATTTCTAAGTTAAATTGTTGTAAATTGATTGAAGTTTGGAAAGTATTTGTTTGTACTGTAAATACAGGTAAACCGGTATCAAAAGCTGGTTGACATAATTTATAGATTTTGTCATCAATTTCATAGCCGCCTGTTAATAACACACCGCCGATTGATACACCATTCATAGCCGCTAAGCAGATAGTAACAAGAACATCTGAGCGATCTGCTGAAGTTACTAATAAGGCATTAGGTTGCAAGTGGTTAATGATATTAGGAACGCTTCTTGAACAGAAAGAAATATGTTTAATACGACGGTTTTTAATGCCACCTTCATTGATAATTTTAGCATCAAAATGTTTAGCAATATCGATTGCACGGCAAGCGCTTAGATCCATATTCCAAGGAATACAACCAAGAACTGGAAGTGGGCTATATTCGTTTAAATCTTTAATGGTGATTTTTTTATCGTCAAATTTTGGTGTGTGGTAAATTTCTGCAACATCTGGACGGGCAAGTGATTGCTCTTCAACTGGTGCATTCACTTTATTGACAATTACACCTACAATTTTTTCATTTTTAATACCACCAAAATTAGAGCGCGCAATTTCAATACGATCTTTAAGCTGCTCTGGTGTGTCTTTACCCATGTTAACTACAAAAATAATTTCAGCGCCAAGAGTTTTAGCAATATTATTATTTAGTTCATTCGCAAACGGATAATCGGATGTTGGCACAATACCTTCAACTAACACAACATCTGCACCTTTGGTGTTTTCAGCATAAAGCGCAACAATCTCTTCCATTAATACATCTTGTTGATTTAAACCTAATAGATTTTCAACATGACTCATTTTGAGTGGTTTTAAAGCGGGAATAGACGTGTTATGACTAACTAAAGTTGTAGTATTGTCTGGCGCATCTCCACCTGCTCTTGGTTGTGCAACGGGTTTAAATACATTTAGGTTAATACCTTGACGCTCCATAGCTCGAATAACACCAAGACTCACACCTGTTAAACCGACATTGGTTCCGGTTGGAATTAGCATAATAGTACGAGACATAATTCATTTCCTCTTAATTCTTTATTAAATAAAAACAAACCGCCATTTGGCGGTTTTAATTGTTTTTTAAGCAGTTAGACGCGCAGCATCTTGAGCAATAACAAGCTCTTCATTAGTTGGAATAACCATTGCAATTGCTGACCCCTCTTTAGTGATTGTACCACCTTTACCAAAACGGGCTGCTAAATTGCGTTCTTGATCAAGTTCGAAACCTAATAAACTTAATTTATTTAAAGCCATACGACGAACTTCTTCAGAGTTTTCACCAATACCACCAGTAAAGATGATTGCATCTAAACGTCCATCTAATAACATAGCATAACCACCAATATATTTGACTAAACGATGTACAAATACATCTAACGCATTTTTGGCGTTTTCGTCTGTGTCATAATTATCGGTAACGTAACGGCAATCGCTGCTAACACCGGTTAAACCTAATAAACCAGATTTTTTATTTAATAGGTTGTTAATATCAGCAACAGACATTTTTAAATTGTCATGTAAAAAGAACATAATTGCAGGGTCGATATCACCACTACGGGTTCCCATCACCAAACCTTCAAGTGGCGTTAATCCCATAGAAGTTTCAACACATTTACCATTTTTAACAGCTGAAATAGATGCCCCATTACCTAAGTGACAAGTAATCACATTAGTTTGATCAACAGGTTTATTTAATAATTTAGCTGCTTGTTGGCTAACATAATAGTGACTTGTACCATGTGCACCATAACGACGAATACCATGTTTTTTATATAATTCGTTTGGAATAGCATATAAATAGGCTTCTTTTGGCATAGTGGTATGGAATGCTGTATCAAAAACTGCTACATTTTTGTTTTTTAAGTGAGGAAATGCAGCAAATGCTTCACGAATACCAATTAAATGAGCTGGATTGTGAAGAGGTGCGAATGCCGCTGCTTCTTCAATACCTTTTAGTACTGAATCATCAATAACAACAGATTGAGTATATTTTTCACCACCGTGAACAATTCGGTGCCCAATAGATTTAATACTATCTAATAATTCTGGTTTTTGTGGGAAGATACTATTAACAATAAATTTAATTGCTTCACTATGTGCAGCGCCTGCACCTAAAGATGCTTCGCCTTTAACACCATCGAGTTTCCACTTAATACGAGCATCGGGAAGGTTGAAACATTCAGCTAATCCAGAAAGAAATTCATCACCATTTTCAGGGTTGATAATAGCAAATTTTAAAGATGAACTTCCGCAGTTAAGAACAAGAGCGTTATTACTTGATGACATAGTAATTCCTATATTTTGAATAAAAAGATATATACCAATCAAAATTGGTAACTCAACACATGATTCAACAACCAATGTGATTACACTAAGGTGACTTCTGATATCGCACTTTTTGATATAAAATAGAGAGCCGCCAATTTGAATGGTGACTATTTTAAGACAATAAAATGTGAATGTCGAGGAATCCAAAAGATATGAGTATTATTAAAACCTTTAAGTCAGGTCAGTTATACATGCAGCTTTGCCCTAATGATAAAGAACTCGCTTATTCATTTCCTGAATTAAAAATCATTAATTACATAAAAACCGCGGCTAAATATCTTCCACCTATCATTATTGCGCTATTGGTCTGGCAATATTATATGCCAATACAACTGGCGGTAACCGTCATTACGATACTTTTTGCACTCAGTTTGCCATTACAAGGTATTTTTTGGTTAGGTAAACGCGCTAAGTCACCTTTGCCACTGAACTTAATAGACTGTTATAATCACATCAAATCACAATTGATTGCTAAAAAAATAATCATTGAAGATAAAAAAAACAATGATAAATTAACTTTTGAATCTTTTATGAGATTAATTACGCTTGCCAAATTACATTTGGGTAACTATTTTGGTGAAGATAACAATTCAACTCATGATCAGAGATAAGTATTAGTCATGCCTAATTTATTAACTACTTTAAAACAACAAATCGACGCACTTGAACAACGGGTTAATTTTTCGGATTTTCCTGAATATCAAGAGTGTTATTTTGATGAGCAGCTATTTAATAACAATAAAGTCATTGCTGATCGCTCTTTTTATCTTGAAAAAATAAAGCAAACTTACACAGCATTAACTCAATGCGTACTTTCGCAAAAATTGACTCAAATGACATTTTTATCTGAATCATTAGTTAATCAAATAGAAGCCCTAACACGTGAATTAGCTACTCATCAATTACGTCAAAAACAGCCAGAAACTTGCATTGAAGAAACGCTATCTGAAAAGCATGCACGCCATTTAGATTATTTACGTCGATTACAAGAGATGAAATACGAACTTGAGCTTAGCACAGATTCGCTTGATTACAAGAAAATTGCAACTATTGATAACCGTATTTATCGTTGCGAACAAGCAATCCAAAAGATTGAGTTAGAGATGGAAAGTGATGTTTAATCAAATAAGCGTATTTGAGTTAGCGATGTAAGCTTAATGTAGAGAAATATGGCGCCAAATTTTAAAAACTTTAGTATAGATGTGGTTGGAAAAAAAACTAAAAATCGCTTTAATCAAACACGTGATAAAAATAATATTATGGCGGGATATAGCGCTGTAAAAAAGCTTATTAGAATCAGTTTTTATACTGTTATCATTCTGAATTTTTTACTATTTTATTTTAAATCGATTAATGTCACCCTTCTTTCCAATATTTTCGACAGCAAAGTTTACATATGTTGGTCGTTAATTAACGTTATAATTAGCATAATCCTTTATAAACTAACTAAGCCCAATCTAATTGGTTTTTTAGATCCAATTTCACGCTCTAAAAGAGTTAAATATTTTGTAGGATACTTTTTTGAGTATTTTTGCGCTCTAATGGTTACGATGTATGTTGTTCCTCATAATTTAGTTTATATTGTTCCTAGCGAAATACAGACTTATACAACAGTATATAAAATGACTTCACCAGGCCCTTCGCGTGGAAAACATGGCCATTATAAAAATGGTATCAAGATCTATGAAAAATATACCGGTGATAGATTTTTTTTACCTTTTGATAAGTCCGACAATAAACAGTATCCACCCAAATTATCAGTCCAAATAAAAAATAATATATTTGGTTCTTATTTAGTGAGTTACCGTTTTTATAATAAGTGAAAACAGTTATGCATTTAAAAAGGGGTAAGATTTAACATAACAAAAGCAAATTAACGTAATAAAGCTACCATCGTTTTATTATTTTAATGATAAAAAGTAAAAATCAATCATTTATAAATAGAAAATCTTACTACATTGAATATATTAAAATATCAATCAAATTTGGCTGATAAATGTTAGGACAATGCACGCGATAAAACATTAATCATCAATCATGCATCTGTTAATAATACTTATTAATGCCATATCATTAGACAATTTTGATCAATTTAACCTATATCAATGTAACCACTAAATTTGTTATGCATTATGATCTTAGTAGCAATATACTCTCATTGAAATCAATGGATATTTTCAAAAATTCAACAACAAGTCGATGCCATATAGCCAAAATGCATATTGTTATAATTATTAATTAGTATCTTCTTTTTACGTTATATTTATAATAATCACTATAGTTAATAATTGATAATGTAATGCTATTTCCTTTAAAGCGACAAATAAGGATTTTAATATGAGTAAAATATTTGATGATAATTCACAAACCATTGGTTATACCCCATTGGTACGATTAAAACACTTTGGTAAGGGCAATATTTTAGCTAAAGTTGAATCACGTAATCCAAGCTTTAGCGTTAAATGTCGTATCGCTTCTAATATGATTTGGGATGCAGAAAAGCGTGGTTTACTCACCTCTGATGTCGAGCTAATTGAGCCAACAAGTGGTAATACGGGTATAGCACTTGCAGCCGTTGCAGCGGCGCGTGGTTATAAACTGACTTTAACCATGCCTGAAAGCATGAGTATCGAGCGACGTAAGTTATTAAAAGCGTTAGGCGCAAATTTAGTGCTAACCGAAGCGGCTAAAGGAATGAAAGGTGCTATAGAAAAAGCGGAAGAGATTGTAGCAAGCAATCCACAAAAAAATATTATGTTACAACAATTTAGTAACCCCGCTAATCCAGAAATACATGAAAAAACAACTGGACCCGAAATCTGGTTAGATACAGACGGCCAAGTTGATATTTTTATTGCAGGTGTTGGTACAGGGGGAACATTTACTGGGGTTACGCGTTATATAAAAAAAACGCAAGGTAAAAAAATAACTGCCGTTGCGGTTGAACCAACTAACTCACCGGTTATCACACAAGCACTAGCGGGCGAACTTATCAAACCTGGTCCACATAAAATTCAAGGTATAGGTGCAGGCTTTATTCCGGCAAATTTGGATCTCAATTTAATCGATCTTGTCGAAAAAGTATCTAACGAAGAAGCAATTGACACAGCGCGTATTTTAATGGAAAAAGAGGGAATTTTAGCAGGAATATCATCGGGCGCAGCAGTTTTTGCCGCTGATAAGTTAGCTAATTTACCTGAAAATGCCAATAAAACCATTGTCGTTATTTTACCATCTTCCGGTGAACGTTACTTAAGTACGGATCTCTTTAGTGGCATATTTACTGAAAAAGAATTAGGCTGATTTAAAAGAAAACCACCACACAAGGTGGTGGTTTACATACTGAATAATCAACGAATCATTTACCAAACGTGCAATCCATCTAGACTTAGATGTTCCACTTTATACATCTTGAATAATTCCAAAATGACGGTAAGCATGAGGCGTTGCAATTCGACCGCGAGGTGTACGCTGAATATAACCTTGTTGGATCAAAAACGGTTCGAGTACATCTTCAATGGTTTCGCGCTCTTCGCCTATTGCCGCAGCAATGTTATCCAAACCAACAGGACCGCCCATAAACTTTTCAATGATCGCCAATAATAACTTGCGATCCATAAAATCAAAACCTTCATTATCTACATCAAGCATATCGAGCGCTTGAGTTGCTATTGTTTCATCTACAATGCCTTTCGATTTTACATCCGCATAGTCTCTTACTCGTCGCAATAAACGATTGGCAATTCGAGGCGTACCACGAGAACGCTTAGCAATTAAATGCGCACCTTCTTGAGATAAATCCATACCTAAAAATTTGGCACTACGACTAACAATATATTCCAAATCTTCAACCCGATAAAACTCTAGGCGCTGCACAATGCCAAAGCGGTCACGTAGTGGTGAAGTTAATGAACCGGCGCGAGTGGTTGCCCCAATCAAAGTAAACGGGGGTAAATCGATTTTAATCGAACGTGCGGCAGGCCCTTCTCCAATCATAATATCTAATTGATAATCTTCCATTGCTGGATACAAAATTTCTTCAACCATAGGTGAAAGTCGATGAATTTCGTCAATGAAGAGCACATCGTTGGGTTCTAAATTAGTTAACATAGCAGCCAGATCACCCGCTTTTTCTAATACCGGGCCCGAAGTTGTACGCAAATTAACGTTCATTTCATTAGCAACAATATTGGCTAAAGTCGTTTTTCCAAGACCAGGCGGACCAAAGATAAGTAAATGATCTAATGCATCATGCCGCTGCTTAGCGGCTTGAATAAAAATTTTCATCTGCTCACGAACATGCGGTTGACCAATATATTCATCCAAAAATTTAGGACGAATTGCTCGATCTAATGATTCTTCTTCTTTTTGAGCCTGAGGAGCTATCAAACGATCCGCTTCAATCATATCCTTGACCTATTTTATAATGCTGATTTTAATGCTTCACGAATAAGCGTTTCACTATCCATTTCTGGCTTAATGACTTTACTAATAATACGACTAGCTTCTTGCGGTTTATAACCCAGTGCAATGAGTGCAGAAACCGCTTCGCTTTCAATTTGATTAGACGATTTTTTAAGGTCGCTTGATGAAATTACGCTACTAGTTGTGGACGAATCTTCGCCAAATCGTTTCAGGCGATCTTTCATTTCAACAATCAAGCGCTCAGCGGTTTTCGTCCCCACACCTGGTAATTTAACAAGTGTTTTGATTTCACCTTGTTCAACAGCACTAATAAATTGTTGGGCTGACATACCCGATAAGATCGCCAATGCCAATTTAGGTCCTACCCCATTCACTTTAATCAGTTCTCGAAATAGCTCTCGTTCTTGCTCATGATTAAAGCCATACAATACTTGTGCATCTTCACGAACTGCAAAATGTGTTAATACAATCACTTCTTTACCATTGTCCGGTAACTCATAAAAACAGGTCATTGGCAAAAATACTTCATAGCCAACACCGCCGACCTCGATTAACACTTTGGGTGGTTGCTTTTCTATAATGAGTCCTCGTAAACGCCCTATCACATTTAATCCTTAATAAAGAGTATTATTTAACTTTATTTTAACTATCAATAACCGAGGTTTTAAACATCGCTTAAATAAAATAATAGAAATTATTTGATAGTCAGTATTAACAACATTTATAAAATAACTAGTTTGTAGTTTACCTGATAGATAATAATTAATAAAGAAAAACTGTATAAATAGACAGGCAAAATCATATACCAATTTTGGTCATTACTTATTATTGAAAGTAAGGCCTAATAATCATTTATATACATGACACGGGTAAATAGTGCTAAATCTATTTATAGTAATGCTTATAAATTATAATCAGTAACATCAGTTTTCTAGGAATAACTTGAATGATTAAGGAGTATTATGCGTGATTAGTCAAATTAAACATTTGTGTCCGAATAAGAATAATAAAGATAACTATTAGGGCTTTATAAAAGCACTAGACGAAAAAAACGATTACTATTTTGCTAAAAAAGATATCAATAACCTACCCATCGAAGAACTAAAAATTGGCAAAAAAGTTAATCTTACTGCAAATGAAAAAGACTCAGGCAAAAGATATGCAACCGATATCAAACTTATCGATGAGCGAAAAATAAAAGAGAATATTGATGTATCGGATGCCAATTTCTTTCCTGATAAAATGGATGCTAAGACTTATCAAGCATTATTAATACACTCGGTACGACAAATCGAAAACATCACCGATCCAATCGCTTTTGAAGATTCTGTTTTTAACTTATTAAAAATAATTCGATTGAATAAAATTTTTCAATTTGATAGAGAAAATCAAGCCGGAAAAGCAGATGGCTTTTTTATTATTGAAAATTTAGCGGTAATGTATGATTGCACTCTCAAATCAAATTATGAAGCATTTAAAGAAGAACAAATAGAAAATTATATTAATCAACTTAATCATAAAGCACATTTAACGTTCAATACAAAAAAATGGATGGACCAACGACGCCAAAAAAAATTCCGCTGACAGGCAAAAGCAAACAAGTTTGGATTATCACTAAAGGTGAAAGCAAAAAAATCAGCAATTATGATAATGTTAAAGTCAAAGAAATATCAATTCATGATTTGTGCAAAATATTCCAAAAAAGATTACATAATATTACCTATGATAATGAAAAATTAATGAATGATTTTATTTTTATTGCTAAATAATTTCTATAAATAAATGGGAAGACTAGAAAACTAGCCTTCCCACTAAATTAGATAAAGTTAATTTTTATACCGACAATAATCAATATTCAACGGCAATCATTAAAATGGCATTTTAAAGCCTGGTGGTAATTGCATGCCACCGGTAACTTGTGCCATTCGCTCTTTTTGCGCCTCGTCTAAACGACGAGTAGCATCGTTATAAGCTGCAGCAATAAGATCTTCTAACATCTCTTTATCATCTTCTGTTAACATTGATGGGTCGATTTCAACGCGTTTGCAGCTATGTGCTCCATTGACTGTGATTTTAACCATTCCAGCACCTGATTCACCGGTCACTTCCAATTTAGCGATCTCTTCCTGAGCTTGCTGCATTTTTGCTTGCATTTGTTGGGCTTGTTTCATCAAATTACCCAAACCACCTTTTCCACCTGAAAACATATTTATTCCTCTTTTAAAACATTTAGCTGTCAATTATACAGGACGAATACTCGCTTCATCAATCTTCGCTTCAAAATATTGGCAAATCATCTCAATTTTAGTATCTCGTTTGATGATCTGCTTAGCCTGTTCTAACTTTTGTTGATATAAATCTTCGCGCATTTCTAAAGGCGTTTTATTTTCTTGATTATCATCAATCATTACCTTGAGTTTTACTAATTGTTGTCGATGGTTAGATAATGCTTTTTCTAATTTGTTAGTATTAACAGATGAATTGATCAGATGTTTAACTGACGAGCGCATATGTAAGACAACATTATTTTCATCAACTTGTTCTAAAAATGAATTTATTGCTATTTGTTTAATTAACGGAGCCAATTCTAGTTGTTCGATCTCTGCACACCATTTATCTTTTTGAGCCATTTCACCAATAAGTTTTTGAGTCATTTCTGGTGTTTTATCACCATTTAATGATTCTCGAAAAGCCTTTGTATCGATAACCATATCATCTTTAGTTTCAACCAGACCATAGGATTGCCATTGATAATTTTCAGCAGTAATCTCTTCTTCGTCATTATCATTAATTGTATGGCTATCTAGTTCAGTATTTTTCTCTTTCTCGTTAGTTAATGGCAAAATGTTTTTTATACGCGCTAATGAGGAGTGCTCCTCGCCATTTTGTGACTGCTCTTTTCCAGCCACTGATTCAGACTTTTTTGTATTTTGCTCCTCTTTGATTAATTGCATTCTCATTTCTAAAATATTTTTAGTAATCGAGGATGCTTCATCAGGGATAACTAAGTCTGATTGTGCAACATTATCCTTTACATCTTCTGTTATCGTTTGTTCAGCTTCAATCTTTTCTGTTGTCGTTGACCTTATTGGTTCCAACTTTGGTTGTTCTTTAGCATTAGACAAATTAACTGAAGGTCTTGATAAGTTTGACTTCGGTTCAATACGTTGCTCATTTTGCTGACTTGATACCATTGGCGGGACTGGTGGTTTGCTATCCGCCATTTTTGGTGATTGCTCAGCGACTTTAGCTTGCTGTTTAGGCGGTTTAACTGCCTCATTTGTTTTAGGGATAAAGGCTAACGCGCGTAGAAAGCTCATTTCAACACCAACTTTTTTATCAGGTGCATAAGCAAGTTCTTTTCTACCCATCAACAAAATTTGATAAAACAACTGGATATCATTTGGCGCCATATATTGTGCTAAAAAGCGTATGCGATCTTCATTGTCACTGTAATCCCCCAGTGCAGTAGGAACGACTTGTAGTAATGCTATTTGATGTAAAAGTGCAATGCTATCAGCAAGTAGATTATCCCAATCAACACCTTGCGTCGCAGCAACATTAATTTGCTGCATTAAAGCATTACCATCCCCGTGATAAAGCGACTCTACTAGTGAAAATGGTATTGATTTATCTAACGTGCCTAGCATCATGGCAACTGACTCAGCTTCGACTTTACCATTGCCTAAAGCAATCGCTTGGTCAGTAAGACTTAACCCATCACGCATACTACCGTTAGCTGCTTTGGCCAATAACTGTATCGCTTTACTATCACTTTCGATCTGTTCGAGTTGTAAAATGTGTGATAACTGTTCGGCAATTAACGAGGTATCAAGTACATTTAAATGCAAATGCAAACAACGAGATAAAATCGTAATCGGTAATTTTTGTGGATCGGTTGTAGCTAATAAAAATTTTACATGTTCTGGTGGTTCTTCTAATGTTTTTAACAAAGCATTAAAACTACTACGTGAAAGCATATGGACTTCATCAATTAGGTAAACTTTGAATCGTCCTTTAGTTGGCAAATATTGAATATTATCTAAAATTTCACGCGTATCTTCGACCTTAGTCCTTGATGCAGCATCGATCTCAAGCAAATCAACAAAGCGACCTTGTTCAATATCGCGACAATTATCACAAACACCGCAAGGCGTTGCAGTTATACCTGTTTCGCAATTTAAACCTTTAGCGAGTAAACGTGCGATAGACGTTTTCCCAACGCCGCGAGTACCCGAAAACAAATAAGCATGGTGCACGCGCCCAAGTGAAAGCGCATTCGACAAAATTTTTAAAACATGCTGCTGTCCAACCACTTCAGAAAATGATTTTGGTCGCCACTTACGTGCCAGAACTTGATAACTCATAATCACCATTACTAATTGCTAATGAAATTGCCAATTATCATATCATAATGTGTCAAATTAGTCTTTACTATGCCGATAACCGATTTAATATTCAACAATGTTTTATACTAAAATGCATACCTTTCCTTAAACTTCATGTCAGGAATTTTTGGATGTAAAGTTTATTTAACAACCTATACGGCTGTGGGCATATAGTTACAGGTGCTCTTGGTGCTGGTAAATTTCTAAGCAACCTTTACGGCTGTGAGCCAAGTGGCTGTTTGAAAAATATTTAGAGGGCGTTTCTAAGCAACCTATACGGCTGGGAGCGATATTTACACGCCAGGCGGAAGGATCGCCTATTTCTAAGCAACCTATACGGCTGGGAGCTAGATCGTGAGATACTATAATCGTTGTTAGTGTAAAGGTAAATGGTATTTTTGGGGGTTTAAACCCTTTTTTTGATGATTTTTTAATGTTTTGATTTTATTAAATTTTAAATTAACTTGAAAAAAAGGGGTAGCAATTGGGTTACTTGAATTCAAGTTTTTTTGTAAAATGAAACTGTATAGACTCCTCAATAATTTTTAAAAAATATTTTAACCAATTAAATATTGATTGTTTTTTATGTTTAAACGCATAGGGTTCCTTAAACTTTTTGGCAGTCATTATTTTCATTTATTAATCAAATTTGTTTCTTAAATTTCTTAATAGAATTTTTGGATTTTAGATTGGTTAAGACTTTGGACGTTGGTCGTTTTGTGATGTTTTCTTTTTTGTAAAAACGCCCGAGTAAAGAGGGGTTTATGTGCCCTCCCCCAAATTACTCGTATCGTTCATTTTTGCTTGCCGATGCTATCGGCTCGGGTTGCCCTGCCGCTAAAACCGTCCTGTTGTTGCTTAACCTTTATTACTCCTTATTAAACGCCCGCGACTTAAGGATTAAGAACTAAGGACTAAGGATAGGCGCAAACCCCGTTTTCGCTGAGGCTGGAGCCGAAGCTGCGAACGGCACCGTTGTCCGAATTGACATAGAACAACTGGAAACGGTCGCTATCACTCGTCCAGTAAGGGGTGTTAACGAAGCCGGCAGCGGTATAAATACCCACGTAGCCCCATTCGGTGAAAAAACCTGCACCGATATTACGCTGGTAATGATTATCATTAGATGACGGCGTGGCGCCCACTGCTCCTTGGCAAAAAAAGTCTGAACTACGTCCCGAACACACCGCGTTAGTTAAGTCTTTGACCTGTGACAAGCGGTAACCGCCGCCTAAATTTTGACACCAGGATGAGTGGTTAGCAGCAGTATCCCCTTTTTTTCCGCGGTTGACGAACCACTGCTTTAACACAAAGCCATAGCTTAATACCGTTTTATTACGACTATCTTTACCCTCTATCACAAAAGTCTGTGGCAAGATGGGAGTAGCGACGCTACCAGGTGTGGCTGAACTTTGTTGCGATGATGTTGCCGCCGGACCAGTTAGGGTGACGCGAATGTTATTAGCATTATCGGGCGATGGCGTCATGGTGGCGGTAATACCGCCTTGGCTGACTGTTGGCCATGTCAACGCTGAACCGTTAACACCAACTATGTCTAAATCAAAATACAGATTATTAGCACCGGTAGTCGGGAAGTTACGACTGTAACTTGATGGCTCAGTGGACTGCACCAGGAAGCCTTTATTCAGAGTCCAGATATCAGCGGGGCCGGCGTAGATGTCGCCACTATATATCAGAGTCGGTTTGGCATAACAGATTTTTGGTGTGGCTTTAGGACTGATATAATAAGTGGCTGTACCACTGTTAAAACGACTACTATTAGGCAGCCCATACTGAGTAGCTATACTTCCATTAGTACTGGTTAATTCCACTTTATAAGGCGCATTACAGATATCTAAAGTAGCACTACGACTTATTGTTTGATTGTTTTTATCGGTAATACGCACGCTTAAATTACCGGTAGCGGTAATACCATTAGTACCCTGACCATCACCATCTTCATCACCCCAATAATTATAGGGTGCACCAATTAAAGCACTTAAGGCAATGGAATTGGTATTGGTAGGTATTGACATAACAATATCAGCGAAACTCTGATTGGCTACCGGCAGCTGTATTGGGTTGACTGCGGTTGAAGTATTGGTTGCTGGTGTAATGTGAGTACCGTCGGATAGGGTAATCCATAACAAACCATCTGCAGTGGTAACCTTAGTTACCCCATTATCAAAGGTTAAATAAGGTGGATTACCATGAATATATTCAGTTGTACTTGCCGATAATGCTTGAGTATTAGAGCAATAAAACAACAATAACATCGGCATCCAAGCTAAACCAAGTTTAGATAACCTACCTGATGCTTGAGTTTGAGTATAAACCCCTAGTGAAGTTAAGATTAACCTTAAATTTATATCTTTAATTAAGCTTAAGGATAACGCTGAGCTCAAAGCGTATCTTTTGTTTACACTTATTGCTAAAAAACAATGATTATTTACGCTGTTTCGATGAAATAAGTTAAAAGTAGAAGTAAGAATTGAATTAAATTTCAGCCTAAAGAGAGATTGCTGAGTTTTTAAAACATTATTTTGCCAGCGCTGGTGTCTGGTGTCTGGTGTCTATAATTATACTGCATGGCGTTCCATCCGTCAACTAATCTTTTATTTTATTTAGGTTTTTTTATGCTAAACGGCTATAAATTAAGCCTTAATCGTTTTAATTATAAGGGGATAATAAAAAAAAGCCACTCATTCAGCCGAATTATTTGTAAGGAAATGTAAAATAAATAGCAAGATATATTTGAAATATATCGTATTATTTTTTATTCGAAAATATATCCCCCCTTTTATTTCTTAAATTTCTTAATAGAATTTTTGGATTTTAGATTGGTTAAGATTTTGGACACTGGTCGTTTTGTGATGTTTTCTTTTCGGTGAAAACGACCGAGAAAAAAGGAGGTTTATGAGCCTTCCCCAAATTACTCGTATCGCCCATTTTTGCACGCTTCTTCGAGGCTATTATCGCTATGTACTAATCTTCAAATTTGTTCCATAAAAAATTTGTCCCCACAACCGCTCGAATACTGGTCACAGCTTTACTGCTTTCGTTTCACATTAACAAACCAGCGAGAATCGTAGCTCGTGTATGCCCTCGCCTTATTCAGTATTCTGAATGTTCTAGGCCAATTCCCTCACTCGGCAAAATTTATATTGGAAATGAACATCTCGATTGGAATTAAGTAATCGCCCAAGAAAAAAACTTAAGTATAAAACACCCTGTGAAGCCTTTTTTAGGCTGAATTCATACTTAGTAGTTGAATTCAAGCAAAGTTTTTATGCTAAAACGTACATATTTCCTTAAGCTTTTTATCAAAATTTAATTTGTTAAATGATCTATTTGTCAGCAGTTGTGAAATAGTTTAGGTTAATTGATATGTTGAATTATCACGCTGCCAAGCCATTTGGCTCGGCAGAGTATCCGCCTAAATCAACTTTTTATTCAAGTTTTTGGCGTTTAGTTTTGATTTAAATAAGCCCAAGCATATTGTGCATAAAATTCTGCACCTAAGGTCATACCATCTTCGTCAACATTAAAGCAACCATGATGATGTGGCCATTGCGTGTCTTTTTCAGAATTACCGGAACCCACCAAGGCAAAAGCGCCTGGAATGTTTTCTGTATAGTAACTAAAATCTTCACCACCAGTTGTCGGCGGTTCAAAATAAAGGGTTTGTTCACCAAACGATTCGACAATAACTTTTTGTGCTAATAAGGCACTCTCTTTATCATTAATCACGGGAAGTGTACCGTAAATATATTCAACTTCGGCCGTAGCTCGGTACATAGCAGCAACTTGGTTAGCATATCGACGAATTGCTGCTTCAATTTTGTCACGTACAGCAACATTAAAACAGCGTACAGTGCCCTCTAATACCGCATTTTCGGCAATCACATTAAAACGAGTACCAACATCCATTTTGCCAATGGTGACTACAGCTGGATCAAGGGGAGATACCTCACGCGAGACAATAGATTGTATATTCATTACAAATGAAGATGCGACCATAACGGCATCAACAGTGTCATGTGGCATAGATCCATGTCCACCTTTACCTTTAAAACGAACAGTTAATAAATCTGCCGAAGCAAAACTAGAACCGACCACACAAGATACTTTCCCTACAGGTGTTTGTGACCAAATATGCATGCCAAAAGCGCTATCGACATCTTCAAGCACACCCTGTTTAATCATGCCTTTTGCACCTTGGGCGATTTCTTCCGCCGGTTGAAACACTAATCTCACATTACCTTTTAGCTGATCGCGAATAGCATAAAGTGCTTTAGCCGCAGTCAGTAGCATAGAAGCATGGGTATCATGACCACAAGCATGCATTTTGCCATCAATTGTTGATTTATAATCGATGTTGGTACTTAATTCTTGCACCGGTAATGCATCGATATCTGCTCTCAGTAAGATTCTTTTACCGGGTTTACCACCTTGGATATCAGCAATAATGCCTGTTGGTTTAGTCCGGCGGTAAGGAATACCGATTTTATCAAGTTGTTCAGCTATTTTGTCGGTGGTTCTAAACTCTTCCCATGGTAATTCAGGATGTCGATGTAGGTCTCGACGAAAAGCAATCATTTCATCAATATTTTGTTGAACGAGTTTTTTGATATCTGGATTTATCATGATACTACCTTTAATATTTCAATGTATTCTATTTTTTAGGATTAGATATGCAATCATCTAATCCTTATTTATGTCATTACTTTTTTTAATTGTGTCGGTTACTTTAGCCAATCAACACCATTTTATCTGTCACTAGGGCGTAACCGCTGATGGTGCAACAATCATGTTAACCATGATACCTGCAAGCACCACAGATACGATTGTGACTGAAATAAATCCACCAATCAGCATCGGGGGTAGCATATGGCTAGTCAGCACCTCTTTTTCTTTCTGATCTTTAGTTAAATTGTTGATCACTTCATTGGTAATAATATAATCGGCAGGAAAACCATATAAGGCGGTCAGTGCGATAGAAAACGCCATCTCTTTACTCACTTTTAAAACTTTACCCACAATCACCGAAAAGATAAACATGCCAACCACCGCAGATAAAATAAAGATGATAAGTGGTGTAATTAATCGAACTAGCATTTCAGGCGTTGCTTTACTTAAGGTATCAAAAATAAAGAGCATTAATCCCATCACCGCTAAACCAAATCCACCTGCTTTTTTGAGTGGATGACGTTCTAAGAAGCCACACGATGCCGCAATAACACCAAATAGTAAACATAAGACAAATGGGCTAACACTGACAATTGGCTTTAAAATTTCAGAGACAGAGTAAGCTAAAAGCCCAATAATTGCGATACGTAAAAAAATGAAATAAGATGAATTATAGCTGGAAGGAATTTTAGCAAACATGCGTGGCATCGGATTTTCATCATCTGCGACCACTGATTGTTTGTCAATCGATGACTTTGGATCGTTATTGGCATTCCAAGTACCTGCATGATACTGGCTTAGCACTCGTCGCCCTTCTCGTTTAAGCATGATTGAGGTAAGCGGATAACCAATAAAGCCTTGCATCACATAGATAATAATGGCAAATACAGCGAGATCAGGTAATCCAGCATCGGTTGCACCTTTCGCCATAATAATGGCCGATACAATGCCGCCAACTAGAGGCGGAATCGCCACAACAACGGTATTAAAGTCAAAGAATAGATAGCCCACTATTATTGCAATAATAATGATCCCCACAATTCCTGCCAGCGAAATTAAAATAGTTTTCCACTGTAGTAATAGTTCCTTAACCGATAATAGTGTGCCCATATTAACGATCAGTAAATACATAAACATTACAGCAACGACAGTTGGGATACCCGCACGAGCGACGATATCTTTTGGGAAAAACGTCCAATAACCAAGTAAGAAAAGTACAGCACAAATAAATACAGAGGGGATCCAAGCTTTGGTTCGGGTTGAAACAATATCGCCAAGATATAAAATAATTAACAATAATACGAGCGCTAACATTTGTGGCATGTCATTCATCGGTGACATAAAAAGCTCCATTTTTTATCTTTTTTTAATAAATTTGTTTTCTTAAGAGACGCTATTATAGTTAATTATTTATGATGTTATATATTTTTTATCATGAAATCGTTAATTTCATCTAAAAATAAATTGCCATATTTCTCTAATTTAATTTTACCTACACCTGTAACGTTAAGTAGTTGTTTTTTGCTTTCTGGCATAGTTTGCACCATTTCTAATAAGGTCGCATCGCTAAATATGACATATGGTGCAATATCTTCAACATCTGCAATATCTTTACGTAATCGTTTTAGATTATTAAATAAAATACGCTCTTCATAAGACAAAATGGTAGTTAAGTTAATTGCTCTAGCATATCGATTTAAGCGACTCTTCTTCACAATCTCTAGTCGAGGTTTAGCTAATGATAAGCTAATCTCACCTCTTAAAATTTTTCGTGCCTCTTGAGTCAGTTGTAACGTTGTAAAAGTTGAAATATTTTGACTTAAGTAACCTAAATAAATTAATTGTCTAATGACACTTAACCAATAATCTGTTGAATGCTGTTTCCCAATTCCATAAACAGACAATTTGTCATGTCCGTTTTCTTTTATTTGCGAGCGAGCTGATCCTCGTAATACATCAGAAATATATTGCGCGCCATAACGTTGCTCAACTCGATAAACACACGATAAAACTTTTTGCGCATCAATTAAACCATCGTACATTTCTGGTGGATACAGACAGATGTCACAGTTATTACAAGGCTCACTGTGATTTTCACCAAAATAATTAAGCAATACGATTCGCCGACAAGTTAAGCTTTGAGCGAATGATTCCATAGCATTAACTTTATGTTGCTCGACCTCTTTATGCTTACCATCCATTTTGTCAGCAATTTGTCGATGATACCAATTTAAATCTTTGCCATTAAAAAGTAATATTGCTTCGGCAGGTACGCCATCTCGCCCTGCTCGTCCCGTTTCTTGATAATAAGCTTCAATTGTTCTTGGGCAATCTGCATGGATAACAAATCGAATATTCGGTTTATTAATTCCCATACCAAATGCAACTGTTGCAACAATAATTTGTACATTATCTTTTAAAAAAGATTCTTGTGCCTGTAAACGTTCGCTGTTGGTTAAACCAGCATGATAAGCTATAACAGAAAAACCACGTGCAGCAAGCCTTGTCGCCATATCTTCAACTTTAGAACGACTTGAACAATAAATTATGCCACTATTGCCTTTTTGTGTTTCAATAAAAGAGACCACTTGCTCGGTTAAATTAAATTTATCCACTACGGTATAACGGATATTGGGACGATCAAAACTACGCACGACAACTAAAGGATCCACTAGTTTTAATTGATGAATAATATCCGTCTGAGTCATCTTATCCGCTGTTGCAGTCAGTGCAACCAAAGGAATATCAGGAAAACGCGCAGAAAGCTGCCCTAATTGGCGATAATCAGGGCGAAAATCATGGCCCCATTGTGAAATACAGTGTGCTTCATCTATGGCAATTAATGAAGGGGGATGTTTTTCAATCATGGTAGAAAATGATGATACAGCAAGTCTTTCCGGTGAAATATAAAGCAATTTTATCGAGTGTGATAAATATTGTTCAATAACGGCTTGCTGTTCATCTGATGATTGAGTTGCATTTAGATATGCTGCCGAAATACCGTTGGCAATAAGTTGATCAACCTGATCTTTCATTAAAGAAATTAACGGTGAAATGACCAAAGCGGTACTTGGCAATAATACGGCGGGTATTTGGTAACATAACGATTTACCACCACCGGTAGGAATAATTGTTAAGGTATCTCGACCATCGATAATTGATTCAATAATTTCTTTTTGTTGATTTCTGAATGATTTATATCCAAAAATATTATGTAAAACATCCTCTATCTGATCTTTTATCGACATGTTAACCAAAACAAATAGCTCCTTAATTATTCCATGGAGTATAGCTAAATAAGACTAAACAAACCACAGAAAATTTACATTTATTTACAATTCGAGAAAAAAAACTAAAACTGTTTTTTAAATTGTAATAATGATAAAAATAAATCTATTTTACAACCCTTATCTTGATCATAAAAACAACGGATTCGGTTATTCTATAACCACAATCGTTCAACAGATTAAAAAACAGGCTATTTTTAATTTTTTTACTTGATACAAATCGATTTCACAGCTAATATTTGCGTGTTTCAACATATACGCCCGTAGCTCAGTTGGTTAGAGCATCACCTTGACATGGTGGGGGTCAGTGGTTCGAGTCCACCCGGGCGTACCAATTCAAGTCCTTATCCGAAAAGACTCCGCAAGAATTAATGTTCATCTCAATTCTATTAAAGGGGTTAAATCGGGGTAAAGCTGGGGTAAAACCCATACCATTTTTTAGCAAATCTATTATTATACACTTTCCACCGCCGCACTTCAAATTTCACCATTGCAAAATTCGTTTATTGTTAATAAAAGACCGTTTGCTTGTAACATGATAACAATTAACAACACAATACCATTTACAAACGTGGGCTATAGCTTATTTTGAATATATACAATTATTCAATTGATTATTATACTTAAAAATCAAGATAATTATTGCATATAGAATAACTTCTAAACACGAGAATAAAAAAAAAGCGATCAAAATCGCAATTGTTACAACAAATTATCTTAACTTACTTTATTGTTGGATGATATTCACTTTTTCACACGTACAAAATACGAGAAAGGCTATGCTCTTAATAACACCATATTGTGCCTGTTATTTCCCATCATCATTTTTTGATTTAATATTTATTATTATTAAATTCATATCTGATAAGTTAGTTAACTAATGATTGTCTTAGTTGATGTCAAATTTCGATTAATTATAGGAACGGTATGACATATTCTTTATTTTAAACGTTCGATTGGCTAGCCTATCAGGATAAAACAGAGTTAACAGCATCATTCAAGTCATAAAAAATTTTGATAAATAATAAATTAAATTTTTTTGACTGTATTTTGAATTAACCATGGTTAAATAAATTTTTACTGATATGATCTAAGTAATTAAACACTTTAATAGGAAAATACAATGAAAAAAATTTTATTAATATCATTTATTTCTGCAATGCTATTAGGTTGTGATGCTAATGTTGAAACAACCGTGACAATTTCACAGCTTGATGCTAAACCATCTTTTGTTAAGGGAAACTTAACATTAGAAGTCCCTGCCTGCTCAGATTATAAAGACTCCAGAAGTGAATCATCGTCACTCATTACAGCTAAAAAAGAGATAGCCCAACTATTCAAATCAGTTGAATATAAAGAGTGTTATACTCAAAAAATGAAATCATATGCATCATTTGAAATTCCTATTTTAGTTGGTCAAGACATATCAGACACTGAACTTTTAAAACAAGCAGATATCCTAACGGTTAAACATGATAAAGGAATATATGCTATAACTAACCCCGAGTTCACAAAAAAATTAATTCAATATAAGAAAAAAGCCATGTCAAATATTGATTTTAAAATTTCAATTTCACTTATCAATGACACCGATAAGTCTATCGATAAAATTTCTGTAACAAAAGCTTTTATCAATAATAGCCCATACGATGCGGCAGAGTTCTCTTTAACACCAAATGCTAAGGTAACAATAACACTGAGTGATGTTTCTACCCAAATACTGTTAAACCCGACTACAGATTCAAATAATAAACAAGGCATAACTGAAATCGCTAAATTTCAGTAAAATAATATTGTTAAATGCATATTATATGTCTTTATGATACTTACATAATTAAAAAAGGGCGCTTTAACCCGCCCTTTTTATATAAAAATCATCTTAGAAAAATAATCGAGAGATTGTTTGTTTCATTTAGAAATTAATCTCAGTACCAACAAAATAACGTCGACCTTCTAACGTTTTACCAAAATCATCGTTGCTTACGTCTTTATCAAACAAGTTATAAATACCAGCATATAATTTTGCTTGTTTATGGATTTTATAAGATGCACCAACATCCCAGAAAGTATAGCCTGCATAAGTGACATATTCAGTTTTGTTACTATTTCTTTTTGTTCCACTCTCTTGACCATAATAAGCCATTTTAGCCCATAAATCCCAATCATGGGCCACATACCAATCAAGTTGTGTATTAAACTTCTGTTTAGGTGTACGATTTAGAGCCTTACCCTTATCGATCCCACTTTTTTGCTCAGTCTTAGTCCAAGAATAATTAGAACTCAATAAAAAATTAGTGAATAAAGGAGTTTTAAATGAAAGTTCAAGACCTTTCAAGTCCGCTTTATCGACATTATCTTGCGCTTTTACTAGATCAAATTTTTTACTATAACCGGGAACTGTACATACGCCACTGTCACTTTTTCCTTCACAAATTGTATAAGATACTATTTTATCCTTATACCTAGTGTAGAAGGCGGTTGCGGTTGCATCCATTCCATAATCATTTGTATAGCCAATACTTATTTCGTAATTATCAGATTTTTCAGGTTTTAGATCTGGATTACCCAAAATAACACCATTTAATTGATTTCCTCCCGTTGGCTGCCCCCAATCTGAAACAACTTGACGTAATTGTGGAGTCGCAAAGCCAGTTGAATAACCACCTTTTAATGTAAAGTTATCATCAATATTCCAAACGCTATATAATCTTGGATTCCAGTTACTACCATAATTTTCATCTTTGTTATAACGTAAACCAGCGGTTAAACTCCAATTGTCTAATAAATGGATCTCATCTTCTGCAAATAAAGCATAATTCCAACGATCAATTTTAGATACATCACTATCAATTTTATTTTCTTTATCATGTAACTCTTGATAATTATATTTACCACCTATTGTTAAAATATTAACACTAAATGGAATGGTAACACGGCTGTCGATATCGGTATTTCGTATCTTCATGTTGCGTTTTTTGTTATTATTTTCTTCATGAGAAACATAAGAAGTAGTTGTGACATCGCCAAATATTCCATTATGTGTCAACCCAAACGAATTATGATGATCATCTCGAAGAAAATCTGTTTTTTGTCTAGGTACTCTTGTTTTACCAATTGTTGCTTTACTATTTTGTAACGCATGTCCAAAATCTAAATCAAATTTTTGAGTATCGGTTGCATTTAATGACAATTTACCATTTATACTGCGCAATTTTTGTTCGGCATGCCCATTAACAATCTCATCCTCATGGCGATTAGAGTATTGACCATAAAGTTGAATACCTAATATATCATCAATAATAGGACCCATTGTTGAAAAGCTGCCAATATAAGTATCTTTTTCTTTGGAACGATAAGGGATAACCGACTCTAAACGTAAACCTGTATGCCATTTATCTGACACTTTTTTAGTAATAATATTAATGACCCCACCCATCGCATCAGAACCATACAGTGATGACATAGGCCCACGCACCACCTCAATACGTTCAATAGCAGTCAATGGCGGCAGCCAACCTTGCTCAAATCCAGAATTATCACCATTAGGCCGCGTTTCACGAGTGCTGACTTTTTTACCATCAACCAAAATCATTGTATATTTTGCATCCATACCACGAATACTGATATCTGTAGCATCACCGCCACCTGAAATAGTTACACCTGGAATATCTTTTAAAGCGTCAGTGACATCACGGTAAGGTTTATTATCAATTTCTTCGGGCGTGATAACCGAAATTGTTGCTGGCGCTTCTTTAACTTGTTGAGAAAACCCCGAAGCGGTTACAACCATAGTATCAGTATCAGAATTAGTTGCTGCCAAAGCCGAGGTTGATAATGATATTAAAATACCTGAATTGATTGCATGTTTTGCAAGTTTAAGTTTCTTTTTGAAAGCCATGATGTATAACCCTATTATTAATAATGATATTTTTATTTCAAGTGGAATGTGAACACTACAGTATATGAGAACAATTATCAATATCTTTTCGAAAAATTATTTAATACTAGACAATTTTAACTTATTAAATAATAATAGTTCTCATTTACACATAAACATAATGCGAGAAATTATGATGAAGAGAAATAAAAAATGGTTACTAATTAGCCTTATTGCCGCGACATTAGGACTAACCGGTTGCCAATCATCAAATACGATGATAGTAACAGCCGATAATCAAACAGTAACGGTTCCCAAATTACCACATAAAGTTGTCGTGATGAATTATGGAGCCTTAGACACCTTAGATGCATTAGGCAAAGGTTCTATCGTTGTTGGCGCACCACAATCAGTAATTCCAACCTACTTAAATCAGTATAAAAAAACCAATATTAAAGATACAGGTAATATGAAAGAACCTGATTTAGAGGCGATTAAACAAGTTAAACCTGATTTAATTATTATTGATGGTCGTCAAGCTAGTCGTGCGTCTGAGTTAACTAAAATTGCGCCTGTTATTAATCTAAGTGTTGATGCTAAAAACTATATTCAATCAACAAAAGATCATATTAATGTGTTGGCAAGTATTACCGGAACAGAAACTAAAGCTACTAATTTGATTCAATCGCTTGAAAAAAAGGTAAATGATGCACAATCAATTGCTTTAGCAAGCCATAAAAAAGCGATTGTAGCAATTCATAATGATGGAAAAATGATCCTTATAAATACTAGCTTAAGTGCAGCTTTAATACATGATGTACTAAAAGTTAAACGGGCAGTACCCGTCGATGTTAAATCTAGCAATAATAACGACAAACCTAAACCGGTATTTATTGATAATCATTACATAAGCACAGTAAAACCTGATGTTATCTATATCGTTGATCGCAGTAAAGCGATTGGTAAAGAAGGCATGAGTGAAAGTTACTTTGACTCAAAAGTATTGAAAAAGGCTAAAACACAGGTGATATATTTAACGCCTGATCTTTGGTACTTATCTGGCGGCGGTGCAGAAAGTTTGGATCGTCAAATTGATGAAGTGGTAAATTCACTAAAATAAATTATTATTAAATTTTTAACTTCCTATTTATGAGCTGTTATTGTCAAATAACGGCTCTTTTTTTAATTAGATAAATCAACCATAATAAATTAAAATACGAGGAATAATTAGCTACTTTTTAGCTATTCTAATTTTAATAACTCAATTCAAAAAACAGTTTACTTAAAATTCAAATTAACCCCATTAAAGCATAAGAAACTTATTTTAACGTAGAATAACCATCTATTAATACATTGATGCTAAGAATGTTTATACGCAATGAGAAATTCTTTATATCAACTAAGATGAAATATGGTAAAATGCACCCGTTTTTTTATTATTAGCTACAAAATTAAACTAATTGACTGATAAAATTCTCAAATATACCTCTAATTAATAAACACACTATAAAAATATGAATATGTCATCCCCTACTATTGGATTTGTGAGCCTTGGTTGTCCTAAAAACCTTGTTGACTCAGAGCGAATTTTAACTGAGTTACGTACTCAAGGTTATCAGGTTGTACCAAGTTATGATAATGCTGATTTAGTTATTGTTAATACCTGTGGTTTTATTGATAGTGCTGTACAAGAATCGCTTGAAGCTATCGGTGAAGCATTAAACGAAAATGGAAAAGTCATTGTCACTGGCTGCCTTGGCGCCAAAGAAGATCAGATTCGTTCTGTTCATCCTAAAGTGCTTGAAATATCAGGTCCACATAGCTACGAATCTGTGCTGACTCATGTAAACAAATACGCGCCTAAACCAGCTTATAATCCCTTTACAAGTTTAGTGCCACAACAAGGTGTTAAATTAACACCAAAGCATTATGCTTATTTAAAAATTTCTGAAGGTTGTAATCATAACTGTACATTTTGTATTATTCCATCACTTCGAGGCGAGATGGTCAGTCGCCCGATTGGTAATGTGCTTGATGAAGCTAAACGCTTAGCCGACAGTGGTGTTAAAGAATTATTAGTGATTGCACAAGATACATCAGCCTATGGTATTGATATTAAAAATCGTACCGATTTCTGGAATGGTATGCCACTAAAAACCGATATCAAAACGCTTTGTGAACAATTAGCGAGTCTCGGTATTTGGGTAAGGTTACACTATATGTATCCCTACCCGAGTGTTGATGAATTGATTCCATTAATGGCTGAAGGTAAAATTCTTCCTTATTTAGATGTACCTTTACAGCATGCCAGCCCATCAGTGCTGAAATCAATGAAACGACCGGGCACCATTGAACGTACTCTTGAACGAATTGAAAAATGGCGAAATATTTGTCCTGAAATCACCCTACGTTCAACCTTTATTGTCGGCTATCCTGGCGAAACCGAACAAGATTTTGAACTATTACTCGACTTTTTATCGCAAGCACAATTAGATCGTGTTGGCTGTTTTACTTACAGTCCTGTTGAAGGTGCAGCAGCGAATGCGCTACCAAATCAAATTCCTGACGAAATCAAACAACAACGTTATGATCGTTTTATGCAACTACAACAAATGATTTCTACCCAAAAATTACAAGATAAAATTGGGAAAACATTATCGGTCATCATAGACGAAGTAGATGAAGAAGGCGCAATTGGCCGTAGTATGGCAGATGCACCAGAAATTGATGGTGTTGTTTACCTAAATGAAGAAAACAGTGTTAAAGTTGGCGATATAGTTCAAGTTAATATTGAACATTCAGACGAATATGATTTATGGGGAACTGTTAAACAGTAATAATAACAATGAAACTACATTATCGGTTAGAGATTAAAAATATTATAAAATTAGCAGTTCCGGTATTGATTGCCCAAATATCGCAAACAGCTATCACCTTTGTTGATACCATTATGGCCGGCAATTATAGTGCTACTGCACTTTCTGGTGTAGCGATTGCGGTTTCCATTTGGCTACCAACAATTTTATTTGGTCAAGGATTACTGACAGTTTTAACACCGATTATCGCTAATTTAAATGGCGCGGCTAAACGCGATCAAATTGCAATTCATACCCGTCAAGGTGTAATTATTGCGTTATTTTTGTCGATAATCATGATGCTTTTTCTCTATCATTCCGATAAATTAATTACATTGAGAAGTTCAACTGATCATCCTATCGATCCAGAAATGGTTAATGTAGCGGTATCGTTTTTACGTGCAATTATGTGGGGAGTACCGGCTTTTTTACTCTTTTTTGTTTACCGTAATCAATGTGAAGGGTTATCAAATACTAAACCAGCAATGGTAATTATATTTATTGCATTACTTGCCAATATTCCCATTAATTACATATTAATATATGGTAAATTAGGGTTACCAGCTTTTGGCGGTGTAGGTTGCGGTATCACTGCCGCAATTATTTTTTGGTTAATGTTCGCATTAATTAGACTATACACATTAACCACCTCAAGTCAGCAAGATGTACGCAAAACACCAATGGTTAAACTATTTGATTTTTCAATCATCAAAAATATTATTGTTCTTGGTACACCTTTAGCATTAGCCTACTTTTTCGAAGTCAGTTTGTTTGCAGTTGTTGCATTATTGATAGCGCCATTAGGTCAAACAACCGTTGCTGCCCACCAAATTATTTTTACCATCAGTAGTTTAACATTTGCTATTCCCCTATCATTAGGTGTCGCAACAAGTATTCGTGTCGGTTTTTTATTGGGTAAAAGCAAGCCAATTTTAGCTAAGCAAAGCGCTTATATCAGTTTAACAATATCATTAATGTTAGCAATTATTGTGGCACTGATATTAGTAATATTTAAATCACCAATAATTGAAGTTTTCACCACCGAAAGCACTGTTATTTCTATCTGCATGCAATTAATTATTTTATTGGCTATCTATCAAGTCTCTGATTATTTACAGGTGGTTGCAAGTAACGTACTGCGCGGTTATAAAGATACACAAAGTATTTTCTTTATTACACTTATTTCTTATTGGGTAGTCGGCTTACCCGTTGGTTATATTTTGGGATTAACAAATATTATTATCGAACCAATAGGAGCTGCTGGTTTTTGGATAGGATTTATATCAGGCCTGAGTGTTGCAGCAATTTTATTGCTTGCAAGAATGGTTTATATTCAAAGACAACCTATCGATACCATTCTAGAACGAGCTGCTAGATAACTAGTTAAACTCTTTTATAAATAATAACAGAGTATTATTAGCATTCATTTGTATAAAATAGTGTTAGATATAGATTTTGAAATATCTGGCACTATAGCAATATCATTAATTATATGACCATATATAAATTAAAAATCAACGTATAAAAATGCTATTTATTTTATTGACATTAATTATTATTTTAAATATCCCTTAAAACCTCCAAATTTGCAGCCTTTTAATTAAAATAACAAATAAAAACAATATAATAAATTATTTAAATTGGATTTTTGATCTTAATTTAAAAATAAAGCAAATGGATGGGTGTTCAATTAGATGTCAAACATGATTATATGCAACATCAAATTACAGAAATACCCGAACAACAAAATATCAAAGTCAAAGATTGGAACATGAATAATTTATACGAGTTTGATAAATTGAAAAAAGATCCAAATCCTTTCAATTAGTATTTTAAATAATATTTTATAAAAATAGCTTATCAAAATAAAAACGCCATTAGCAATCTACTGCTTATGGCGTTGTGAGTTCGTTTTTTAATGTTGTTATTTTAACAAACTATTGGCTTGGGCAATTACATTTTCAACAGTAAAACCAAATGCTTTAAATAATTGCTCTGCTGGTCCTGATTCACCAAACGTTGTCATGCCGATAACTTTGCCATTTAGACCTACATATTTATACCAATAATCACTAATACCAGCTTCAATAGCAATTCTTGCTATTACTGATGAAGGTAAAACTGATTCTTTATAAGATGGATCTTGTTTGTCAAAGGCATCTGTTGAAGGCATTGAAACGACTCTAACCTTTTTACCTGCTTGGGTAAGTTGATGATAAGCTTCTACCGCAAGTTCAACTTCAGAGCCAGTCGCAATAATGATAAGATCTGGCGTGCCTGTACAATCATTTAGAACATAACCACCACGATAAACATTAGCTAATTGCTGTGCTGTACGATCTTGTTGTTTAAGATTTTGTCTTGAGAAGATCAATGCTGTTGGACCATCTTTACGTTCAATTGCATATTGCCATGCAATGGCTGATTCAACTTGGTCACACGGTCGCCAAGTACTAACGTTTGGAGTAACGCGCAAACTAGCCATTTGTTCAACAGGTTGATGCGTTGGTCCATCTTCACCTAGACCTATTGAATCATGGGTATAGATAAATAATGAACGAATCTTCATTAACGCAGCCATTCTTACTGCATTACGGGCATATTCCATAAACATTAAGAAAGTTGCACCGTAAGGAATAAATCCGCCATGTAGAGCAATACCATTCATAATCGCTGACATACCAAATTCACGCACGCCATAATGAATATAATTGCCATCAGGATTAGACAATATCTCTTTAGAGCCTGACCACATGGTTAAGTTACTTGGTGCTAAGTCCGCTGAACCACCAAGAAATTCTGGTAGTGCTGGTGCAAAAGCTTCGATCGCATTTTGTGAGGCTTTACGCGTTGCAATAGTTGCTGGATTTGCTTGTAATTTATTAATAAAATCTTTAGCTGTTTGTTGCCAATTAGTTGGCAATTGACCTTCAACACGGCGTTTGAATTCTTTCGCTAATTCAGGATAGGCTATAGCATAAGCATCAAAACGCACATTCCACTCTTGCTCACTTTGCTGACCTTTTGCTTTTGCATCCCAAGCTTCATAATATTCTTTCGGAATTTCAAACGGCGGATATGTCCATCCTAATGCTTTACGAGTGGCTTCGATTTCAGCATCACCAAGTGGTGCCCCATGGCTTTCATGGCTACCAGCTTTATTTGGTGAACCAAAACCAATAATTGTTTTACACATTAATAATGATGGTTTATCTGTTACAGCTTGTGCATGCTCGATAGCTTCAGCTAACGCTTTCGCATCATGGCCATCAATACCACGAATCACATGCCAGCCGTAAGCTTCAAAACGTTTTGCAGTATCATCAGTGAACCATCCTTCCACTTCACCATCAATTGAAATACCATTATCATCATAAAACGCGATAAGTTTACCTAATTTAAGGGTGCCAGCTAATGAACAGACTTCATGAGAAATACCTTCCATCATACAGCCATCACCCATAAATACATAAGTATGATGGTCAACAATATTATGACCGGCTTTATTGAATTGGGCTGCTAATGTTTTTTCTGCAATTGCCATACCAACCGCATTAGCGATACCTTGACCTAATGGGCCTGTTGTGGTTTCAATGCCTGGTAGATGACCATATTCAGGATGCCCTGCCGTTTTTGAATGCAATTGACGAAAATTCTTTAAATCATCTATCGTGACATTATAGCCAGTTAAATGTAATAAGCTATAAATCAACATTGACGCATGGCCATTTGATAATACAAATCGGTCACGGTCTGCCCAATGAGGATTAGTTGGATTATGTTTTAAAAAACCTCGCCAAAGAACTTCGGCCATATCAGCCATTCCCATAGGAGCCCCTGGATGACCTGATTTTGCTTTTTGTACGCCATCCATACTTAATGCTCTTATCGCATTCGCGAGTTCGCGGTGAGATAAAGTTGTTGCATTCATTTTGTTATCTCCAAAATATTTAATTTAAATATCATTACTATTTGCAAGTTAAATCACACTTACAAAAATCGTTAAGAAATTAACGATAAAAAATAAAAAAGAGGGGGAAACACGCTCCCCCTGACGATTGTACATAATTAGAGAAGTGCACCAATCATGTCTTCTAATTTACCTTGATCAACAGCAAAAGCACGAATACCTTCAGCTAATTTTTCAACCGCCATTGCATCACTATTATGTTGCCATCTAAATTCAGCTTCAGTCATTAATGTAGGGCGCGCAACAATGGTTTGATTAGGATCTAATTTACGTACTACTGGCGCGTTAGATTGTTGCATTTCTGATAGTAAATTAGGCGAAATAGTTAATCTATCACAACCAGCTAAAGCTAAAATTTGGTCGACTTTACGGAAACTTGCGCCCATAACAATGGTTTTATAACCATGTTGTTTGTAATAATTATAAATATTACGAACCGAAACAACCCCTGGATCTTGATCGGCCACATAAGGTTCAATAGGTTTTTTAGCTTGATACCAATCATAAATACGACCAACAAAAGGGGAAATTAAAAAGGCATTCACTTCTGCACAGGCTCGTGCTTGGGCAAACGAAAAGAGTAATGTTAAATTACAATTAATACCCTCTTTTTCTAAAACTTCTGCGGCTTTAATACCTTCCCACGTTGAAGCAATTTTGATTAAGATTCTTGATTTATCGATCCCTTTTTGCTTATAAAGTTCGATAATTCGGCGTGCTTTTTCGATACAACCCTGTTTATCAAATGACAGGCGAGCGTCAACTTCTGTTGAGATGCGTCCTGGAATGATTTTTAAAATTTCAGCGCCTATATTTACAGCAACTTGATCACAAGCATTGACCAATTGTTGCTCTTTACTGCCACCTAATTTTTTAGCAGTTTCAACAGCAGAATCGATTAAATGACGATATTGAGGAAGTTGAGCGGCTTTAAGTACTAAAGAAGGATTAGTTGTTGCATCTTCAGGCGAAAATTGTTTAATTGAATCGATATCACCAGTATCAGCAACTACAACGGTTAATTTTTTGAATTCATCTAATTGACTCATACATCTATGTCCTCTACAACATTGCTATTTCAAATTGAGTTATCATATCATTTATTCAGTAATAAAACGACACTATCAAATCGCTATTTATATTGTTATTTTGAACTAAGAAAGTTAAAAATGTCGATAAAAACACGCGAGTTCTACTACAATATTTTATATTTTTTTATGAATTTAACTTCACTTTAACTAAAAAATTTCTTACTAACCTAATTACTTTGAATATAACTCATCGTAATAACAGATTCGTTCAACCTTAGCCGTTGATCCACCACCTTCAAATTCCGATTCTAGCCATGCTTGTACGAGCTTTTTCGCTAATTCTACCCCGATGACTCTAGCCCCCATAGTCATAATCTGTGCATTATTACTTTTTCTGGCTCGTTCGGCTGAATAGACATCATGGCACTGAGCGGCACGAATACCGGGAACTTTATTGGCAGCTATCGCTACGCCAATTCCAGTTCCACAAATTAAAATACCTCGCTCATGTTTTCCGGCTTTAATAGCAGATGCAACAGCATTAGCAACATCAGGATATAAACCATTTTCTGACTGCTTATCACTACTATAATCAACGAGTTCAATACCTTGCTTAGTTAAATATTCAACAATACTATTTCTAAATTCAAAAGCAGCATCATCTGCGCCAATTGCAATAGATTTCATGTTTTCTCCTTACTAACTTTTACTAAAATGAACATAAGTTCATATTAATATCATTTGTTATTATTTAAATATAAATTATTTCAGTTATGTGATAAAGGTCTCGAAAATAAAATATTTATTAAGCTATTGATGAGTAGAAGACGAAAATTATTGATTATTTTTTACTTAAAAGCCCTAATAACCTTAATTTCTTTCACAGAAACAATCAAAGGTTAAACATAAAAACATTTGATATAGCCTAAAGAAACATGAGAAAAATGAGATGGCGGCAAATTTATTTTATCTGTTGATACATCTCATTGAAAAGGATGAATTAACTGACGTTATTTAAGATGATGCCCAAGTATAAATGCGTTGACCAGTTAGGTCACAACCGACACAACTGACACATTTTTTTGTTCCACAGGCATTTGAATCCTCCATAATATAGAGCTTTATCTTGCCTTTTTTAATCCAAAACAACATCATTTGTTCAACTACACTTTCAGGCAAATGAAAATAGCGAGCAATATCTTGTAGATTTGCTCGCCCTTTTAATTGAATATAATCTCGAATCGAAATTAACATATGAGTAAAAAGACAAACGCTAGGTTTGCTCTTCTCCAATAAGTTTTATGATCACTTTGATGATGGATCACAGCAGCGAGATCCATTGCTAGTATCATGATACAATTTAGGCGGCATATTTAGAGACGAATATTGCCCCAACCAACGCATTAACAAAATCATTGCACCAATAAAGGCAGCGCATCCCATCAACCAATAAATTGCCGAGACTGATTGCCCTAATAAAGTTATTTGATAATATATCGTCGCAACCAGCCAACCTACTATAAATGTCCACAGGGCAACAAATACCATCCATCTAATTCCCGCTTCACGATAAATCGCTCCCAATGCTGCTGCACAAGGTGTATAAAGTAGAATAAAAATCAAATAGGCAATGGCAACATTGTACGTCATAAATGAAGTTTTAATCTTAGCCACTGTAGTAGAATCAACCGCTAAATCATTTTCAATATCTTCTTTTAAAGATGAGAATCCTAATGGATCTAAAATAGTATCAGTAAAATCGAGTAAATTTTTAGGAATCGATAATATTGAAGCTTTAATACTGTTATTAAAATCGAAGTTATCGCGTTGCTGTTGTTGGTTATCCATAGAATAAAGTGAGTTCAATGTCGCAATAACAGCTTCTTTGGCAAAAATACCCGTAAAAAGTCCAACGGTTGCTGGCCAGTTTTGTTTATCCAGCCCCATCGGTGCAAGTGCAGGTGTAATGGTTTGACTAAATGCAGCAAGTAATGAATCATTAGATTGTTCATGTCCAAATCGACCATCAGTACCCAATGAATTTAGCAAACTCAATACCGTTACCATAATGACAATGGCTTTACCGGCTTTAGTAATAAAACTTTTTAACCTTTGCCAAGTTAGTTTAAACATACTTTGTAATGTCGGAATTCGATAAACAGGCATTTCCATAATAAAAGGTGTTGGCTGACCTTTTAATAAGGTTAGTTTTAAAATATAACCGGTAGCAAGTGCAACGAATATACCAAGCAAATATAAAGAAAAAACGACCATTGATGCATGACGTGGAAAAAAGATAACGGCAAATAAGGCATAAACAGGTAATCTTGCACCACAAGACATAAAAGGAATCATACAAATGGACATAATACGATCACGTGTACTTTCTAGTGTTCGGGTTCCCATAATCGCAGGTACGCCACAGCCAAAACCGACCAGCATTGGCACAAAAGCTTTACCAGGCAACCCAATACAGCGCATGGCTCTATCAACCATCATTGCCGCACGGGCTAAATAACCAGAATCTTCTAAAAAAGATAAGACAAAAAACATAGCAGCAATAACCGGAATAAAGGTTGATACCGTCTTAATCCCCGTTCCAATACCGTCAGCTAAAATAATATTCATCCAAATAGGCGCATCGAGTTGATGCAATAGATAAGATAGACCTTCAACAAAAATAGTATTAAAAAAACCATCAAAAAAGTCGATAAAAATTGAGCCAAAATTGATGGCGATCGTAAACATAACATACATCGCTAACAAAAAGAGAGGTATACCTGTTATTCGTCCTAGCGCAATTTTATCGAGCTTTTCAGAAAAAGTAGAACTTAGCTCCCGGGGTTTATTAATAACGTTTTTGCACACATTATCAATCACGTCATAACGAGCACTGGCTAAAGCAACATCAATTTCATAATCACACCATGCAGAAAGTAATAATCGACAAGCGTTAAGTTTTTCTGATTCACATGGGGTTAATTGATAACGTGAGCCGTCTAATAAAGCATCAATCAATTGCCAACGATTAAATTGATGAACCTGACTGTTTGCCGGCAATTCGTCCATATAACGAGTAATTACTGTTTGCTGATCATGACTTAAGGTATTCATTGCAGGTTGAGTCACTTGCTTAGTTGAGCTAATTTTCTCAATTTGTTGATATAATAAATCAATGCCCGTTTTTCTTTTGGATGATATGGCAATTACCGGACAACCGAGTATATGTGACAACTCTTCAGTATCAATTTGTTCACCAGTCATTTTTAACGCATCAGTCATATTTAAGACAACCACCATTGGCAGCTGTAAATCAATTAATTGTAAAGTTAAATATAAGCTACGTTGTAAATTCGTGGCATCAATAATGTTGATCATTACACTCTCTTTTTCACTCAAGACAAATTGACGCGTGATTAACTCATCTTGTGACACCGACAATGCATCAGATTCAATAGCATAGGTACCGGGCAAATCAATAATAGTATAGTGATTATTTTGATAATTAAGCACACCGGTTTTACGCTCAACAGTCACACCAGGCCAATTACCGACTCGTTGTTTTGCACCAGTAAGTAAATTAAACAGCGTCGTTTTACCACAATTTGGGTTACCAATGAGTGCAACATTCATGACTCAACCTCCATAACTTCGATAGTTGCCGCTTCACTACGCCGCAAACATAATAAAAAACCGCGTATTTTAATTTCAAGTGGATCGCCTAATGGTGCGGCTCGTATCACTAAAACTTTACAACCTGGCGTGACACCCATAGCTAACAGCCGACGACGAAATGGTAACGATTCAGGCAATAGGCGCGATATAACCGCCTCCTGACCTAAGGCAAGCTGATTTAAAGTTAGGACTGACATTGTGCTCCTAGATATTACTGAACCATTCGTTTTAATCTGTATAGTTCAAGTCATGATTATCAGAATAATTTAGCTTAAAAATGCGAACAGCCCGCAATAATAATGATTTTTTCAATATAAAAAAACAAATAAACATTAAAAAAATAGAAATAATTGTGGAATTATGGTGTCAAAATGAGATTTTTAATTGAGTTTGTAACGCAATTTTATATATCTTTTTATAAAACGGTATTATATAACAACAAGTTATACTAAACCGTATGATTACCCTAAAACTTGTTGGTAAATTCTATATATTAAAATAATAGCAATAGGTTTTTATAGTTATCGTCCAACGATCAAATTAACAACGAAAATTAACGCTATAAGCCTTAAGATCTAGCTTTCTTATCAACCGCTATCTTATTTTTATGAACATTAGGAAAAAGATCATCTTCATCTATCTAAAAAATACCTCCACCACAAATACAATTAAACTAAAACTATAGTTAATTAAATACTATATCTTTATCCAAAATACTAGCTCACATTAATCGCAAATTGCCGAACTTAGCACATAACTGTTATAATCTTTTTATAACAATTCAGATTAGGAAAGATCTTAATGTATATCATTTATGGTATTAAAAATTGTAATACAATGAAAAAAGCTTTCACTTGGCTTGATGAACATAATATTAGCTATCAATTTCATAATTATAAAACTGAGGGGTTATCACCAGAACTTTTAGATTCATTTTTACAGTTAGTTAACTGGCAAAGTTTACTCAATACTCGCGGTACAACTTGGCGTAAACTTGATGAAACCATTCGAGCCAACGTTGATAATGAACAAGCGGCAAAAGATATTATGTTAGCCAATCCCTCAATATTAAAACGTCCTTTACTCATTGATGGAAAACGCGCTTTATTAGGCTTTTCTGACGAAAGCTATTCACAATTTTTTGCTACACAAAAATAAACCGAGATAATTATGACAGACCCTGTTATTACTTTAACTAAAGCATTGATCGCTGAAAAATCAATAAGCCCTGATGATAAAAACTGTCAACAAATGATTATTGAACGATTAAAACCTTTAGGCTTTACTATAGAAGAAGTAAATTTAGGTCACACCAAAAATCTTTGGGCATATCATGGCGAGCCGTCACAAAAGACATTAATGTTTGCAGGGCATACCGATGTCGTGCCAGCAGGTGATGAAAGCCAATGGCTATATCCGCCTTTTCAACCTACAGTCGATAAAAACGGCATCCTATATGGGCGTGGCGCGGCAGATATGAAAAGTGGCGTTGCGGCAATGGTATGTGCAGCTGAACAATTTGTTAAAAACAATCCCAATCATTCTGGTCGTGTTGCTTTTTTAATTACCTCGGATGAAGAAGCCGATGCTTCTGATGGTACAGTCAAAGTTGTTGATCTACTTAAAAAACGTCAAGAGCGCATTGATTATTGTATTGTTGGTGAACCGTCTAGTGATCAAAAACTTGGTGATCAAATTAAAAATGGACGCCGAGGTTCGCTAACAGCGAATTTAATAGTCCACGGTATCCAAGGGCATGTCGCTTATCCTCACCTTGCTGATAACCCTGTGCATCGCTTTGCTCCAGCTCTAAATGAATTAGTTACAACAATTTGGGACAATGGCAATGAGTATTTTCCACAAACTACGATGCAAGTAGCAAATATTAATGGTGGAACAGGTGCCGAAAATGTCATACCAGGTGATTTAAAAGTCCAATTCAATTTTCGCTATAGTAGCGAATTGACTGACGAGATCATTAAATCTCGGGTTGAGCAAATTTTACAAAAGCACAAATTAAGCTATAGTCTAACTTGGCGATTATCAGGTAAACCTTTTTTAACGCCGCAAGGAGAACTTACCGATGCAGCTACACATGCTATCAAACAATTAACACAATTAGAGACCAAACTTTCGACAAGTGGTGGGACCTCCGATGGTCGCTTTATCGCCCAATTAGGGTGCCAAGTGATAGAATTAGGCGTAGTGAATAAGACTATTCATAAAATTAATGAGAATGTAAATTGTCAGGATATCATCACGTTAACAGCAATATATCATAACATTCTAGAAAAATTATTATCGATTTAGTGAATAAAGATTATCGTTACTGATACCAAGAATAAGTTGCTAGTTTTATTTTTAGCAGTAAACGATAATTGCTTTTATTTTCGACCATAACCAAAGGTGATTAGATGGAGTGGCTCAAAGACTATTGGTGGATAATTGTAGTTATTTTGATTGGTATTTTTATTAATACAATTAAATCGCTAAGTAAACTTAATTACAAATCTTATCTGGAAAAAAAGAAAGGGATAAAACCTATCCCCTATAATGATGATGACGATGATTAACCAATTCAACCAACCTCAAAGTTAATCATCAACGATTATTATGACCGTCATTGAATATGACTTGATGGCGGTAGCGATCGACCCACATAGCGGTTGAACCACAAACCGCAATAGGCATAATAACAAGGTTTAAAATCGGCATCATCGTAAATAAGCTGACTAAAATACCATAAATTAAATTATCCGTTTTATCCTGCTTTAGTAGCTCACGCATTCGAGGAAAGGTAATTTTATGATTATCAAACGCATAATCGGCATATTGAATGTTAATTTGCCAAGCAGTAAATAAAAACCATATAACAGGCGTGACCGATTGCCCAATAACCGGAATAAAATACGTTAGAAAAATTAGACTTGCCCATAATAGATAATGAATCAGTTTTTGTAATTCTCGCCCCAATATTCTGGGTATATCCATAATCAAACTTATCCAAGAAGTATCAGGTGCCGGCATACCGGTTAATTGAGATTCAACATGCTCGGCTAATAGCCCATTAAATGGCGCAGCAATAATATTAGCAACTGTACTAAAAAAATAGCAAAATACGATAGCGAGTGTCACAACAACAATAAAGCTAATGATGTATCCTAACCATTGAAGCCAACTAGGAACAAAAGATAATCCCCAGTCCACCATACCGGTTATGGATACCAAAAAACAATAAAACAATAAAGACATAATCACAATATTAGCAAGTAAAGGTAAAAAGACATAGTGGCGAATGCTTGGGCTGAAAGCTAATGACCAGCCTTTAATAAAATATTCTAGACCAGTTTTTGGCTGGTAACCTGTTTTGTTACTGTGCATGTTGGTATCTGTTTTTTCAAAATTATTTAATTTCATATTTTGTCCCTTCTAATAAAATATGATCTTATGTTGAGTTTGTGATTAAATTATTTTAAGCCTTGTTATCAACATTGTTTAACCACTGCTTAACTTCATACTTTATTGCCTGCATTAAAGCTGCTTTGCCGGTTAATTGATACTGTTTTATCACATGTGTTAATTTATTATCATCTTGCAATAATGATTTTAAGATAGGTAAATTGAAAGCGTTTTGTTGATGATGACTAAATTGATTCAATCGACAAAGTGCAGCATAAGTTGCTTCATAAGGGCGGTGATAGTAACAAAATCCACGAAGTTCATCAAGATCCTGATGGTTTAGTTGCTGATCGCTATTTAGTTGAAAACGATCAGCTAATGGTAGATCGATAATATTTTTTAACCAGTACCAGTTACGCTGCAATTTTTTGTTTAACTGCATGGTTAAAGATAATCCCTGCTTGGTGATAGGTTTTAATGCCATTACGGAATAACTACCACTGCTTGTTTCTTTACGACTACCAACGTGAACCAGTACAAATCCACATGCAGACCAAAACTGATCGTTTGCTTGATTAAAAGCATAACTGACCGAGATAAAATCTTTACCTTGTATAGTCCCATGCTGATAAATGCGTTCAACTAATTGCTGAGCAATATGCTGGCGACGATGAGACTCCGTAACGGCAATACGATTAATTCTAACTGATGCAAGCTTAGCTGCTAATTTTTCACCGGCATGCGCCACCAACGATTGAGCAACTAAATTACCTTTAGGTCGGCGCGTACCTTGCCACACGGCTTCGATTAAACTGTCAGATAACTGACCTTCATCTATAGTGATGGCTCCAGCAATAAGATAATTTTCTTGCTTTGCTTGCCAAACAGTTTGATTATTTGCATCAAAAATACGTCTTAAATCAATTAAAGTTGTTTGATAATGCGCAGTTTTTAATAAATAAAAAATCTGTTTTAATGCAGTAATATTATTACGGCTAACCCTGTTATATTCAATCGATTGGTTTATCTGATGCCTATCTTGTTTTTGACAAAATAAACCATTTAGCAGTAAACAATCAGTAATAGCTTCTAGCTGATCGCCAGCTTGCCAACGTATTGGGTTTGTTAAGTAGAAAAACTCACACGATTTATTTTTAAATAATTGTAATAAAAATCCCTGTCCTGTCCCTTCATAACCTTCCATCGTTGTAGTTAATAAGACTGGGCAATTATTCTCAGATGCAAATTGCAATAAGTTTTCCAGCATCGGAAGTGGAATCATGGCAGCTTCGTCAATAATTAAATAATCAACAGCACTACCAAATCCAACCTCTATTAATTCATCGGGCGCAACAAATTTAACCGATGATTTGGCAAAACGAAAAAACGTAGTTAAAGCACTTTTGTTAGGTGCGGTAATAATCATTGATTGGTGATAATGGCTAAATAGACCGGCTAAGGCTGATTTTCCTCGTCCGCGTTTAGCCATTAACACTTTAATTGGCGCATCACTTATTAGTAGACGTTCAAGAATAGTTTGTTGCTCTGTTAAACTAAGCGGTGCTGTTTGAATATTTGGAAAGTCAAATTGATCAGATTCAATGTTAAAATCCTTTAAGATTTGCTCAAGATGTTTGACAAAATTGGGAACTTCAATAGCTTGGCTGTTCTCATTCCAGCGTATGCTATCTTGATCAAGCCAATGGTTAAAATCTTCTGGTAAAAGTAATATAAGTATACTTCCTTTAACCAAAGTCCCAACCAGCATGGCAAAAGCATCTAAATTAAAACCTTGCGTTGCATCAAAAATCGCATGCAAAAATTCTCGACCTAATAACGATTTGGTTTGATTGGGTAAAAAAGTTTTAGTCAAAAAAGGGGGTAAATTATTCTGTGTAGTAATGGTGATCCAATCAGCTTGATGCTGATTTATTGTATCACTCAACTGATTCAACAATTGTGTTGCTTCGCCTTTTAATACCCAGAGCTTTCTTGTGCTATCTGGACCTGACATAAGCTAACTTTTTCCAATCACGAGCGATAAAATACCTGCCGCTATCAATGGTCCAACCGGGATACCTTTGAAAAAAGCAACACCAATTAATGTACCAATAATTAAACCATTAATTATGGTCGGATGAGCACCAATTAATGATACTCCCCGAGTACCTAACCACGAAACAGCAATCCCTACCAGGATAGCCAACATTGATTGCCACGTCGTAAAGGATTTTAAAATATCTTGAATTTTTAAAGTGCCATCAGCCAAAGGAACCATCATTGCAGCAGTTAAAATCACAATGCCAATAGTTAACCCATATTGATTTAATAGCGGGAAGTAAGTTGATAGTGGCGTTAATTTGAATAGTAATAATAACAAAACAGCAAAGGTCACTGTGTTATTATGCGTCACATAACACAGTGCAGCTAAAGCTAATAGAAGAAAAAAAGAGATATCGAACTGAGCAAACATTACAAAGGTACACCAATGCGCTTAGCGACTTCTTCATAAGCTTCAATCACGCCGCCTAAGCTTTGACGGAAACGATCTTTATCCATTTTTTTCAACGTCTCTTTTTCCCATAAACGACAACCATCAGGAGAAAACTCGTCACCTAAGGTTACTTCACCTTTGTATAAACCAAATTCAAGTTTATAATCAACTAAAATCAAACCAGCTTTATCAAATAATTCAGTCAATATTGTATTGATTTTAAAGCTTAGTGCTTTCATTGTGGCTAATTGCTCATCTGTCGCCCAGCCAAAAGCTTTACAGTGCGATTCATTAACCATTGGGTCATGCAATGCATCATTTTTCAAAAATAATTCAAAAGTTGGAGGATTAAGGACTGTGCCTTCTTCAACGCCTAAACGTTTGACTAAAGAGCCTGCTGCGCGATTACGCACGACACATTCAACAGGAATCATTTCTAATTTTTTAACTAAAACTTCATTATCTGATATTAAGGCTGCAACTTGTGTAGGAATGCCTTCATCACGTAATAATGTCATAATAAAATAGTTGAATTTATTATTAACCATTCCTTTACGATCTAACTGCTCAATACGTAAACCATCAAAAGCAGAGGTATCGTTACGAAATTCCAATATTAGTAGTTCCGGGTTGTCTGTTGTGTAAACAGTTTTTGCTTTACCACGATAAAGCTCATCCAACTTTTTCATGCTTATAACCTTATATCATCATAGCCAATAAATAATTAAGGAGCTTTTCGCTCCTTAAATTCGAACTCATTGTTGTTATCTTTACTTCGGATTTATTGAAAGCGTAAATATCAACATACTACTTATTATTAAAGTCATCAATTACGATAAACCAATAACACACCTGACGACTTTTTAATTAAAAACTCGATTTATCACAACAACCAACTCGATAACGACAACTATCGACGGTTGTTGTCTTTAAGATCTTCTTTTAAAGCCTTCATGGACTCAGAATCTTTATCAGACTTAGCGTCCTTTTTGGCATCATCATCTTTAGGATCTTTCACTGGTGGTTGTCGAACTGATTCGGGTGCAACCTCATCCATTATGATATTAAATAAACCAACTACGTAACGTTGTACTTCTGCTGGTTGGGTAGAAATATCTTCAGCACCACGAGTTAGCGAGTTCAACCCAAGTGTAATGGTTTCAGTGTTACCCATAATTTTTCGCTTAAAAACGTATGAAGCTTCAGTTTGTTGCGATTCATCAGCACGTACTATATACGCCTTAGCCGTTTTAATAGTTTGATTATCACGACCATCAATAGGAATATTTTTGTTAGTTAAAATATTAGGAATTCGATCCCATAGATTATAACTTAATGGTACATTGAACGTTACCATACCATTGTTGTAGATCACAAAAGCTTCAGAAATCGTTGAAAGCGGCAACACTGGTGGGCGAATATCAACTTGTTTTCCTAACGGCCCATCGATTTTGCCATTATTCACAAAATAGTCAGCAACTTCTGCTGGTACTGTAATACCTTGTGGAACAATTAATGGTTTTAAACTTGGTGAATTTAAATAGTCATCATTACCATCAACTTCACGTTTATAGTTTTGATCGCTTCCACATCCTACAAGAAAGAAAGAAGCAACAGCGGTCAAAATAGCGACTTTTTTTATGACATTATTTTGCAATACGGTTTTATTAAACATAGATGTCTGCTTATAAATTAAAAGTTATACGAAAATAAATTACAGTAAATTAGCATCTTTTAATGCTTGTTCCACCGCTGGAATTGAAGCATCAGTCAGCGATATCATCGGTAAACGAATTGTACCATCAGCGATCAAGCCCAATCTTAGGCAAGCCCATTTTGCTGGCGTGGGGTTGGGTTCAATGAACAAATTATTATGTAATGCTAATAAACTTTCATTTAACGCTCTAGCCTCTTTGATTTGGTTGTTTGCAGCTAATTGACAAACTGTAGCAACTTGTTTTGCTGCAACATTAGCAGTAACAGAAATCACTCCATCACCACCTAAAATCATAAAATCTAAAAATGTAGCATCATCACCACTTAACAGTTTAAAATCATCTCCCACTAATTTTCGCGTTTTATATACGCGAGAAAGATCACCTGTTGCGTCTTTCAATGCAACAATATTTTTGATTTTTGATAAACGACCAACGGTCTCAGGTTTGATATCGCTACTTGTGCGACCTGGTACATTATAAAGAATTTGAGGTAATGCAGTACACTCAGCAATAGCTTTAAAATGCTGATACATACCTTCTTGAGTCGGTTTGTTATAATAGGGAGCAACAGTTAAACACCCCACTACCCCAATATTTTCAACTTGACGAGTTAATTCAATTGCTTCTTTAGTGGCATTAGAGCCTGTTCCAGCAATAATATTGATTCGTCCTTGCGCATAATCAACAGTACGCTTTATAACATCGATATGTTCGTGATGATCAAGTGTCGCTGATTCACCCGTTGTTCCAACAGACACGATAGCAGATGTGCCATTAGCAATATGATATTCGACCAATTTTTTTAAGCTTACGTGGTCCACATTTCCTTTAGAATCCATTGGTGTGATAAGGGCGACCAGACTTCCTGTAAACATAAAATGACCTCTCATATTATCTGTTTAAACAACAACTTTAAAGAATAAAAAATCTGCGAATAAGTATGCGATATTTCTTAGTTAAATTCAACTTTTGTTATGCAGGATTATCAATATCAATAAAAATAACCTCAAGGCTATATTCCTTAGCTAACCATTCGCCAAGCTTTTTAATACCATAACGTTCCGTTGCGTGGTGACCTGCTGCATAAAAATTTATACCATATTCACGTGCAATGTGGATAGTGCGTTCAGAAACCTCGCCGGTAAAAAATGCATCATAACCTTGCTGAGCCGCTGCTTCGATAAAATCTTGCCCGCCACCGCTACACCAAGCGACGCGTTTTATCACTTTAGGCGCATTATCTCCACAAAATAAAATAGAACGCTGACTGTTATGCAAGACTTTTTCCAATTTATGCTTAAATTCAAAAGCGGTTAACGGTTCGGTTAGTGTTCCTTTAAAAAGTAAATCGGTGATATCAGTGCGCGGTTCAACCGAAATATTAAGCATGTTAGCTAATAAGATATTATTTCCAAGTGTGGGGTGGCCATCTAGCGGTAAGTGATAACCATACAGATTAATATCATGCGATAATAATGTCTTAAGCCTCTTATACTTAATGCCAGTAATTGTTTGTGGCTCACTTTTCCAAAAATAGCCATGATGAACTAACACCGCATCGGCTTGCAATTCAACAGCTTTATCTAACAAGTCTTGACAAGCTGTGACACCTGTCACAATTTTTTTTATCTCACTTCGCCCTTGCACTTGCAATCCATTAGGGGCATAGTCACGATAGCGCAAAACTTGCAGTTCTGTATTAATGATTTGTTGCAGTTCGTAATTATGCACAATGCTCCTCGCTACTTTTACTCAATCATAGAGTTGTTCTAAAACAACATTAACAAAAAGCTGAAAATTAGCAGATAAATGTTAAGCCCTTTTGTTTAGCGCCAATTATAGACACTTTCTTGAAATATCTCACCTGATATTATGACTAATTGATTTTTACCACCCTAGTTGACCAAGGCTTTCATTATTCAATTAGTATCTATCATATTCATTTTAATGTTTATTCAGTTAAATAAAATAGATTAAAAATGTTGTTAGGTTTCAATTATAAGTAGTAGGAAAATGATAAGTGAAGCTTAAAAAAGCTATCTAAGTTAACTATCGTGCCAACGAGGCTTTCCACTTTTATAAAAAGCATTAACTCGTCTTTATCAAACCGCTTCTGAAATAGTATTGCAATAGGTTAACGCACTTTATGAAGATTAACAATTTGCTAAAGCAAACACTCGATTGATTAGAAAGAGAAGGATCGGGATTATTCTTCTAATGAAGGTCATTGACTTTACACAAAAATTTTGATTTCGTTGGATGGTAAAGAGCAAACTAACCAAGAGTTTGGTACACTAATTAGTGACTTTGCAAGCTTAGAAGAAACTTCTTATTTTTTATGTACATCAATCATTTGCAATCAAATTAGTCAAGCTTAAGATGTATTACAAACTGTTGTAACAACGTTTAAAACATCTGCCTAAACATTATAAACGTCTTAATTCACAATGGATTAGAAAGATTGAACTATTAAAACAAGAATTATCCCATTTAGATTGATTCATAAGATTTAAACGATGATTAAATTATCGCTTAAATGCTAAGATGACTTAGGTAAAACTAGGCGAAAACAACAAAAACTGGCATAATAACCTTCATTTTTGACAAACTAAGATAAACAATTGTGCCAAACACAAAATTATGTGAACGCTTTCGGGGTTTTTACCCAGTCGTGATTGATATAGAAACTTCAGGATTTGATCCTAAACTCAATGCCATTTTAGAAATTGCCGCCATTACCCTTAAAATGAATGATGACGGTTGGCTTGAGCCTGATGAAACGTTACAATTTAACGTTAATCCTTTTGAAAATTCTATTTTAGAACCGAGTGCTTTAGCTTTTAATGGCATTGATCCTGATAATCCATTAAGGGCAGCTGTTGACGAAAAACTAGCACTGGAATCCATATTCAAAATGGTGCGTACTGGCATTAAAGCCGCTGATTGTACCCGTGCAGTCATTGTTGCCCACAATGCACACTTCGATCATAGTTTTTTAATGGCAGCGGCAGAACGTGCCGGAATTAAACGTAATCCTTTTCATCCCTTTGCGACATTTGATACGGCATCACTATGTGGTTTAGTATTTGGACAAACCGTATTAGCAAAAGCGTGTGAAGCTGCAAATATTGCCTTTGATCATAAACAAGCTCATTCGGCACTTTATGATACCGAAAAAACCGCTATTTTATTTTGTGAAATTGTCAATCGATTTAAACGATTAGGCGGCTGGCCACTGCCACAAACTAATGAACAACCTGATCAATCAGCATAAAAAAGAGAGATATAATATCTCTCTTTTCTTTTTAAATATGCACTTACAATTTAATTAAGATTTATGTTTTTCAGCAGTCTCTTTAATTAAGGTTTGTAATTCACCAGCTTGAAACATTTCTAACATAATATCACAACCACCAACTAACTCACCTTCAACCCAAAGTTGTGGAAAAGTCGGCCAATTAGCAAATTTTGGTAGTTCGGCACGAATATCAGGATTTTGTAAAATATCAACATAAGCAAACGGTTCACCGCATTGTGATAAAACTTGCACTGCTTGGGCTGAAAAACCACAACTTGGCAACTTAGGCGACCCTTTCATGTACAAAATAATGGGGTTATCAGCAATCTGTTTTTTAATTTTTTCAAGTGTTGTCATTTCAGTTGTCATACTAGTTAATCCTTCTTTTATTTCTAGCAAATTGTGACTATTCTAACGTAGAATTATGACTTGTCATACTGCTATATTAATTTAGTTTTATTATAACGACAATTTATGAACATCTTGCCATTAGTTGACAAATAAACATCGATAAAAAATTAAGATTAAATGAACAAGGGGTTAATTAACGATATTATAAATTTTGATTTATCGACGATCCTCTATTCATTTTTTGTAAAGATTAAAACTTAACAGTTAAACTTAGCTGACTAAATGTAAATTCTTGATAAGTCATTTTGGCGATCTCTTTTCCTTGCCATCACAATATAGTATGCTTATTGCTATTAAAACGACTTTAATAATATAAATATATCGTGCATCCTTTAATCCTGACTTTACGTAAAGTTTTTTACAGCAGTAATCTCCTTTTTAGCGTTCGTATGCTAATTAGTCTTACCGGTTCTACCCTAGTGCCATGGTATTTTGGTCATGTCAATTTAGTCATCCCGTTAACTTTAGGCGTTGTGGCTGCTGGACTGACCGAGATTGACACCCGTTTACTTAGCCGTTGTATTAATATAGTTTTAACGCTATTTTGTTTTGCTATAGCAACTTTTTCGGTTGAATTGCTATTTGACTTTCCTTTGATTTTTATCGTGGGATTAGTTTTTTCAACCTTTGCATTTATTATGCTTGGCTCACTAGGACAACGCTACGGCGTCATTGCGTTTGGATCATTACTGATTGCTGCATACACAATGCTCGGGCATAATTTATATGCTGACAATTATACTTTACCTTGCTTTTTATTATTAGGCGCACTTTGGTACAACATTGTGTCGTTAATTGAATCTATCATTCAACCTATCCGCACAACCCAACAAAGTTTATCAAACTGTTTTATTAGATTAGCCCAGTATCTTGATGCTAAAGCGGCAATGTTTGATCCTGACGAGACCGATGGATTTACTAAACAAACCTTACAATTAACCGAAAGTAATACTCAATTAATCAATGCATTTAATCAAACTAAACGCTCTTTGTTCAATCGATTAAAAGGCTATCGCGGACAATCTTATGTCAAAAAAATGCTAAGTTATTATTTTGTGGCGCAAGATATTCATGAACGAGCCAGTTCAGCGCATGGACAATATCAAGCGTTAAGTGATAATTTTAAACACAGTGATATTTTGTTTCGATTTGCGCGAATTTTAAATTTACAAGCAAAAGCCTGTGCCAAACTTGCAATTTCGATCAAACTGAATCAAACCTATCATCATGATCCTTTATTTGCGCGCTATTTTTCTTATCTTGAAGAAGCGATATCTCAATATCAAAGTCACAATAAAAATTCGTCACTTTTAATAAAATCATTACAAAATTTATATCAAAACCTATTATCTATTGATCTGTTACTTGCCAACATTGATACAGAGCAGCATCTTGCTAAACAGCAAGAAGAGAATCAATTGGTTGATGATGAGTTAACGAGTTTTTACGATATTTTCGCCAAAATAAAACAAAATTTGACTATCAAATCTGCCCTATTTCGCCATGCTATCAGAATGAGTATTGTGCTCTTTGTTGGTTATGGTGTCATTTATTGCACCGATCTTTCACATGGTTATTGGATCATCCTGACCAGTCTTTTTGTTTGCCAACCCAACTATGCCACAACAAAACATCGACTAAAATTGCGAGTATTTGGCACAATATTAGGGATCATCATTGGCATACCTTTAACCTATCTATTCCCGACTATTGAAGAACAACTTATCTTAATCATTATTACTGGTTGGTTGTTTTTCTTATTTAAAAATTCACAATATGCTTATGCGACAGCGTTTATTACTTTACTGGTCTTTTTCAGTTTTAGCTTAATTGGAGAAAGTAGTATTGAGGTCGCATTGTCCAGAATTATTGCAACCTTAATCGGCTGTTTTATTGCCTGGTTTGCGGTAAGTTTTATTTGGCCCGATTGGAAATTTAGAAATCTTCCGAAATTAGTTGATCGGGTTTGTCACGATGACAGCCACTACTTAGCATTGATTGGTCGTCAGTATCTGTCAGGTAAAACAAATGATCCTCAATATCGATTAGCAAGACGATCCGCCCACGATAGTAATGCAGATTTATCATCATTAATTAGCTTAATGACTAAAGAGCCGCATATGAATCCAGCCTTAATTGATAAAGGTTTTCGATTATTAACTTTAAACCATACGCTAATCAGTTATTTATCAACATTAGGGGCACATCGTGATAAATCTATTTCTAATCAGACATTAGAGTTGTTTGATGATTTGTCGGTTTATATCATTAATTTATTGACTGATAAACAGTTAAATAGCGAATATCAACCGATTAAACAATCGGTCGCAAATTATATCGAGTCGATTTCGATCCAAGATGAACAAGCCAATAATGATTTACTCGTTATGCAACAATTAGCACTAATACTCGATATACTGCCGGAATTAATCAGTCTTGTTAGCGAATTAGACAATAAAACGACTTAGTCAAAGCGTACTAAATAAAGTGATTTGCTAACATGAAAATATTTATGAGTAAAGATGTTATACACCCAAAATATAGAAAGAACTGTATTTTTGCATATTCTCATCAATCCAAATGATTAGGTCACTAATCATTTGTGAAAAACTCAATTTATATTTCAGAAAATTTTTTGACATCTCTTTTTGCCAAGTTTTATCAAAAATGAATGCAAAATCAAACAGATCATCTCGCAGTTCAGTAAAATTTTGCGCTTTTATCACTTTCTGTTTCAGTGTGAATAATTGAGGTTTTATCAGTAACCATTGTTGTTGAGTAACCTGAGTTGCTCCCCAATGTCCAAAATTCTGATAATTAGGAACATTATAATAGATAATACTTTCAATAAAGCTAAATGCGCTTTCTGCCAGATATTTGGACGTTGCATTCCAATGAGTATTTTTGAAAGGAGGGGGCGCAAATTCAAAATTTAGCCCTTCCATCTCTGATTCTAACGATCGTAATTTAAAATTTATCATATCTCAAAACAAAGCTATAACGTTATTTATCGACGAATTACACCATTTTTGACTGAGCTAAAACCGGCGAAAGTAGATAGAATTGATCACAAATTAAAAGAGTAACCATCCCCCTCAAGAAATTATTTCGCTCAGAGATAGCAGATATTTTGACTATCCTTTAGGCTTATCGAATTCAAACTTAGATAACTTTGCTGCTAGTTTCAAAAAAAATTGGATAATCATGATGATGTCACTTATTACGTGAATGTAATTAAATCAAGACTAAAAATCACTTAAGTTAAAGCCATATTTAACCTATTGAACCATCAATAGATTAAATACAGCGTTATTGATATCACTTAAAAGTCAGGCACGGTAGCCGTTTTACTTAGACCATAACTATTAAAAACTCCCTCTACCGCAGTTGAGCTTTTTTCTTGTTTTATCCATAAAATAAAGCGTTGCTCAGTGCTTTGACTATAAAAATGTAAATGCGGATAAGTAAGATTAACACTTCCCCATTTTTCTATCATTTTTTGTTGTACATCGCTAGACCATTTACCCTGAGCAGTTAAGCGTTTTTCGGCACGTCTTAATGCACTTTGTCCTTTAGGATTAACCCGAATTAAACGTAAATAGCCCTTAACTTCAGTTGGTATGGCTGTGATTGGTAGAATCAATACATAGTCAGCAATGGCAGCCTGTTGCTGTAGCGCACTTTTAACTTCCTGTAACTCGGCTTCAGTACCAAAAATGCGAATAATTCCACCTAGTGTTCGGCGCACATTATAACAAGGAAAACTAATACCAATATTTCCCTGAAAATTAACCAAGACTTGATGCAGTTTTTGCATCACTTGATTAATCACCTGCACTTCAGTTATCTCAATTTGTGGTATGGCGCGCAGTTCAAAATAGTGTGTATGCATATTGCTTACTCCTTACCACTCGCCCCAAAGACACCACCACGAATTAATACGGCAATCACATAATGTTGTTGTTCCAAACTTGGCTGCTCACCTTTTAAAACCCAGTTATCAAACAAGTTATAAAAGTCCAATTTTTGTTTAGGTTGACGGAAAGCATGTCCCATAGTGGTTACCGAACCATAAGGTTCAATCGCAATTGGAAATTCCGCTTTTTCATCATACCAGGTATCAATAGTACGAATTGCATTACTCACTTTTTGAGAATGCATCGCTGCTTGACCATTTTTGTCATAAAGCACTTTGCTTTTTTCTTTACCAGTATCTAAAATTAATTCTTGCGATGGGTAAACTTCTTGTCCTAAGCCCATTTTTAGTGTTGCGGTAACATCAAAGATCACAAATTTTTTATTGGCTAATCCTGCTTCAATAAGATCGGTCAATGCTTGAACAGATTTATCATCATAATCAAAACTGTTAAGCTGATAATTTTTGGCATCAACGTTAGCAACGTCAATTATCTTAGTTTCATCTTTATCATTGTGCGCTTGGTAACTCACAATAATATTAATTTGCTCGGCTGCCATACGGTTACGCCATAACCAACGACCATTTAAAATATTAATGGCATATCGTTTTGCTAACGCTTTTAAGCCAACATCTTTAATATATTCTTGAGTTGTCGTTGTTAACTGTTCTTGATATTCAACATCATTACATACTGATGGTTTACCGGTAAAAGGTAACACTTTACAGCTCCATGTTATCACTAAAGTATCTTTATCGGCATCTAAGGCCGCAACATCAACGGTTTGTAAATTGGCTTTTTGAATTTCGGCATCTAATTTAGCGGGATCGCTAGCAATGGCATTTTTAAGGCGATTAGAGATAGTTCCGCGTACTGATTTTTCGGTTAATCGAACCGGAGATAATATTTCAGGATTCGTAGTACTTGGCTGTGAAAAAACAGCATCAGAAATATCAAAACTGCGTTCAAAAGCTAAAACAGATGCGGTAGTGATTTTACTTTTACTCATAATAAATTCCTTATTGTATAACGCTAAAATTATTTAATTATTTTGTTGATTAATGATGTAAATCTCTGCACCATTTGATTGCAATGTACTACATTGATAACGCCAAAACGCTTGTGATAAGTTTTCTTTTAAGCGCAATGGAAATACCCATTTACCTAATCCATAAATACATTCAACAAATTGTGATTGATGTTCATTACTTCGAGCTTCTTGCAACTTACCAGCAGCAAATAACGGTGATATTGCTTGATACCCTAATGGTATCGGGACTAACCAACCTCGTCCCTGTTTGACTGATGTGGTCTGCCAGTGGTCATTCTCTTGAGGATGATGATGCAACATCGCTGTTTCGATTAAAGCATCAAGTGCAGTAGCATTGGGATCTTGTTGTTGTAACTCAGCTGTGATCTCTTGCAGATCTTGCTGTGCTTCAACTAATACAAAAGCAGGTAATAACAAATTTGCTAATGTTTCGTCTGATGCATCAGAGGGAATTAATTTTGCATCACCAATTTCTAACACATGACCACCAGCAATGCGTTGTTGATACAGTTTTTGTTTCATCTGATTAACGAATTCATTCTTTTGATCGTCATCATAAAGTGCTTCAAAATTTTCTATTTTGACTTCAATCAGCAATGAAACATCAAGATGCACTCGCCCCTCTTCGATAATTGCGCGGGTATCACCATTTTTAGCCACAGGATTACGGGTTAATCGAAAAGTATAATCACTATAATCATTAGGTCGATAAACTTGTACATCACACTCATGGCAAGCAATCAATACTCCATCTAAATAAATAGGATCAGTCGATTCAATTTTACGGTTTAATGCATGAATAGCACCAACAAAACCCGAAATAGCGGGAAATCCGTAGGTTAATGGGCTGGATATCGCATTAGCATTATGAATTTTGACATGATCAAAAAACAGATAGTAATTCAATGTTTCCATTAAAAGATTCCCTCCTTTTTACGCTGACTTGCTTTCACAGCGGCGCTTAATTCTTTACGCCACTCCCTAAATTCAGGATCACTAAATTGCTGTTGAATATTTTCAAATTTTTTTACTAGAGCATTTTGGATCCAAAAAGCAAAGTCTTTTTCAAGTTCAACTATCCATTCACCTTTATCATACTTTTGTTTAAAATCTTGCTCACCGTCTAAATTAGATCGCTTCGGATCTAACCATAATTTTTGATTAGATTTGAGCGAGTAATCACGGCTCCAGCCCGCCGGCATGGTTTTTTGAATGTGTCTGGCATATTTAAGTAATAGCGATAAAATAACGGCAAAAGCATCTTTGCGATTGTCACGCTCTTCAACATTGTTTTTGGGCGCTTGAACCATATCAAACAACAATCTAAAGCCAAAGCGACAAAAATATTGCATTGAATTTGTGAAAATGGTTTCTTGCGCCTTATTAATTGTTGGAAAAGGGGATTTTTCAAATTTAGGCGGCATTGACGGTAATAAAAAATTACGTCCACCTTGATTACTGGTTAATTGACTGACGCCTTGCGGATTGCTGCCCCCCAACTTAACCACGGCTAAATGGTGAAACGAAAAATAAGATTGATGTTCAATCCCTTTAATTCTTCTTTGTTCACGAGCCTTTTTATTCTCGTCAGAAAATCTTGTTTGTACTTTTTGATAAACCAAGTGACATAATGATGAGGGATACAACGGAATTAACAGACGGTAATGATTATCAACCCCTGAAAGATAAGTATCTTCACTATTTGGCCAATATAATTGTTTATTAAGTTCTGATGCTTTTGGATTATCAAAATTATTAAAAATCGCTTTTTTTAAATTAGCTAAATAAACCGCTGCCTTTTGCTCATCATCCGATAACGCCGGCAAAATAGCAGGATGATTTTGTATAATTAATTGCAATAATGTTACATCATCTTTTACAAACTGATTAAGTAAAGAAAAGATATCAAGTGCCGCAGCATTTCCAGAACAATTTATACTTAAAGTTGATGGTGTTGCTGACGACACATAATTTAACGTAACAGGTTGATTTTGTGCAAAATAATTAACATCATCTGCAGGACTTGATGGATGAATACCCCTTGAAATATGACTACCAATAGTAATCCATGAAATTCTTCTGGTTGCGGCATCTTCCATCCAAGTTTCAAAATCGAATCGCTTAACTAAATCATTAATTTTTTGTTGAGATTCATTAATTGCCGATACATCATTTGCTTGCTTAGCTTTATCCAGTTTTGTCACTTCACTTTTATAATTAGCATTATTAGTAAGCCGCTGCTGAAGAAAGTCGACAATAACCTTTCTTATATCTTGCCAAGAAATATCTTCCATTGGCCCTCCTTAATTTCCTTTAAAAATAAAAAGGTCCATAAAAAATTATGGACCTTAGTAAATATAATTATGATGCTTTAAATCTTATATACGAAGCTAATAAATTAAGTGCTTTACTGTTATACAGCCACTTATTAGTAGCATTAAGATATCGGTACTTAGGTTGATCAAGTTCTAATTTCTTAATTAAATATTCGATTTCTTTGGTTGTCGAAATATTTAATATTTTCATTAGTTCTGTAATTGAAAAGTCTTCAACCGATTTTGGCAAAAAAATTACAGACTCATCATTAGCAGCCGAAGTGCTAATTGCAAAATTTTGCAATTTATTTAACACTAACTTATCAGTTGAAAATTGACTTTTAATAATCTTAGTTTTATCCTTAGACATAATTTTGTCCCTCCTGTGAATTTTTTAGGATAAAATTTTAAACCTCAGATGTTGCAGCATTTGGGGTTTTGTTCTATTCAACACTATGTTATTTATAGTGCACTTTTTATATGTAATGTTCATTACATGTTTGTCATGTTATGCCTTTAAAAAAAGCAAGTCAAGAAAAAATCGAAAAGTAAAATAATGTAATGGGCGATATAGAAAAAACAAAAATATTAATATCTTGATTAATATAAAGATACCGCCTATTCGGCGGTGATAAAAAATTTTTTTATTCAAAATAATTTAATGTTTCTAAGCTACCTGTTCGGCAGTCCATATAAGTATAGTTTAATTATAGATTTATATCTAGCTGTAACCAGCTCATTAAGATATATTGCGTACAGCACTTATTTCTGGATATAAATTTCACTAACCACTATTTTTAATCTGATAAAAACCCAATTTTAGGTGGAAATGCCAGCGATATTGACTGTTTAAGGTAACGCTGCAAAATTCATTAGCTAATCGATATTGATTTTTATTGGGAAAATGGTCTGCCAACTTTTCTAACGCTTGTTGCACCGTATTAGTTAACCAAGGTTGAATATACGGGTGATCGAATGTCCAACTGTCATCATATGAAATTAGATTGTTTTGCGTATCTTGGCAAAGTTCATTGGGTGTTTGCCAAGCAATCTCTGCATAGCTAAACGAATAATCACCATCTTCATCAAGCTGGCAAATAAATTCATCTTCTTGATTATTTTGCATTCTAAAAGGTGAAATTAATTGTAAATGCGAACAATGATGATGCGCTAAATCGGGTTGCCAATAGCTCGTAACATAATTACTATTTCGTGCATTAAGCGCAAATAGATGTGCCATCACTTTATGCTCCAATTCGCCAAGTGTAAGCTCATCTTGTGTTGAATTAGTTATGCGTGGTGTGGCATCAATATTTGCTAATTGTTGTTGTGGTATCAATTTATTGGTTTGATGTGTCGTAAGTAAAAAAGGTTTTTGTTCAAAACCAGGCTTACAAAAACACGCAGTACCGACACCATAGTTCACACCCTGCTTAATTGATTCAATATTACTGCCTAAAATAGCAACATTCGGACTTTTAGCAACTTTATTGGGGCGATGGCGCCATACACGACCAACTAGCTGTATAATTGAACGCATTGATGACGGTTCAATAATGGCCCAATCGTAATCATGGTCTCGCCCGACTTCGGTTACTGGTGTACCTATCACAATAAAAATATGATTTTTTTGCTCACTATCTTTAATTGCTTCAATAATTTCCGGTTGGCTAAATAGAGCTCGTTCGTCACTACGATTTAAAATTCTATCTAACTTTTGCTCTAGTTGGTTACGTAATAATAATAATTGTCTTGCATGATAAACCACAATATGAAATTGAGCATCTACAGCAAGATCGGTTTGTTGATAGATCTGTTTAGTTAAGGCAATTAAATCTTCAGTATGAGCAAAACGGATTAAACCAATACTTATTTGTTTTTGTGTTTTTTCATCGAGTTGATGATGATTTAAATGAAAATCATAAGATTGCCTTAACAATTGATTAGCTAATAAATTGTAATTTAACTTTTCGTTTTCTGGTTTTTTATGCTGGTAGTCAAGTAATTCTAGAATATGTCCTTGACGACGAACTTCGCCCTTAGCAAGTTCATTAATGCGCTCACTGACAAATAGCTGATGTTGTTGGCTGAATGCCGCACTATCAGTAATTTGCGTAATTGATTGCTGATACTCATCAAACCAACCACAGACGATCGAATCATTATTACGTTGATGGTTTTGATTCCATATTTTTCGTCCCGCTTGATAAGCCGCAAATAAACCCGCAATTAAATCAGGCGTTAAAGTTGCCGATGACAACAACACTTTGCTCCCATAAAGCCCAGCTAAATGAACAAGCCGCGCCAAAGCTGGCAAGTCATTTTGGTCAAAATCATCAGGCTCATCTAAAATCAAATCTGAGGTAAGTAACCTTAAGGTCGGCGCAATATATTTGCCACCTCGTATGCATTCGCTGGCTTGAATAATATGATCAATAGTACATGTAACAATCGGCGCATAAATTAGTTGACGAGCTTTGCTATTTTCAACAATTGTGCCTAATTCACTATCCGCAATACCACTTTCTGCCACATCAACATAGTCATCGACCAATGATTCTATCGATTCGCTACCCTCTTGCTCTAAATTATCTTTTGAGATACTCTGCTGTTCTAAATTTGATTTTTGTAACTTTTCTTCATTCTCTAACTCAAATAACGTTTGCGTTGCTCGCCCGCCAACTAAGATCGCTAAATGTTCATCGCCAAGCTGTAGTTTTTCTCGCAGCGCTTTACCAGTTTGCAAGGTTAAAACACGTAAACCTAAGGCAATGGTAAATCTAACGCCACGTTTAGGATTCGCCAGTGCATACATAATTCGACCATTGGCAAGCGTTTTACCGCAACCAGTGGATGCCATATTTACACCAAAAAAGCCTTGTTCATCGCTTAATGATTGATAATGCTTAGCGATATCATATGCATGATTTTGCCATTGAAATCGATCGATAGTCGTCCGTTTAGTAAAAGGTTTATGGTGATTAATGGCTGGTAATTCATCAACCATTTTCGGTAGTAAACGCGCAAAGCGTGCAGAAAGATTTGCTACGCCAATTAAATGATCATCTAAACACTGTTTCGCCTTTTTAAGATAATTAGTGTTAGCAATCAGAATTTCATGATTTTCATCTGCTTCTTCATTCGATAAAGATAAACTTGAATAATTGTGATCAGCCACCATTAGACTTAAACGCGACATATGCAATAAAAAGGCATCAATATTCGTTAATTGCATTAAAGGTGGATGAGTTAGCGCCTTATTAGCATAACGGCTGAGTTTTTTTAACCATGCTTGACTTAACGTTATATCGCTTTTAAGTTGCCAAAACTGATTAGGCGAAGGATGTTGGCTAAAACTATTTTTTACCCATTTTTCAACAGCGGTAAGGGTTTTATAAAAACTGGTTGTTTTTAAACCTGAAATATATAAATCTCTGGTTTGTTTCTTATTTTTATCACCATTTAATGAATCAATTAAAAATGGCATTCGGTGATGCGATACAATCAACCAAGCTATCCACTGTGTTAATAAAGGCCACTGCATCAGATCGGTTTTTTCAGTTTTGTTAAGTTTTTGATACCAATTGGGGTATTGCTGCTGATATTGAGAAAAATTTGCCAAACGTTCAAAAACAGCTTGATCTGTGGTGCAGTCTTGAATCATTAATAAAAATAATTGCAACGAAATCCATTCATGACGGTATGGATCGCCAGCCACTTTCTCTGTTGCGCGTAATTTAGATTGAAAACCAATAGTCGCTTTACCAAGATCATGTAATAAACCGGCAATCGTTGTGATTAATTGAATCGTTGTTGCATAATGCCAACTACTTTCATTACCACTTTTTAATATATTGCGTTTAGTACGATTAGTTGGTACTCGACCTTGCTGATTAAATTGACTACGATCGCCAACAATCCATAGTAGATCAGTCAAATTTTTACCATGAGTCCAATAACAAGCAACGGCAGTATTTTTGCGAGCCGTTTTGCGCAACAATTTATATAGGGTTTGTAATCCATCTTCAGTCATGGCTGTTTGCCATGTCCGTTCGCCACAACGCTCAGCAAACTGATCAATAATTCGTCTGGTTTCGGTTAATGCCCGTTTTTTACATTGGCTTACTAATAAAATATTCATGCTTTTTCTGCTATCTGTTTTAATGTATCAATTATTCGATCCAACGCGCCTAACTGTGCAAATTGTGAAATGCATGCTTGCCGAAACACTTTTTCACTGTCGCCTTGCTTTGCAGACAAAAAAGCTTGCGGTAAAACTATGCCATCTTTAATAATATCAGCGGCATCAAATACTAAACCACCACGCCGAGTTTTACCATGCAAAATCGCCAATCCATGCGGTAATCCTAACACCCAACAAGCGGTTGCACCAAGCCCATAAGCTAAGTAGTTACCATGATCTAAAAATTGGTTAGCCGGATCATAGCTTTTACCATGGGTACCTTGTTCACGTTTAAACTTATCATCCCTTAACGTTAATTGATTCGCCATAGCATATAATCTTTTACTTAAACGCCCTTCTGCTGCGAGCAATGCTTGACTATTATTAACATTAGCAAATTGCGTTATTGCATCATTTATAATGCTGTCTAATTGACGTTGATCTATCGTCCAATCAAACTTTGACCAACACTCGCGAATGATTTCAAGGCGACTTTGTTGCAACATTTTAGCCGCTTGCAATCTACGTTCATCGTCAAACCAAAATTGACACCAACGTTGTAGGTATTCTGTTGCACGATATTCACTTTGAGGAGAGAAAAACTGACACGCAAATTCAGCTTCGGTAGAGGAAAAAAGTGGCGTTCCACCACCACCGCAAAACCCAATCATCACGCCAGCACGGGAAAGCTCGCGTACAGCCGCTTGCGTTAAAGAGGTACCGGTTCCTAACAAAATACAAGTAGTATTAGCAATCGGAATATTCCAATAAAGCGATTGTTGCCCCTGATCGGTAACATACTCAACGCGCCCACCATTAACCAATACACGGCAATGCTCTAGGTAATAAATGTTGGCACGTTTTGAATGTAAGATGGTTTTAAGCTCGGAAGAATGAATCATATCCATGTTTTTCACTAACTTAATTCAATTTAAATATTGACCATAAATTAGCATGATAATGCGCAAAAAACGAGGTAAAAATAATCAAAGATAAAACAAAATCAAAGCTAATCTTTAGCTTATATGAATAAAAAGACATCAAAAAATCGGAGGTTAAAACAGTAAATTGTTTAATCCACTTATGCAGTGTTGAACTAGAAACCGGTATACTATAAACCCTGTTTATAAAAAGGCAAACAAGATTTTTGTACTCAAAAACCCTTTTTTAATATATTGATTTTAATCAATTTTAATTTAGTGTAAAAAAAAGGGTTGATTGGCAAAAAAGTAAATCAAGATTTTTATATTGAAACGTGTATATTTGCTTAAACTTTTTACAAAACTTTTATTGCTGTAATCTTCTAGCTAGCTTTAATATACTTTTTCAAAATGAGTATTTGCTTTTTGTTCGATTTAATTCTACTTTTTTACTCTTCTTCAGCATCATTCCTAATCATAATGGGTAATTGGTAATGCGCATTCTGCATGAGATGGCATAGGTACACGGCTTGTAAAATATGAACGACTTCGATGTTTGGGTGGTTGCCTATTTTTGTCAACACTTGACTTAATGTGTTTAATCCTAAGGTGTCGCATTGATTTTGCAATTGCGCTAATTGCTTTTTATCGTCATTGTTCAGTTTAAGTCGTCCCGAACTCGTTATTGTTTCACAAAAATTGAGCGTCGGCTTGATAATGTAGATAACAATTGGATCGTGTTGGTAAACAATCTGCTGAGGTTGTTTTTGAAAGAGTATTTCGGGTTGTTTACAATAGTCATCGCTGTTATTCGATATTTGGTATAACGATTCGTTGTCAAAATCCAGATTTAAAATATTGATATCATCGGTTAGTGGCTGTTTATAAAATAGTGCAAATGGTTCAAGATCTAAATTATTATCATTTTTTACACATTTTACTAACACGGTTAAGGGTTGCAACTCTATTTCGTGTAGCAAATAAAGTGATTCAATACGTTGTTTTTGTTTACCATCCCAAAAGATGCGTAATAGTAGGTCATTATTCTGTGAATCTTTAACACACCACACCAAGCATTGTCTGATTTCGTCCAAATAAGGTTTTTGTGCTTTGGTAACGTGAATAAAGAGTACTTGGTTGAACAGTGAAATATTAGTATCGTAATTTTGTAAATAGTGACTTAGTAACGACCAGTTATCAAAGCCAACTTGTTGTTGAAATTGCTGATACTGCTGCAAATTCCAACCTGTTGGTTGTAATTTTATGTGTGAACCACGACTTGATAATTTACCATCATGCGATAAACGTGGTTCATATAAGGTAAAAGCTTTATTCATTAAGTCACAAGGCATCGCTTGCCAAATTGATGCACTTTGCCATAGGCTTTGTCGATTAAAGTTGATATCTGAATTATTAGGTCTGGCTAAGGTTGTCTCATAATATTGTAGCGCTATTGGATCCCAAAAGTAAAAGGTCGCCCCAATTGCGCCGGTTTTGCTTTGCCACCAATAAGCTCCCAATGGTAGCAAGTCAATTAATTGAGCATCATTTTGGTAATGACGTTTTTGCCCCCCACGTACTGTGGTAAGTTGTTCACCTTGATAATGTGATAATTTTTCCAGATATGCTTTAAGGCGAGCTAAGAATAACAGTATGTCTTGTTCGTCAACGGTAAAATGTCGATTGGCTTGTTGTTCAACAAGTTGGCAAAGGTGTCTTAGCATTGCGGCTAAACTGGCAAGATTTTGCGATCGAGCAGACATATTAAGCAACTGTAATTGTGTCGCTTGGCTTTGACTCACATGGGATAATCCATGGGTGATTAATGCATAAATATGTTCTTCAACTTGCTTAATTAATGCTATTTCATCAACGCTTAACCGATCAATCGGCTTATCCGTTAAGTTGTTTTCGATTGGCCAAGTCCATGGCTGGTGATGTTGTTGAAACAGGTACGCAATAACCGCTAAATGTACAGCTGTTTTCTGTTTTTCGGGTAGCTGTGAAATCATCCCAGCAAAACCGGTCCCAGCCATATAGATAATCGGCATGTCACTTTGTGGTATTTGAATACGTAATTGCCCTTTTTGATTTTCTACGGTTAATGGTGGCAGTTGCTGCCACTCAAAAACCAATTGATAAGCAAGGCGCACATTGGCTTTACCTGCTTGTTTAAGTAGCGCGCCAGCATCGATTGTCAGTAGCTCGCTTAATGCATCTTTTAATGGTGGCACTGACCGTTCAGTCGCTGAATTTTGCGATAATGTTGCATTATTATCCGTTTGATGATTGGGCTGAAGTTGTAACCATAAAATGGCCGCAATAATATGTTTGCAGTGTCCACTAGCTGGGCAACTGCAAGTTGCTTTTTGAATTCCTTGCGCAGTAAGTTTCACCTGTTGACCATCGACCATAAACAGAAGAAAATCGGGTTGCTCTTCTTGCAATAGGACTTTATCGGCTTCGATATCTTTGCGTGCACGGCGAATTAAACCAATATTGGCATAAAGTGCTAACGCTTCTTGATCATAATTTAAGTAGGTTTGTTGCCAACTCATCGCATCACCTCGGCAAGCCAGTTAGCAAAATGCTCGGGAGTTAAGGCGGCAATTAGCATACCGCGATCAGCAAGTTTTTGTGATATTTGCATATCATAAACAGCATTAGCTTGATAGTCTAAAGCAGCTAAACCCAGCATTTTTACTCGATTAGCATTAAGACGAGCAACAGTTCGATATAAATGCGTTACATTTGCGCCTTCATAAAAATCACTCACCACCACCACCACCGTTCGGCTCGGATTTTTAATTTTTTGTTCAGCATAATTAAGTGCTTTACCAATGTCTGTTCCACCGCCTAATTGTACAGTCATGAGCACTTCAACTGGATCTTCGGCTATATGTGTTAAATCGACAACTTGAGTATCAAACACCAGTAAATGCAAATTAATCGCCGGTAGTTTAGCGATGATAGCGGCACAAATTGCTGAATAAAGAATTGAACTATCCATCGATCCACTTTGGTCAACACATAAAATAATATCCCAAGGTAATTGTCTTATTTTGCGTGAATTGAAAATTGCTTTTTCGATAATAATTTGCTGTTTGTTCTGATCAAAATGCCTTAGATTAGCATTGATTGTTGCTCGCCAATCAAAGTTCTGGTTATTTTTGATTAAAGAGTGCCTAAATCGATTTTTTTTACCAGTGATCGCATTGACAAAATTCGTTTGAATCTTTTGTAAAATTTCGTCCACCACTTTTTTAATTAATATCCGTACTTCTTGACGAACGTCATAACTCAATTTACCCCGTAAATTCATCAGTAAACGTACTGAGTTTACACTAGGTTCAAGATCTCGTATGACTTTCGGATCGTTTAAAACTCCATCCAAGTGATAACGCTCTATCGCTTGATTTTGCATCCGTTCAAAGGTACTTTTAGGAAACAATTTACGTGTCAGTTTTAACCAATCTATCGTGTTATAAACAGAACGACTTTTATCACCCGCTTTTAGTTCTGAATCAGCTTTGTCATTGGTCAATAAACCTCGAGCACGATATTCGTGTCGATAAAGATACTCTAATGATTGATCGATTTGCTTATCATGCGCATTAAAATTAATTTGACCTAAATCCTCATCTGCATAACTTCCTAAAATTAAACGCCAACGTTTAATTTGTTCATTGGTAGTTTTATCATCGATGTGATTATCGTTAATCATACGTATTCCTATTGTTTAAACCATGTTTGCAAATGCTGTTGTTGAATATGTTTGGTTATCAATAATTCTAAAGAAAGTGCTTTGTTTAACTCTTTTTCACTAAAGTTGTATTGGTAAAAATTTAATTCATCATCGACAATATGATATTTTTTAGCAATCTGACTAGCCAACGAAGCATTCTGTGTCGGGTTTAATTGAGAAAAGGCATAACGTAAATCAGGCAATATTTCAATAAATCGCTCAGGTAACCAATCAATCATTAGTTGATCTAAGCTATCAAGTAGAAAAGTTGAATGAATAATCAATTGCGGGGTACACTGCATTATACCGATAAAATAGTTAATTGCGTGATCATCTGGTGTTGTTAACCTGAAGTTATTTTTTATTTTATCTTCTAGTTGTTGTTGGCTTAAGTATGCATCTAAGTAGCTAAGACTATCAATAGCACCACAGATTAATGGCAGTTGAGCTAACTCAGGTTGTAAACGATGCAGATTATGATAAAAATCGTGTTTAAATTGTTTAACATTAAGTTGCTCTGGTAAATAATTTAGTAAGTCTCTAAATGAAAGTAATACTTTGATATTTTTTTGTTGCTGTTCTTGCTCTGGCTGTTTTAACTTGGTTAACAAGAAAAGACTCTGCTTAATTATTTTAACTAATAATATCAGTAACGTTGCGGTATTTTTTAGTTGTAAAAAATTTTGCCCTTGCCATAAGTAAAGTAAGCGATGGCCACAATTGATTAGATTGTCCAGTTCGTTATCGTTCTCAATACAATTAGATAGATTATTTAATAAATAAGCAAAACAAGATTCAAGCCCCATCAAAGCGCCTTGAATTAACTGTTCAACTGCCACAATACTTGAAAAACCAGTACTGTTTAGCCCAAACTGTTCAGTCGCTAATTGTAATTGCTTTATTGCGATTTGATCTAACTGCGTTCCCTGTTCAGATAATTTAATTAAACGCGCTTCGACCATGGGGGTCCAAGCATAACGCCAATCTTCAAACATAATCGATAAGCGTTTACCATGAATATAATCAGGACCATCTATTCGATTGGCAAAACCCACTTGTAAAAAAGCCAATAAATGTAAATAACGGCTACGTTGCCGATGCTGTGATTTGCGATAAATATCGATATGCGTAAGTTTAGGACTGGAATAATCTAACTTAAATCGATATTTTTTTAGCGTTAAATATACTTCATTCACTAACGGAGGTTGTGCAATACCTTTAGGTATTTCACCCAACAAATTGCCCGATAAGCAATTTTGCACGGTTAACCAAAACTCATGACGAGAATCATTGATACTCTCTTTGATAAAGCAGGATTGAATCGCATCAAGCAGATCATATCTTCCTGGTCCATGATGTTCTCGTAAGTTGGCTAATAACATTGATTGTGCTATTGCAGAACGAAATGGGATAAAACCGATAATATTGTCACTGTTTTGTTGCCGTAATTTATCCACAATATCGGTAAGCACATCAGTAGTTAAAGATTGGCGAAATGCGATGCTAGATTTGCCATTGGTGGTTGATTTATCATAAAGTAACATTGACTGCCATGCCGCTTGATAATAAGCGGGCGAAGGCATTCCTGACGCATAACCATTTAAGGAATCAAGGCGATCAAAGCTATAACGAATTAGCCAATTTTGATCTTTATCACCACTTTTTTGTTGGTGATTAAATCGAGTCATCTCTGCTTTTGTAGGTAGCACAAGCTGATCGTGCCATAATCCTTCCAGTAAAGGTAAGGTATGAAAACCACCTGTTACGACCACAATTTTTGCATCAGGTTGAGATTTCTTTAATTGACCTATCGCTGTTAACATATACTGTTCACGCTGAACTGAACCCTCTGCGGCAAGTGAAGACAGTGAATAATCAAGCCTTGCCATTGCACACCAAATAAAGGTATCTATAAAGAAATTTTGCCAATCAGCGATATCATTATAGTCTTTCAGTTCAAAAAGATGTTCCCACACTTCATCATGATCACGACAATGCAATTTTTTCATTAAATATTGAATGTATTGGCTGTGTTTTAGATAAGTTTCGGATAGTAGCGAGCGACTTTTATCAAAATCAGCAGCGATTTCTTGATCACATTGCAAAGCCCTAGGCAGATCAATGAATTGTAGTGTGGCATGCTGCTCTTTTGCCATTTGTATTGCCACCCATTCTGGCGAGTAATGACAAAATGGGTAAAAAACCGAACAGGTAGATTGTTTCGATACACTATCATCTTCACTTTCTGTTACTAACGGTATTGTGTCAATTTCTGTCTGAGAAAGTATCGCAATGGGCGGACGTGTATCATCATGTAACAGTTGTTCAATTAACGGTGTAAAACTCACTGGCGCTTCAATCAATATATGCGTTGGTTTTGTTTGCTCAATCAATTTTTTAAGCGCAAAACTGCATGATGGGCTATGATGACGTATCGGGGCAAAATAGATCTGCTCTTGCTGCAAAGCAGCAAGTTTATTTAATGCTTGTGATAACCTATCGGGTAATAATTCATGGTTAAGCGTCATGTTAAGCCGTTATTTCCAGAACGTTTTTGATACTTGATAAAAACTGTGCCATGTCTCGGATTTTTTTGCGCGTTCACGCACAACATTATCCATATAAAATTGGATTCGTTTTATATCATCGGCATTATCTTTTAGAACCACACCAATAAGCTGTTTGGCGATTTGTCCTGCATTTAAGGTTCCATCGCTAAAATAATAAGCATCTAATGCTGAAGCATAGGCAATGTTTACCGCTTCTGCCGTTGACATCACGGCATCAGGTGTTTTTATATTTGCGCCATCTTGAGTTTGACCTTGCCTTAACTCTTGAAAAGCCGTAACAAGTAAGTCAATGACATCAACCGGAATAACTATTTGTGTTTTTAATTCACCTAATTCTTGTTCAAGTTGCCTTTGTATCAATTCAATCTCAAAATCTTTATTATTTATTGGATTAACAGTTTCAAAGTTAAAACGTCGCTTTAATGCAGCAGACATTTCATGCACACCACGATCTTGTAAATTAGCAGTGCCAATAATATTAAAACCGGGTTTAGCACTAATAATTGCATTTGCTCCCATTTCGGGGATCATCATCTGTTTTTCAGACATAATTGAAACAAGGATATCTTGAATTTCTGGTGGACAGCGAGTTATCTCTTCAAAACGAACAATTTTACCTTGTTTCATACCTTGATAAATTGGCGAACCAACTAATGCACGTTCGGTTGGTCCTTCGGCCAGCAATAAGGCATAATTCCAAGAATATCGGATATGATCTTCACTAGTACCAGCCGTACCTTGGATGGTCAAATTTGAATCACCACTGATGGCGGCTGCCAATAATTCTGATAACATAGATTTGGCTGTACCCGGTTGACCAACCAGCATTAATCCTTGTTTACCTAATAATGAAACAATAGATCGATCAACTAAAGGATCGTCACCAAAAAATTTACAGCTGATACCCAAACGATCGTTACCTAAAATAAATTGACGCACCGATTTAGGGGATAAAACCCAACCTTCAGGCTTATTATTTTCGCTATCGGCCTTGATCAGTTTTTCCAATTCTTTACTATAACGTTGTTCAGCACTTAACCTAATAACTTGTTGTTTTGCCATAATCCTTTATTCTCCCAATTTGAATTAAAACCAGCTGCTCTATCAGCTACTATTCTATAATCAGTATAGCTTTCGACCAGTAACAAACTGGTAATCATTGAGTATTTTGGTTCAGCCTTTTAAACATACATTGTGAGTATTTTGCTAGCTATATTTAGTCAATTTTACCAAATTAACTTATCTTGCCAATTTGGATCAAAACAGCTTGATGCATCTGCTACCGCCATATAATCGGCATAGCCTTCAGCAAGTAACACGGGCGGTAACTCATCAAGTGCAATTAATCTATCTTTAAACGTTGTATTTTTACTAAAGTACAGATTGAAAAGCGCTGCCGGTATATTTTCTTCAGGGACAAAGCTACCACTGAATTCAATATTAATATACAGTTTAAGGCTAGCAAAATATTTATAATAACTATCAAAGTAACCCGCATCTTGTATATCATTACGTTTATAACCCAACTTAGTTAGGATTTTTCGTATGGTAAAACTATCGGTTAACCAACCATAATATTTATCAATCATGTCATCTTTAAAGTGACGAATATCCGGTAATGGATGATTGAATTGATCGAATAATTGAATAATTTTGTAATCTTTAAGATGAGTTTGCCAATGTGCTGTGATATCAGCAGTTAATAGCGCTGAATGCGCAACGGTAATATGATTATTTTCGTTCAACACAATTTCGTCATCTTGATTATTGACCAAACTAACATCTTCAGTTGGTCTAAAGCTATTAACAATATTGCCGTTTTCATCGAGTTCCAACCATACTAAGCGTTGAATAAGTCGACCCACAATTGGATGCGGTTGTAGATAGGTTTGCCAATCATCAACTCGCCAGCTGCGCTGAGTGCACATCGCTTCATAAAAACGATTAATTTGCATATCCAGTAATTGAGTCAGTTCTTTTTTACTGTTACTAAATTGTTTTTTCGCATCTTTTACTAAAGCTGAATCTTCACTTTTACGTGCTTCCGGTAAGGCTTTAATTTCGTCACCATCGGCATTTTTTAAGTGCCATTTAAACTTATCATCTAACGTTGCGCTAAAGGTGCGTTCGCCATAATCGAGAGTTAACACACCACTTTCATCCAACCCAGCTGTTGATATAGTGCGATCGGCTAATTCGTCTAATGTCCAACCATTACGTTCAGCAATAGTTTCTACTAAGGAACGTGCTTTTTCTTGTATTGTTGCCATGCGATGACGTCGAGCTATTGAGAGCAACAATTGAGTAATCAGTGGATCATCACTTTGTGCAAGGGGTTCTAGCATCGCTTCAATTTGAGCACGCCGTTTTTGGTGATGTTTCATAAAATCAAGTAATAACGAAACAGCAATACGCCCTTCAATACCGGTAGTTAACGCTAATACACCCTTTGCTTTAATTGCAGAACCAAGGTAGGTAGCTAATGTCTCTTTTTTTATCTGTTCAAATACTTGTTCCAATGTAATATTGGCATAAGCAGGATATAAACTCGGGTATTGTTTATAATAACCTAAGTATTCTTGCAAACGTTGATTAGCCATTAGGTTAGCTTGCGCTTCGGCTTCGTTAATGCTTGGTCTTAAAGTATCTTGCTTGATAAAACTACGTAAAATAAACTCAGCTAATTGTTGTTGGCTTGGTTTACTTAACAATTGACTATAAATTGTTAATAGTGGGTTTACAGGCTCTTTTAACTTAACCGCTAACCAAGCCCACCACTGAATAATTTGTGGTTCGACCGCCTCGCCGCTTTGCCAAGTAAGTGCAGGCATTAAGCTAATATCAAACCAGTCAAATTCATTAGGTCTTTTACCTTTTAGACCTTGTTTTGCTTCAGCTAATAATTTTTCAGTGGTTAGTTGTTGACTTATGTCTTCACCACATTTTTCTAAAGCAATCAATAGTGATGCTTGTATAATTTCGCGTTTTTCTTTTTTTAATGCATGATGTAATGCTTTAATTGACGATTTTTGTCCTAATAGTGCCAACCAATCTGCCGCTGCAATCCGCTCTTCTTGTTTGGGCGATAGTAAAGCTTGTTCAACTTGATCATAAATATTAGGAATGACTTTTAGAGTGTTTTGTGCTGCATGCCGTATTAATTTGTTTTCTTTTAGTGCGAGTTCAAAAAGATAATTAACATATTTAGTCGGCAGACTAGGAAAAAGTTGTAATATTTTTATTGCACTAACTTTATCAAGTTTAATGTAGGACCAACATTTATTGCTCTCAGCAAAGCCTAAAACTTCATCAAGTAAAAATTCATGTTCAGCAAAAAATGGCCATAATTTATCTGGTTGATTTTCATAAAAAGGATGATAAGTCTCACTGGTTAAAAATGGTAAAGCAACAGCATAGAGCACATGTTGACAATAATCAATTTTCGCCATTACATCGGCGATTTGCCTAAGATCGAAATTTTTAACAACGTCATTTTTTGTATATACCCTTTCAAAACAATAAGTACCACCATTTTGATCAATTAATCGCATTGCTCTAAATAAGTGATAAAGGGTGAATTCGGGTAAATTTTGTAGTCTATTTTTAGTCAGTAAAAAATGATAATCGACGTTTTTATTAATCCCTTGAAGTAACGGTGTGTATTGAATTTTACCATTTAAATAATGATAAATATCATCTAAATTTTTTTCAGTTAGTGTGTCAGATAATTCATTATGTTTTAGTTTGTGATAGTCTTGATAATTTTGCCGCAAAATGTCTTGTGCCATCGATGGTAAATCGATATCGATAATGGGTTCAAAACAAGGAATAACTAAATTTGTTTGTTGTTTTGCATTATTAGCAGTTTCAAGTCGTAGCAAAGCGCTTTCAATGGAGCCAATAACGGTTTTATTGGTTTCACTTGCTAATGCTTGTTGTAATATTGCAGAATCTGACGATATTCTTGCCAGTAATTGAGCGGCATTACTACGTTGTTTAACCGAGCCCAACGTTAAAAAGTGTTGTAGTTTTGATTGCACATCTTCAACAGGAAAACCCATTAGCATATCTGTCGCTAATTGACTGACTTGTTTGGCACTATGTAAGGCTTGCTGAGTAATAAACTCAATCAGTGGTAGCTGAAGTTCAGAATGCTTTTTTATATACTTTAATTGTTCTACCTGCCCCAAAACAGCAATATCCTGATCGGGTAGCTGGCTAAATAATTTAAGATGATTTTTAATATAAGATAATAATCCATCGATGTTGTAAAAATACTGAAAGTCACTTAGGTCATTGCTCGTCATATTTTGCCGATCAAATATCGCCAATAATAACTTTTCACCCAATCCAGTTTTTTCCATTTCGAGTAGTTGGTGTAATTGTTCAATTGACCAACTTTTTCGTTGTTCAATGTCTTCTTCATTTTTACAAAAAGAGGGCATTGTGCTAATCAAACCATCATATAAAAGATATAAAAACCATGCCGGCAACTGTTGGTTAATTAATTTAACTAAATGCAAATGGTAACAAATTGCGCTCAAAACACATCCAAAACGCCTTATTTGTTCAAGTGTATAGTCATCAGTCCAACGTTGATAAAAATCTATTCTGGCTTTTTTAGGTGGTTTTGGTTTATCGTAAAAGCTTGTTCCATAAAAATCACAGGGTTTATATAGTAATTCAAAGAGTTTATAAGCGTTATCGCTAGTTTGACATAATTGTTCTAAATCACTTAAAACGTTAGCTTCATCCCCCTGTAAAACATATTGAGTAATACGCTCTGGCAAACTTTTATCGAGTGTGTTTAGTGGTTCGAATATTGTTGCAATTAATTGTTGAGCAGATTGAGCATGTGTTTCTTTCATATTCCTTGGTTCTCCTATACAGGATATTTTTTATTAATCATTTATATTAATTAAGTAGCCATCTTCCGCTGGTCTAAAGCTAGTTATAATTTGATTGTTTTTAATGATTTCTAACTAAACCAAGCGTGTAATCAGTCGTTTTCTTATTAATTATAATTATCCATCCATTGTTCATAAAATCCGATTCTTGCATTAGGCGACGCGCTATCACTATTGTAATAATAACAATAATTGATACCGAGCCAAGAACAGGAATAAGACATAAAATCCATTATGTCATCAATGCTATAATGGCAATCTTGCGTTAATTTATTTATTCAAAATTGCGTAATTATCTCCTAGCATAACATATCTTAAAATGTTTTCAGGGATTGTTTGATTGCGTTTTCATAAAGATTCAAAATAGTTAATATTAGCTGTTCAGACGGCGTATCAATCTCTTTTTTACTGACCTGCGATTGAAAACGGCTAAACAGTGAGGCAATTTTACCTTTTACTTTATTAAACATTCCCTATTCTTAATATCTTTATTTTGTTTTCGCTACTAAACAATAATCGGCATAACTTTCAGCTAATATAATTTGCGGAACGCGATCAAGCGGAATCGTTTTTTCAATTGTTCCTATTTGCTGAGTAAAATACAAATCATAAAGTTTTACAGTCTCATCACTATTTGTTGTTGTACGATAAAATTGGCTGACTATAATACGTGCTCGAATCCCTAAGCTTGAATATAATTTAGCGAATCCATCAATACAATCGCAGTCAGTAATGCTATGATAGCCTTTCGAGTATAATATGTTTTTTAAAGTATTTAACTTGATAACCTTGCCATAATAATCATTTAGTTTATTGTCAATCACTTGACTCAAATCAGGTAAATGATTAGCAAATTGAGTAAATAGAGGCGTAACTTTGTAATCCTTAAGATGATTTAACCATTCTTCTACTTGATCATCTGACAAATAGACGCTATGCGCTAACTTAATATAATGCTCAGGATTTAAAGTGACTTCATCATCATTTATGTTAATCAAGCAACCATCTTCTGTCGGCCTAAAACTGTTAATGACTGTGTTGTTATTATCGACTTCAAGCCAGATCAACGATTCAATCATTCTATTCATAATAGGATGTTGGTATAAATTGGCAAACCAATCTTGGTAAGACCACACTTGCCCAATAGACATCATGTCATATAACCGCTTTGTTTGATTGTTGATAACTTGTTTTAACTCTGTTTTACTACTGGTTAGTAATTTTTTATATGCTTTGATTTGTTCAACATTTTCGCTATTTGTTGCTTCTGGTAACGATTTGAGTATTTTACCCGCTTCATTTTTTATCACTAATTGTAAACAGTGATCGAGCTGTGCTGTGAATTTACGATCTCCATAATCAAAATCTAATACACCTCGCTCGTTTAAATTAGCTGTTGGAACCATTCTTTCAATGAGTTGTTCAAGGCTGCATGCTTGCGCTTGCGCAAATTCTTCAAGTATTTTTTTGGCATTTTTACGAACAATATTTGAACTATAACGAAGCGAAGTAGAATAAACTAGTTGAGTAATTACCGCATGATTAATCGTGACAATCGCCTCAAATACCGCTGATATTTCACTACGTTTTGAGGAATGAAATTTTAAATAAGGACGCACAATATCAGCAATTTGATAAGGTTCACTATATTTACACAAAGCCAACATGCCTTTGGTATTTAGTGCAGATCTGACATAACGTGAGTACTTATCGGATGTTAGTTCTGTATCTTGTATAATGAACATTTGCACCACAAAATACCCAAGTTTTTGTTGGCTCTTTACATCTAATAATTTTAAATAGAAATCAAACAAGCCATTATCAGTGGTTTGTTTTAATTTTACCGCTAAGATGATCCACCAATAAATAATTTCAACAGCAACTTTCTGACCATTTTGCCACATTAATTCTGGTAGCATATAAGGTTCAAGCCAATCAAGACTGACTGGTTTTTTGGTTTTCAATCCTTTTTTTGCTTCATTTAGCAGATAATCAGGCGATAAATAATAAGAGATATCTTCACCCAACTGACTTAATGCGCTGAGAATAGATGCAATTACCGCTTCTTTTTTCTCTATTGATAAAGCACGCTTCAGTGATTTGATCGACGAATCCCCCCCTAATTTCGCTAACCAATCACTCGCAACTATTCGTATATCTTGTTTTGTTGATAATAATGCTTTTTCAACTTCTAGATGGATATTAGGAATTTTGTTTAAAATAAGCTGTGACTGTAAACGAAAGCGACGACCAGCGCCTAGAGCCCACTCCTGTAATAGTGGAATATACGGTTTAGGTAACTGTGGAAAAAGGGAAAGAATCGCTAAAGCATTTGCTGTTTTATAACATTCTAAATTAGTTTCACCGAATAGTCCCAATGCCTGATCAATATAATGCAAATTTTCGGCAAAAAATGGCCAAATAAGATGTTCTTGATTTAGTATATATTTTTCTAAAAAAGGTAAGGAAAAATAAAATAAAAAAGCACCGGCAATCTTATCTTTTATTGTCGTGCTACCAGTAATACTTTGTAATACATCAGCTAATAATCGCAGATCAACTCGACAATATAATTCTTGTTCCAATAATGATGAGAGATCTTTGTTGACATATTTAGGCTTTTCTAAATAATAAGCTCGTAATACATGCCATAAATTACACTCAGGTAGTTGTTGCAAACTATCTTGGTATAAGGCGAGTGACAATTCATATTTATCAAATATATCTAATTCATTATTATCCAAATCTAAATTGTTTTTTGGTACCAAACCATTTAAATAAGCAAAAACATTATCAAGATCGTTCGAGGTTATTGATTTCAATATGTCACAACGCTGCTGTTGGTTTGAAAGACTAACATTACAAGTTTTGTTAACTGCTTGTTCATCCTCAACCTTTATTTTTATTATTGCCAATTGCCTATCAATATTTTGTTGTAAGGTTTGTCGAAAATTATCTGGCAGCAGGCGTTGAGGAATGGATTGATATGGAGTTATATCGTTATCTTTAGCTTGTAATGTAGATTGACTCAAAGTATTTCCTTATTTCACTTATTTCATATTATTATAATATCTTGAGGATTATTTAACTCCTCACCCAAAATTTAAATACAACTTATATGACTTTTTAAACAAAATTAAACCTAATATTATTCAAGACAATAGTATTTTGGCGCAAAAAACTGATGCTTTAGATTAATAAATTGAAAAAGAGGTGCGCTGCCATAAATAAAATCAAAAATAACAGGGGGTTCATTTTTTAAAAGTTTACCTGTCCATTGTTCTATTGGTTCATTTTTATCTGCTAAATTATTCAATGGTTTAAAACCACCACCTTCACTATAACAAAGACTAACATTGGTTATCATATTCGAATCCGAATCTAAAATAATCAAATGCTCTAAAACCGTATCAGGATCGGATGGCTTTTGATAGTCTTGTAGATAAAATTGTAAACCATTTACTTCGGACAAATAGCTATCCCCTTTTACTAAGTCATCTGTCGGCCAATGACATCCAATAGAGGCAATTTCAATATTTTTATCAAGTACTGGGAAATCGTCTTTGCTAATTTTTTTCCACGATAATGGCGTTAATTGTTCTTGAGCGAATGGATTCTCTTTACCAAAAGACACCAGATAATCTGAATGGTGATCAAATAGTTTTTCATCTAATTTAAAACCATATATATAATCGTTCTGCTTAAAAGGAGCTTTATAATAAGTCGTATCCACCACAGCAAAAGCATTTAACTGACTAATCGGCAATGATGTTAAGTCATTATGTTTATAATCGTATATAAAAACCTTATCGTCTTCTGATAAACCCGCCAACTCAAAAAATTTAGCACGGTATGAATCTGTCAGTAAATATTGTTCATTTTGGTAACTCTCTTTTTCATCTCCAGGAATTAAAATAATAGCTTGTTGATTATTCTCATCATATAAATGCACATCATCAGATAATGAAACAAAAGTAGATTCAGGTTCATTTTCAATATTATAAACAGTAAATGGGCTATACATGCGAATATCCGACCGATATTGAGACTGAATTGTTGTTTTATCCCATTCTATTAACTTGTTTTCGCCAAGCATTGCCGCATAACTATAAGAATTAAGGGATGATAAAATGAATCCCCAAAATAAACCCTGTAATAAAAATTTTTTCATGCTGATATCTGTTCTTTTAGCCAAGCAATTTCTTGAGCCCAAATATCAGAATTTATGGTTTCTAAAATTAAAGGTATTTCATCAATTCTTGAATCTTGCATGATATATCTAAAAGCAGTTTTGCCAATATTACCTTCACCTAAGCTATCGTGACGATCGACATGGCTAGCCAGTTCGCTTTTGGCATCATTTAAGTGCATACCACGTAGATAATTAAACCCAACAATTTTTTCAAATTCAGCAAAGGTTTCTTGGCAGGCTTTTTCAGTGCGTAAGTCGTAACCGGCAGCAAAAGCATGACAAGTATCAATGCATACACCTACCCGGCTTTTATCATCAACTTGATCGATTATTTGTGCTAAATGTTCAAATTTATAACCTAAATTAGAACCTTGTCCGGCTGTGTTTTCAATAACGGCGACCACATTTTTGGTTTTATCTAAAGTCATATTAATCGACTCAGCTATACGCTTGAGGCATTCATCAACAGTAATCTGTTTTAAATGACTGCCCGGATGAAAATTTAACAGTGTTAAACCTAACTGTTCACAGCGCTGCATTTCGTCTAGAAAAGCAGTGCGCGATTTTTCAAGTTGTTCAGCATCGGGATGACCTAAATTAATTAGGTAGCTATCATGCGGTAGAATTTGTTTACTCGTGAAGCCATATTTTTCACAACGCTTTTTAAAGCTATCAATCATTGCCGGTTCTAGCGGTTTTGCATGCCATTGCCGTTGATTTTTGGTGAAAAGCGCAAACGCTGTTGCACCAATTTGATAGGCATTAATCGGTGCGTTGTCAACACCACCCGAAGCACTCACATGTGCACCAATGTATTTCATACTGTTATTCATCCTAATAGTTAATTTGAGCCATTGTTACGTTGCAGTTGATCGCGTAAATTGGGTGGAATACCTTTAATCACCAAAGAATCAGTTTGTGGATCCCATTTTATGCGTTCGCCTAATAGATCGGAATCAAAGCTAAGGGTTAATCCACCACCACTGCCTGAAAATTTCTTTAATTGACGTAATGCGCTACGATCAACCGGGAAGGTGTCTTCTAAATCATAATCACTGTTTTTAACAAATTGCATAAAGTTGTTATCGTCACTGACTGGTAATTCACTGGCTAGGTTTTTGAGTTCTATCTCTTCGCCTGCTTGTAATTGACCTTGACAGTAGTTATAAACATTTTCACGCGCGGCGTTTTTGTCTTGTTTATCAAATTGCATCTCTTGGCAATAATCATCAACCGCTTTAACTAACGTTTTATTTTGCGCTTTGGCATCTAATCCTTCACTAGCGCCTAAATAATCCATAAAAAAGTCCGATACTTTACGCCCAACTCGCCCTTTTAAAAAAGTCAAATAGCGTTTTGAATCAGCTTGAGTTTCCCATTCTGTTATATCAATTCGCGCAATAATGTCGGCATGATCGATATCTAAATATTGGGTTTCGGAAATATCCAAATCTTCATTCACAAGCATACTTGAACAGCTATTTAACACGGCAATAATTAGATATTCCACCGCTAAATAGCGATAATGACAAAATACGACTGTTCCCCCTTCGGCAAACGGATATTTGGCAAGTTCATTGCGTAATTGTTTAGTTGATTCTTGACTAAAGTGGAGAAAATCTTGATTACCTAAACGTAATTCTTTAAGCGATTGTTCAAACAAACTTTCACTATTAAAAAGTCCATAAGCTTTGCTTTTGTTGTTATAGATACGATTGATATCTTCAATTAAATTTACCACAGCTTGCTGATTGCTTAACATTGAATCACGAAGCTGTAATTCGATTTCAGTGTCACTTTTTCTAATTAATTTATGTAATATAACTTTTTCTATTTGCACACTCATTTTAAATTCCTATTGGGATAATAGCGTTTATTTGCAACTATTTTATCAAAGCGTTCAAAAAGTGCTATCTGCAATTATAAACAACAACAATAAACTAAGCTTATATCTATTTGAATATTCGATTCTTTCTGCCATTCACGCTTTCGTATAAATATTGCCAATCACATGGTTTATTTTTACTATAGCTTTCTGGTAGAACCTAGCTTTTATAGCTAATAATGACAATACGGTATAATGATAACATCCACGATTAAAAGTGGAATGACGTTAGTTACAGAAAATTGTAAGAATAACAAAAAACAATTAATCGAAAAGTGGAACAAACCAATTCTTTGTTATGGCTTTTTTCTATTTTTGCATTAAATGATCTGAATTTTTTGTAAATAGTTAATCTGAAAAATAGACTGTTATTAATTTTGTTTTATTACTTCTATAAATAAAAGTATAAGATGCATCCCCACCATCAATTTTTGCGGTATTTCAAATTGATGTTTTGCAATCTATATTTGACTTCAATATTAAGATCATCATAAATATCGGTAAAATTTTGTGCTATTTTTTAGTTTTTCGAAATACGCTAAAAGCCCCAAAAACAATATTTTTATACATAATCACCGTTGTTTTCTTAAACTTGTTAGCAAAATTAATCATTTTTAAAATGGGGAGGCGGAACATTTATCTTCAATTAATCAATAATATTAACCGGGCAAAGCATCTGCTTAACAGCCCAAAAAATCAACTCTAAAAAAACCAATAAATAACGGCGGATCACCTAATGGTGTTAATTCCCCGCCAATGTTAGCAACGAGAAAGATGAAAAAGATAATAAGAAGATAAAAGCGCCAATATGTGATTAATACAGCTATCTACTTAGCTGTATTTTGCTGCAAACTCAGCACTGTTCTTGCATTCGATGCACTGGTAGCAATAATATCAATTACCCCTGATCTCAACGCACCTAAAATAGCGGTTGATTTGGTGTTTTCCGAGGCAATAGCGATTACGCAGGGAATATTACGTAACTCTTCGATACTTAAACCAATGACCCGATCATTCATTACGGTATCAACTGGGTTGCCATTAATATCGAAAAAACCATAGCCAGCAATATCCCCAATCACCCCTTGATTTAATGTCGCATAGGTGATCTCTTGTGGGGTAAACCAACCTAATTGCACCATATAACAATTTTCGTTCATATCCCCTAAGCCAACTAAAGCAATATCAGCTTTAGATGCACGTTCTAACGTATCTTTTATGACACGATTTTGCATAAAAGCGTGTTTAAGCTCGCGGTTTTCGACATATGCTGGTGCATAAAGCGTTTCACTGCTGGCATTAAATTTTCTAGCTAGGCTTCGGCTAATATGATCAGCATCAATAATTTCACCAACTCGTTGCGTTCCTCCTATTCCACAAATAAATTTACATTGTTTTTCAGGAAATACCCCAACATGACTGGCAATAGCAGCAACATTTCGACCTTGCCCTACCGCAACAGTCATACCATTTTTTAAATTACTTGATAAATAGTTAGAAACAAGAGCCGCAACTTGCCGTCGCTGTTCGTCTTCATCTTGATGATCTAAGGCTATCAGTGCACGCTTAATACCAAAATGGTTAACAAATTGTTGTTCAATCCGTGAACTAAATATTGGATGATATTTGACATTGATTTCAACAATCCCTTCAGCTCTAGCTTTTTTTAACAAGCGACCGACTTTAATACGCGAAATGCCAAATCGTTGCGCTATCTCTTCTTGAGTTTGTTCATACTCATAATAGGCAACAGCTATCTCGGTGAGTAGTTCTGCTTCTTGTTTATCGTCAAATCTATCCATTAGTTCGCCTTGTTTCTCAATATTATCGTTGCTGATTTATAGCGGATAATATATTACAAAAACCTGTCGCTTGCCATGCACTACGACCAATAAATAGACCATCAATATTGGGCTGAGCAATTAATTGGGTCGAATTTTCAAGATTGACACTACCACCATAGAGTAAAATCATGTGATTAGCCACTTCTGAACCATAGAGATCAGAGAGCGCTAAACGTAAATTATGATGAATAAATTCAGCCTCTTGAGGTGTTGCCGGTACGCCTTTTTCACCAATTGCCCATATCGGCTCATATGCAATCATAACCTGACTAACTTGATTATGATCAATTCCCGATAGCGCAATCTTCATCTGCTTTACAACAGTTTCACTCGAGACTCCCCAAGATTTTTCTTGAGCGCTGTCCCCAACACAAACTAATGGTGTTAATTGGTGTTTGAGTGCAGCATGAACTTTTTTATTTATTGTCATATCGGTTTCACCAAAAAATTCACGGCGCTCAGAATGCCCTAATTCAACTATTTTAGCACCGGTATCTTTTACCATAATTGGAGATATTTCACCGGTAAAAGCACCCGATTCTTCAAAATGCATATTTTGGACACCGGTTAAGCAATTTATGTTGTGTTGATATAAGTATTCCGCCACATCTCGAACACACGTAAAAGGAGGAATGACAAACGGTTGGATATGACTTTTTAAATCTTCGGGATAGTAGGTTTTTAGTTGTTCACAAAATAACAATGCTTCGGCTAAGGTTTTATTCATTTTCCAGCTGGTGCCTATGAATATTTTTTTCATAATTTGTCCTTTTATTAATGTGATTTTTTATCGCTTTTTTATAGGCTTCCAATAGTAAAAATGGGTTGAAGAATAGTTATTGACTAACCTGACTATTCTTCCCCATTTTTTTATCATTTATCTTGTTTTAGCAACACTCTCATTATTACGGCAAAAAGTAACTTATTTAAGCAATAACGATTGTTGACCTAAAAGCACGTGTTGTTTTGGTGTTAGGCGATACCTAAACGTTTTTTATAACTCTTCACATAATAATCTGTTGCTTTGATAGCTTGTATCACATCATCAGCCGTCACCGCAAAAGGCAGACTATGGATAGTTTCAACAGGAGCAATGGCTTTTTCGCCAATTAATTGAAACTCTTCTTCTGTAATTTTATCTAAATGCACTTGCTCTAACGTGATGGGTAAATCCAACTTAATATATAAATCGATATACCTTTCAAGCTCAGCAATTGGTCGACCTTCTAGCACTAGTTGAGCGATTGTGCCATATGCCACTTTTTCACCATGCGTTAGATGATGCACATCACCTGATACGGCAGTAAAACCATTATGAATAGCATGAGCTGCACCTAAACCACCATTTTCAAAACCAAGGCCACTTAGTAAGGTATTCGCTTCAACAATAGCTTCTAACGCTGGGGTAACTAATTTCTTTTCATTCGATTCAACAGCAAGTAATGCATACTCAAATATGGTTTTTTCACACTCTCTGGCAATTGCTTCACCAGCAATTGTTGCAATACCACCAGCATCCGTTTTATGGCAACTACGAATGGAGGTTCTGGCTTCAACCCAAGTTGCCAGCCCATCAGCTATACCTGATTTTAACGATCTAACCGGTGCATTTGCAATCACTCGAGTGTCAACTAATACCAAATCTGGATTTTTATAATGGTGCCATAAAAAGTCAAAAACACCATCTTCAGTATAAACGACTGAAACTTTAGCCGTTGGTGCATCGGTTGATGCAGTTGTTGGTACACAAACTTTAGGTATATTATATTTGGCGGCAAGTGCTTTAGCCGTATCAAGTGTTTTACCGCCACCTACACCAATAATTGCATCAAATTTTTTTGATTTAAACTCATCAAGTAATCGGTTAATTTCTACCATTGAACATTCGCTGTTAAAAATGGCTTTAGTAATCGATAGTTCGGCTTTTTCGAGTGAATCGGCGAGTTGATTGGCAGCAATATTCCAAATATTCTTATCTGCTAGGATTAAAAAATTGGTCCCAAAGGGTTTGATGTATGCTTCTGCACGAGTCAGCAAATCTTTACCTTGTACATATCTATTAGGACTAACAAAAACCTTATCCATATTAAAATCCTCTTATAAACACATTTACTAACTAATTAATTATTATTAATTCAATTAAAATAATTAATTTACTTCTGGAGAATTACTTCTCGAGTTTTAATTGCTGTAAAAATTCATTCATAATCATCCAAGCTGATTCAGATCCCGCATCCTTGTGCCCTATCGCTCGTTCACCTAATCGCATGGATCGCCCTTTTTTAGCAACCAATGGAATAGTTAACTCGGAACCTTTTTTCATTTCATCAACGCAAATTTCTAACGTTTTTACAGGGTCATCACCCTCTTTATAATTGTTTAAAATATTTAGCCCCGGAATCAGTGCATCTATCATTGTTTTATCATTAAGTTCGGCTTTTCCTCGCATTTGTACAGCTTCAACACCATCTTGATACATTTGACAGAACTCTTTGAATGTTACTGCTTGTTTTCCAGTTGTATGGTTTGCCATTTTCATAAAAAAACTACCATATAAAGGCCCTGATGCTCCGCCGACTTTGCTCAATAAAATCATTCCTACTTTCTTCATTAATTCAGCAATATCTGCTGTTGAGTCAGACAAGAGTGGCAGTTGCTTTTCTACTTCACGAAAACCTATGGTCAAATTAATACCATGATCACCATCGCCAATGTCAGAATCTAATTTACTGAGGTGGTCACGGTTTTTTTCGGCCATATCGGCTATTTTTTTAAATGTTTCGATAAAATAAGATTTATTTAGCATCAGGGCACTCATTTTTCCTCTCCTTGGTAGTTAATAAGCAATTTTAAAATAAGGCGCATCACATGGATGGTCTAATAGCTGTTTTAGTTCATCATCTAACTTGATAACAGAGATAGACATCCCTACCATATCCATTGAAGTCACATAATTGCCCACCAGTGGTTTATAGATTTTAATGCCCTTTTGTGCTAATAAAAGATGTGCTTTTCGGTAGCAGATATATTGGTCCATCAATGCCAAACCACCTAATCCATTAATCAGTAATTGCACTTCATCACCTGCTTTTATTTTGGAGTCTTGTAAAAGATGATCGATTAATTGGCTCACAACGACATCGGCCTTTTCTAGCTTAGTTCTTTCAATACCGGGTTCACCATGAATGCCCATGCCAACTTCCATGTCACCTTCTTGCATATCAAAAATGACTTCGCCGGTAACCGGTAATGTACAAGATGATAGTGCAACACCCATTGAATAAGTATTGGCATTAGCTTTTTCAGTTAAAGCTTTAACTTTATCTAAGTCATAACCTTTGGCGGCAGCACTGGCAGCGACTTTGAACACAAATACATCACCCGCCACACCACGGCGATCACTAATGTTTTTTGAAGAATAGATATCATCAGTCACTGTCACCGTTTCAACCCGGATACCTTCATCGGCAGCTAATTCAGCTCCCATATCAAAGTTCATAACATCGCCAGCGTAGTTACCATAAACAAATAGGCATCCTTTACCAGAATCAACCGCTTTTACTGCTTCATAACAATATTCAGGAGATGGTGAAGTGTTCACATTACCGACTGCTGCCGCATCCGCAAAATCTTTGCCAACATAACCTAAAAATGCGGGTTCATGTCCTGAACCGCCGCCAATAATTATTCTAACTCTTGGCTCTGTACTGATTTTTTTACTTACGATTACGCGATTACACGCTTTTTTTAATTCGACATATTCACTATGCGCTAAGCAGTAACCTTCTAGCATCTCTTCTACGACATCATAGCCATCATTAATTAATCTTCTCATTACATCACCTCGGTCTATCCTTTACATGTTTTACTTGTTACTTAACTCACTAAAAAAAGTGATAATACATACCCACCAACAATACCTGCACATACTGCTGCAACAATATTTTTAACTGATTTACGTTTGCTTCCACCGGTTAAAGCTGAGGCTACCCAAATCCCAACACCAGCGGCTAACCCTTGATCGACCCATACTGAACCACTTTGCGTAATCATTGGCGTTGCTATTCCATGATTAATACACCAGACTGTTCCAACAATAAATGCTGCCGCCATCCAACCACCGATTGGTCCCCAATTGTCAACCATACGCCCCCATGCCATGCGTATAACAAAAGGGAAGATAAAACCACCGATTATTGTTGCAATAGCCAATTTAATTGACATCATCATTTGCTCCCTATATTTCAGCTAATTATTTCTTTTTTTGAAAAACTTTGATTTGTTTGCTACGCAAGATCTTTTCTTTTGCTTCTTTCAACTTTTCAAAATCAGAACGTCTTAAACCAGGTTCTCTTGGATTCTCATTAATAAATTCTGTTTTCTTCGCCATATCTTTTTCAATGAAAGCAGCAGTAATTCCCCCTAAAGTAGCGCCGACAATCACAAGCAATATGGTAGGTAAAGAAGAGACAAATGCATGCCCACCTTGAATAAAGGTATCGCGCATAATGCCACATACTGCAATAGCAAGTCCCATATCAACAAAAGCAGCATCATCTTCATTGCCAGTCAGATTGATATAATGATTCATGTACCACATTGGACCAATAATGATTACCGCCGCCAAAAAACCACCGAAAATGCCGTAAGTACCTAATTGTGACCAAACTGACATTACAATCATTCCAGCGATACAATAACCCACAAAGCTTCGAAAAAATTTCATCCTAACGCTCACTTTTTAAATATTTTGTAGTTCAGCTAAAATACCTTCAACATCTTCATCAACCATGGCTTGTATTGACGCAACAAATGCACCTTCAACAAGGGGGGCATCAACTAACGTCACCTTACTTCTTAAGGCTTCATCTTCGATAAGGTCAATAGCGGTTTCTGTGCTTAAAATGGCACTACCTATATCAGCAAATATCAGTATATTTTTGTGATCTTTTGATTGTTCGATGATGTTATAAATCGCAACTGAATCTGTTCCCAATCGTCCATCCTCTGTTCCGCCTGCTGAATAAATTTTTACATCACCGGTTGAATCGACCATCTCTTCGATCATTTCTTTTAATCCATCAGTAATTTTTTTACTGTGAGAGACTAAAATAATACTAATCATGCTTACCTCTTGAACATATGTCTCGTTAATAATCTTTTGTTCAATTATATCGAATAAAATTAAGGCGGAAATTGTTTTATAATAAATTTGTGATTCAGATCTAACTTTTAGATAGTGATAATTTTGACAGCAAAATAAAATAGAATAATTAGCTATATTAGTGTGATATCTAAAAAACAATACCGTTAACAGATTGATAGTTGATGTCAAATATATGATCAACGTTATTTTATTAAAATGAGCATAAGTTTACATATAAAACAAAAGATTCAGGTATTGATTAGCAAAAAAGATAAAAAGCATCACTCTATGCAATATTTTACAGTTGTATGGGTAACCTAGCTTAATTCGCTACGCTTGATAGTTTAAAAACAAAATAAATAAATTGCTTTTAAAACTGAGTAATGAAATGAATAAGTTGATGTTGATGCTTAGAAGAGTTTAAAAACTATTTAATATTTAGACAAATGACCCGCTAATTTAATTCAGCTTTTTACTCATTGATCCAACTCAATTAGTCAAAAAAGTTTTTAAATGAGCCTGACTGATTAATGAGTTAAATACAACTAATGCTTTTACCATTAAAATCCACCATAATTAAAAAGTGTCATTAAAATTGGCATTAATAAAGTCAATACAAACCCTTGTACAATGGCTGGTGGCACAATAGTGATGCCGGCGCCTTTTTGTAACATTGGTAAAGTAAAGTCCATCGAAGTTGCACCACACAAACCTAACGCAGTAAGTTTATAGCGTCTTATTAAGGTTGGAATAAGAATTATTGCACACAATTCACGCAAAATATCATTTAAAAAGGTTGCACTACCAATGATTGGACCATGCGCTTCTGTCATCAAAACTAAGGACAAAGAATACCAGCCAAATCCCGATGACATAGCAAGCCCAACACGAGTTGGAAAATCCAAAATGAAAGCAGCTAATATTCCACCTAAAAAAGTGCTTATGACCACGACTAAAGATGTCGTCAAACCAATTTTATTTAACAAAATCTGTTTAAACGAGATATTGTTACTACGTAGCTGGATACCAATGAGCAATAGAAGTAAAACTAACACTATTTGAATAATGCTGCCAGTATATTGCCAAAAAAACAAAGGTAAAAAACCCGCAATAAAACCGAGTATCAAGGCAATAAATACTTTTAAAGATTCAAAAATCAATTTAAAACGAGATTCAAACGACGAGCCGGTGTTAGCTGTTTTCCAAGGCAAAAATAGATCAAATAAGATTAATGCCAAAAAATTGCCACCAAAAGTACAGACAAAAACAACAGCGGTATAGAGCAAAATATGCTGTAAATTTGTGATTAAATTGTCTAACTGAGCTATTTCAGCCCCCATGATAAAAAGAATAAAATAGACCATATAGCCAAGTATCTGATTAATTTTGGCTAGCCATTTTTGATCTTTAATTTTAATCAAATAACCTAAACACAATGGGACAAATGCAATCAAAATACCATAATACATTTTTATTCCTTTCCATGTTCATATTCATATAGTATTGTTATAAAAATTAGAGGTAAAACTCTGCTCTAATATATCCTCATTATCAACGTAATGAGGATAAACTTTCCTCAATGCTAACTTTAAGCTGATCTAATAATGCATAACGATTACGATATTCCGAGCGTTTTTTACTCGCTATTTCGTCAATCGATTTTCGATTAATTTCGGTCGGTAATATAAATAAGTTTTTGGAATCTGGTTTACCGTCAATTGTTAACCAAAAATCATCGTAATCCGATAAAATTCTTTCTTGTCGGCTATTATATCGCCAGTTATTGTACACATGTGTGTTATTACCAACAGCAATCACCTGTTCTAAATTAAAATATTTAGCAATAATTAATGCCGCTTCTACCGCGACGCGTTTTGGAAAAAGTCCATAGCACTGCTTTGTTGCTTTTTGTACGCGTGTTCGTGCTTCATGATGCCCTGTTCCTTGTAAACCAGCAATAAATAGCGTAGATTTTTTTTGATATTCGACAAGGGTGAAGGTTAAAGTTGCTAAATCAATACCGTCATTATCATAAAAATAGAGACTCAATTCACCTTCACGCGCATATTTATTTCGCGCTTGAATAGCTATTTGTATGTTTGTTTCGTTTTTAGCGTCGATATTAGCCAAAATATAAGGCGATTCTGGGTTATAAAAAGCCTTAGACATATTGCCGGATTGCTTTGATAAAAAATCATAATGATAAACTAAAGCAGCTAAACGCTCTTTTTGTGTCAAACATGATGATAAATACGGCCGTTGTAATTTACAAGGTAAATTGGTTTGGCAGGAAAGGTAATAACCAAGTAAAGGATATTGTCTTAATTTATCAAGCAATTTGAGTGTAATTGGACTTAAAAAAAGTGTGCGAAAAAAGAACTTATATCGATAAGTTGGTTTAAGCCAAAGTTCATTAAGTGGAAGTTTGCCTACACAAAGCCAGTGAAAAAGTTGCCACTTACTTTTAGGCTGGGGCATATTTGTAATATTATTCATAATCAGAAAAAACTAAACTCGGTTAATTTAAAAAAATATAAAATGACTCAAGTATTACTTAATATGCAATATTAAAGATAAGTCATAAAATCAAGGCAATAAGGGTACAACACAATATAAGTCAGTGCAACTATCCTTATATAAGGTTATATTAAATAAAATGAAAATAAAAAACGGTGAATTTATCACCGTTTTTAAATAACGATTAATTTTTGTTAAAAATTAATTATTGACCTTTAACTTCTTTTAAACCGTTAAATGGTGCTTTAGAACCTAACGCTTCTTCAATACGCATTAATTGGTTGTATTTAGCAATACGATCAGAACGGCTCATAGAACCAGTTTTGATTTGACCTGCTGCTAAGCCAACGGCTAAATCAGCAATGGTTGAATCTTCTGTTTCACCACTACGGTGAGAAATCACAGCGGTATAGCCAGCATCTTTAGCCATTTTAACTGCTGCAATTGATTCAGTTAATGTACCGATTTGGTTAACTTTAACTAGGATTGAGTTAGCAATGCCTTTTTCAATACCTTGTTTGAAGATTTTGGTATTAGTAACGAAAAGATCATCACCCACTAATTGGATTTTGTGACCTAATTCTTTAGTTAAGTATGCCCAACCTTCCCAATCGCTTTCATCTAAGCCATCTTCGATAGAAACAATTGGATATTGTTCACTTAAACTTTCTAAATAACGAGTAAATTCTTGAGCAGTAAACTCTTTATTACCTTCGCCTTTTAATACATATTTACCGGTTTCTTTGTTATAGAATTCAGATGCAGCACAGTCCATCGCAAGAGTAATGTCTTTACCTAATACATAACCTGCTTTTTCTACTGCTTCTTTAATACATTCTAATGCTTCAGCATTTGAATCTAGGTTAGGTGCAAAACCACCTTCGTCACCAACTGCAGTATTCATACCTTTAGCGTGTAAAACTTTAGCTAAATTATGGAATACTTCAGAACCAATACGAATTGCTTCACGTACTGTTTTTGCACCAACTGGTTGAATCATGAATTCTTGTAAGTCGATGTTATTATCAGCGTGTTCACCACCGTTGATGATGTTCATCATTGGTAATGGCATAGAGTATTGACCTGGAGTACCATTTAAATCAGCGATGTGTTGATAAAGTGGTACACCTTTAGCTGCTGCTGCTGCTTTAGCATTTGCTAAAGATACGGCTAAAATTGAATTAGCACCTAAGTTAGATTTGAAATCAGTACCATCTAAATCAATCATGATTTGGTCGATAGCTGCTTGATCTAAAGCATCTTTTCCTAAAACAGCTTTAGCAATAGGTCCATTAACATTTTCAACAGCTTTTAATACGCCTTTACCTAAAAAGCGAGACTTGTCACCATCGCGAAGTTCTAGTGCTTCACGTGAACCAGTTGACGCACCAGATGGAACAATTGCTAGACCAACAAAACCACCCTCTAAGTGTACTTCGGCTTCAACTGTTGGGTTACCACGAGAGTCGATCACTTCACGACCATGTACTTTAACGATTTTTGCCATGTTTTTTTCCTCTATATGACAGATATATAACTAATGTAAAAATAAACTATTTTTGCTGCTGATCTTGATACTCTTTAGCAGCTTTCACAAAACTACTGAACAATGGATGTCCATCTCGTGGTGTTGAAGTAAATTCCGGATGGAATTGACATGCGACAAACCAAGGGTGTTCTGGAATCTCAATAATTTCAACTAATTTCTTATCAGTTGATAGTCCAGTGATCTTCAATCCAGCTTTCACAATTTCCGGTAATAAATTGTTGTTTACTTCATAACGATGACGATGACGTTCAGTGATCGACTCTTTTTTATACATATCAAATACTTTAGAATTTGTATCTAAATGGCAAATTTGCGAACCTAATCGCATAGTACCACCTAAATCGCTGTTCTCATTACGTTGAACCACATTACCAGATTCATCACTCCATTCTGTGATCAACGCGATAACTGGGTTAGCGCAATCTTTAACAAACTCTGTAGAGTTGGCATCTTTAATACCAGCCTTATTACGAGCATACTCAATTAAAGCAACTTGTAAACCAAGGCAAATACCTAAATAAGGAATTTTATTTTCACGCGCATAACGAGCTGCCATGATTTTTCCTTCAACACCTCGATAACCAAAGCCACCAGGAATCAAAATCGCATCTAAACCTTGTAATAATTCCGTACCACGAGATTCAAGATCTTCAGAATCAATATATCGAATATGAACAGTTAAACGATTTTTTAATCCGCCATGTTTTAATGCTTCGTTTACCGATTTATAAGCATCAGGTAGAGCAATATATTTTCCAACCATACCAATGGTAACTTCACCTATTGGGTTGGCTTCTTCATAAATTACCTGTTCCCATTCAGACAGATCAGCTTCTTTACATTCAAGGTGGAAGCGATTGCAAACAAATGTATCTAAATTCTGAGATTTTAATAGTGCAGGGATTTTATAAATAGAATCAACATCTTTTAATGAAATAACTGCGCGCTCAGGTACATTACAAAATAGTGCGATTTTAGCACGTTCATTAGCGGGAATAATGCGATCTGAACGACAAATTAATACATCAGGTTGAATACCAATTGATAGCAGCTCTTTCACTGAATGTTGTGTCGGTTTGGTTTTTACTTCCCCAGCTGAAGCTAAATAAGGTACTAACGTTAAATGCATAAATAACGTATGTTCACGACCAACATCAACGGCTAATTGACGAATTGCTTCTAAAAATGGAAGTGATTCAATGTCACCCACTGTGCCGCCAACTTCAACAATAGCAACATCAAAACCTTTTGCACCTTCAATCACGCGTGATTTAATTTCGTTAGTGATATGAGGAATAACTTGAACAGTTGCCCCTAAGTAATCACCACGTCGCTCTTTACGTAGTACATCGGAATAAATTCGCCCAGTAGTAAAGTTATTTTTGCGTGTCATTTTAGTGCGAATAAAACGCTCATAATGACCCAAATCAAGATCAGTTTCTGCCCCATCTTCGGTAACAAAAACTTCACCATGTTGAATAGGACTCATTGTGCCCGGATCAACATTAATATAGGGATCGAGTTTGAGCATGGTGACTTTTAAATTGCGGGCTTCTAAAATTGCAGCAAGAGACGCTGCGGCAATGCCTTTACCCAAAGAAGAAACGACACCGCCTGTAACAAAAATATAATTCGTAACCATTAATACCAGACCATTATTAATTTATTAGAATAATATTGTGCGTTTTTAAACCATAAAAACCAACACAATATACGAAGAATCAGACGGGAAGATAGTATAACAGAATCAAGTATAGGTCTCAATTGAATAATTACTTTTAATTCGTTTGTCAGCCAGCTATATTACCTACAAAATATGTGCTTATTATTTTGATAATCCGCCTAATATTAATCAAAACTGTTGATCTGTATATTCAAAATTTTATCATTATAGTTATCAATAATTTTTTTAATCGAGTCAGATTTGCTGCTTTTTTCCAAATAAGCAAATAATATTGATTAAAATAATAAAGACAACAAATAGAAACACTACATTGTTAATTAAATTTCTAAATTACTTTCTACCATAGTTTTAAAATTTTTTTATTTATATTAAAACGGTTCATTAAAGATTAATGATAGTACCTAATCTTTTTTCATAATATTTCTTAATTTCACTCGTTCGATGTCGGTTAATTATTATTTTCCTTAATAGTTGAATGCCGTTAATCGTAGCAGTTAATGTCATAACAACAAAAATAAGCATATTTATCAGAAAAAGCGGAGATAATGGTTGATTTGCTTTTAAATTATAATGATGATTTGCATTAACTTTCAGAGCAGAAATACTTTTTGTATTAGAATTTTGATCCTCACGATAACGAATATCACTTACCACACCAATAATATTAACATTAGGCGAGATAGTGTTATTTAAAATATCAATATAATAATTCACATTTTCAAATTCATCCAATTTGATTGAATTATTCATGACTAATCGAAGCATATCGATATAGCTTTGATTGGTTAATGTAATTTCTATAGAATTTTCAGATTGATATTGAGAAACAATTTTCACTAATTTTTTTTGTAATTCTAATTTAAATGGTTTTAAATTAATTTTAAGAACATTTACTTCGTTGGATTCGACTATTTCATTCATCATTTCGGGATTTTTTTCTGACCTATCAAGTAGATCATCCCATGTAATACCGTCTTTATCACTATCAAATAACTTAACTATACGGGATTTAATATTGTCACAATTTTCGAGAGGTGTAATTTTACATACCTTTTCAATGTCAATGATTATTTGACCTATATTTTTTATTCTAGAGAAAGATTTTTTAACATAAAATTTGACTCTTTCAATAGAATGTTTGTTGAGCATATCAATATATAGTTGATATTCTTGTTGCATGTTTTTTAAATGAGTCATTTCTAAATCGATAAAATCATTAACAAATTTTGGATCAAATATATGTTTTAATGAGCTGTTAATACTCATCACATTATCTTCCGTCAATGTCATCGGCTGAGTATTGATAAAAAAGTGGTGACATTTATAATTGACCTTTAAATTATTGACATCACACGATGTGTTTTTTATAGAAATATTTACAATATCTCCTTGAGAGATATCACTATTTTCTAAAGTGGTTAGATCGTTAATTTGCAGATTGTGAGATTGTTGATTGTAATACCGATAAGCAAAATAACCATTATTAATTGGATCGGTAAAATAATAAAGAACAGCAGATAAAACTATCCCAACAATGAATAAAATTGTATTTCGTATAATAAATTTAGGCGAACCAAACTGTTCTATTTCATTATTGACGGATAACGTATGACCATAACGAAGTAATTTTCTACCATTATCACCGATACCCATTTCCGTAAAAGTATTTGAAATTTTAGCTTTAATAACCTTCACTTGTTGTGGAATTAAATGGCGTTTAGGTTTATACCAAACAAAAAAAGCTGCTGCACTAAGAAAGACTAATATTAAGATTAAGATGGATATCTGCTCATTTTCACTAAACCATGATTGTATCAGTAAAACCGTTGCTAATATCAAACAAAGTGAAGTTAATATACCAAGGTTATGTTGACTGATAGCTTCAAATTCACTTTCTTCACGTTGATAAAGGGTTTGATTAATCGATGCTTCTGAACTATCTGTGCCAATACCATAAGAATTATTTTTTTGATAACGGTTTGTATTATGTTGTTTATCAACTTTTTTATTATCATCATAAAGCGTTAGTGACTCAATATCAACAGAGTCACGATCATCTAACAAGTTAGTGTTTTTTAAATCGCCAAATTCATATTCCTCATTAAGACCATAGTTTTCGGATGCGGTCTTGATATCGTGATCATTTATTTTTACGACTATCCCATACCATTTGGTAAATACAACTTCAATAATATTAAATTTATCAATATATCTATCCATACTATATGGAAAGAACAGTTCAATATTGTCAACTTCATAGTAATAAGTAATTTCGTCAGTATTACTGTGAAAACTATTACGATAGCACTCACCTCGTAAATAGGACACATGGTTATCGATTAAAGATGATTGAGATTTATAAGGATAAACCGTTATTTTACTAGTTAGGTACGGATGTAATAGTTCTAATTCTTCATCTGTTAAATCTCTTATTGGTTCACGTTGGGATAGGTGTTTCTCTAAAATTGCCCTATTAACACGATGTTCCCCCCCCCTATTAACACCACGTTCACCTTTATAAAGGATCCAACTGATTAATCCAAAAATTAAAATGCCTATTTTAATAACCGTATACCAATCCATTAAGATTCCTTTATGTAAATATTATTTTATTTAAAAACGGTGTTTATAAAACTAATAACAAAATTAGTTGTAATTTCTTCTACCTTTATTTAGTTAATTATTACTTAAATTCGATAACATCTTTTAAATTATCGATATTCTTCATTTCCATTTAAAAAAGGCGCTTAATACGCCTTTAGATTTATTTAGAATACAACTTATTTAAGTGTTCTTTCGCTGCGGGATAGCCCAATAATCCCTGATCGGACTGTTTCCACAATATTACATGTTTCTCTAATTGATAATAAGAACGAATCAAGCTTTTCACTGGTGCCCGATAACTGAACAATATAATGCGTTGCAGTCACATCAACAATTGATCCTCGAAAGATATCGGCACATCGCTTCACTTCGTCACGTGCATCTGAATCTTTAGCGGCAACTTTAACTAACATAATTTCACGCTCAACATGAGGGCCTTCAGTTAAATCATTAACACGGTATACATTAATTAGTTTATGAAGTTGCTTTTGAATTTGTTCAAGTACATGCTCATCGCCTGAGGTTTGAATGGTCATACGATGCATGGTTGGATCTTCGGTTTGCGCCGTTGTGATGGTTTCAATATTAAAACCACGTTGTGAAAATAGACCAATTATTCGAGACAATGCGCCAGGTTCATTTTCAGTTAAAATAGATAATATATAACGCATTAGGTTCTCTCCGTTTTACTTAACCACATTTCACTCATTGAACCACCTCGAACTTGCATTGGATAAACATGTTCTGTAGCATCGGTCATCACATCTACAAAAACAAGTCGATCTTTAATTGATAACGCTTGTTTAAGTTTGGATTCAAGCTCTTCACGCTTATTAATACTTATGCCAACATGACCATAAGCTTCAGCAATTTTAGCAAAATCAGGTAATGACTCCATATAAGACGAGGAATGTCGCCCTGCATAAATCATGTCTTGCCACTGTTTAACCATACCTAAAAAACGATTATTAAGATTCAAAATCAAAATAGGTAAACCATATTGTAATGCTGTTGATAGTTCTTGAATATTCATTTGAATACTACCATCACCGGTTACACAAACAACTCGATTTTTTGGGAAGGCCAATTTAACACCTAGTGCGGCAGGTAAGCCAAAGCCCATGGTACCAAGTCCACCTGAAGTAATAAAGTGTCTTGGTTTATCAAACGGATAATAAAGCGCTGTAAACATTTGATGTTGACCTACATCGGTAGTGATATAAGCATCGCCTTTAGTTAATTTATATAATACTTCAATTGCTTCTTGCGGTTTAATACTGTTACCTTCATGACTATAAGCAAGGCAATGTCGAGCTCGCCAATGATCGATCTGTTTCCACCAATCAACCAAGGCATCTAAGTCACGCTCTATGTTTAGTTCATCAATTTGATCTAACATAGTTTCTACAACAACTTTAGCATCACCAACAACAGGAATACTTGCCATGATGGTTTTAGATATTGATGTCGGATCGATATCGACATGAATTATTTTGGCTTTAGGACAATATTTTTCAACATTATTAGTTGTTCTATCATCAAAACGTGCGCCGATAGCCAAAATAACATCCGCATTATGCATTGACATATTGGCTTCATACACACCGTGCATACCTATCATGCCTAAATAGTGTTTATTTGTTCCAGGGAAAGCACTAATGCCCATCAGCGTTGAAGCAACAGGCAGATTCAACTTTTCAGCAAACAGTTTGATCGCCTCACTTGCATTAGCAGATATCACACCACCACCAATAAAAAGAACCGGTTTTTTAGCTGTAAAAAGTGTCGTTAGCGCTTTTTTTATTTGTCCTTTATGTCCTTGTATTGTTGGATTATAAGAACGCATCGATACTGATTTTGGATAATGATAATTATATTTATTAGCAGGATTGACAATATCTTTTGGTAAATCAATGACAACAGGACCAGGGCGACCGGTTGACGCAATATAAAATGCTTTTTTGATAATTTCTGGAATATCTTGAGTATCTTTGATTAAAAAACTATGTTTAACAATCGGTCTTGAAATACCGACCATATCGCACTCTTGGAATGCATCATTGCCAATTAAATTACTTGCTACTTGTCCAGATAATATAACCAGTGGCACAGAATCCATATACGCAGTGGCAATACCGGTAATAGTGTTAGTCGCGCCTGGCCCCGATGTAACTAACACAACACCAACATCACCCGTAGCTCGAGCGTAACCATCAGCCATGTGCACAGCTGCTTGCTCATGACGGACTAATATATGTTCAATACCACCAAGTGTATGAATTGCGTCATAAATATCAAGAACACTACCACCAGGATAACCAAATATCTGTTTTACTCCTTGATCAATCAATGATTGAATGACCATTTCTGCACCTGACAATTTTGCCATGCTTATTGCCTCCAATATAACTTTTTTGTCATCTATTGATTTATTGTGCATTAACTTATATATAAAATCAATTAAGTCAATAATATAACTTTTAACTAAATCACAATAAAAAAATAATGGTGTAAATTTGCAAAATCAAAATAAAGGGAGTTTAATAAAGTAATCAAAATATTATATATTGATTTTCCAGTCATTTTTGTTTTGTTTTAACACTTTAGAAAATTGGAACTCTAGTGTTACTGATGTTAAAATTCTTTATTTGTAAAAGGCACTATTATGAGCAATTTCTCAATTAAACCCATTTCACTTGCCGATTGGCAGTTAGTAAAAGTATCTGGAGTGGATAATCGCAAATATTTACAGGGACAAGTGACAATTGATATCGATCACCTTTCTCAGCAAACTGCCTTATTCGCTGCACATTGTGATGCTAAAGGCAGAATGTGGAGTAACATACTATTATTTCAACGAGAGCAAGATATCTACTATATCTTACGTAAAAGTGTTGCTGATGTGCAAATTGCTGCTTTAAAAAAATATGCCGTATTTTCTAAAGTCTCTATCGAGCAGGTTAATGATTTAAATATCGTTGGTTTAGAATACGATGCGATACCCGCAGACATTATTGACCAATTAAATCATCAAAATTGTATTACCCATAATAATATTACTTATATCAAATTAAATTTACCTCATACACGGGCAATTAGAGTATCACCTCAAACTATCGATGAAGATTTACAACCTTGTAGCCGATGGATGCAACTTGATTTAGAAGCTGGTTATGCCATTATCGATAAAGAAAATTGTGAAACATTACTGCCTCAAGCATGTAATTTACAATATTATGACGCCATCAGTTTTGATAAGGGTTGTTATTGTGGTCAAGAAATGGTGGCTCGAGCTCAATTTCGTGGGGCTAATAAACGAGGGCTTTATTTATTAACGGGTAAAAGCGATAGTTTACCCAATATTGGTGATACCATCGAATGCCAGATTGATGGCAATTGGCGCGAAAGCGGTCAAGTCCTTGCAACGATGAAATTAAATCAAGACAATGATATTTATGTTCAAGTTGTGCTTGCTAATGGCATCGATCTCAACACACAATTTAGAGTAAAAGGCGCTGTAGCGAGTAAACTTTGTTTTCATTAATTGATTAAGGCTTGTTAAGATCAGTGAAAGCTAATCAGTTAACATCTACATTTAAAAAGATAGTTAACTGATTAGTTAAGTAAATTTCTGATAACAATTAAAAAATGTTAGGTTGAGTTACCCCCCAAGTTCTTGATTGACTATTTCAATAAAGTATTGCGCCCCGGTTATTAAAACTTCATCGTTAAAATTGTAGGCTGGATTATGTAAATTAGCACCTTTGCCAGCACCTAGCCACACATATACGCCTGGTATTTTTTGCAGCATAAAAGCAAAATCTTCCGAGCCCATTGATGGTAAAGGATCGATAATAAGACCATTTTCACCAACAACGTTTTTAGCAGCTTCTATCGCAATATCAGCTTGCTTAGCATAGTTAATTGTTGCCGGGTAACGCCGTTGATAATCAACCTCAGCCTTAGCTTCGAATGTGCTGGCAATACCTGTTGCAATCTGTGTAATGCGTTGCTCAGCCATATCTTGTACATCGGCGCTAAAAGCACGAACTGTACCACGAATTACCGCTTGTTGTGGTAACACGTTCCACGTATCGCCACTATGTATTTGCGTAACACTCACCACAAGAGAGCTAATAGGATCGACATTGCGGCTGACAATGCTTTGCAAACTATTTACGATTTGTGTTGCCGTTAAAATTGTATCTTTACCAAGATGAGGAGCGGCAGCATGAGCGCCAACACCTGTTACTTTGATTTCGAAAACATCATATGATGCCATCATTGGTCCATGGTTAATGTAAAAATGATTTAATTTCATATTCGGTTGATTATGAATACCATAAACAGCTTCAATTGGAAAACGATCAAACAAGCCATTTTCAACCATCACACGAGCACCGCCTTCGTTTTCTTCAGCTGGCTGGAAGATAACAACGACTGTACCCGAAAAATCACGGTGTTCACTCAAATATTTAGCCACGCCTAATAATGTTGCAGTATGACCATCATGACCACAGGCATGCATTTTACCGGGGATAGTTGAACAATAATCTATTTTATTCTCTTCTATAATATCTAAAGCATCAATATCGGCTCGTAATGCGATAACTCGCCCTTCTTTCTTACCGTCAATAATACCCACAACACCTGTTGGTGCAAAATCGGTATAGAGCTCAGTTATACCGAAAGATTTAAGCTTTTCAATTATAAATTTCGTTGTTTTCTTCTCTTCAAATGCGGTTTCTGGGTGAGCATGGATATGGTGACGCCATGCAATCATCTCTGATTTTAATTCATTAATACGACTCATTATACATTCCTTATTCATTCTCAATTGTAAACTTAATCAGTTTATTGGTTAGTACTATACTGCTATTCTACCTTTTATAAAAATAACTATTTTTACTATGATTAGTGATTTTAGTTATATATTAAAATACAGATAAGCTAACTGATGAACTTTGAAAAAGAAGCAAATATTTAATCGATTTACGTTATATATAAAAATTAGATGTGTATGAGCAAAATTTGACCATTTTAATCATTTAATTAACTAAAATAGCAGCAGCAATACGCCGAAATTAATAAAAATGGACCAAATGGAATAACTTTTAATGATTGTCGATAAAAAAGATAGTTTAAGATCAGAAAATAAAAAATACCCAATATTGAAGCCATAATTACTAATAAGGGTAGTAAATGATAAGGAATCCATGCACCTATCGCGGCAAGTAATTTTATATCTCCCCCGCCTAATCCATGCTTGTTTGAAATTAAATAAAATAAACTAGCCGGTACTTTTAATAAAAGATACCCGCATAAAATACCAATAAATGCATCGGCTAATAGTATATTGCTGATATTCAAATATGCCGCCAATAAGCCTCCCCACATTAATGGTTGCGTAAAAAAATCCGGCAATAAATAATATTTAAAATCGATTAAGGCTAATAGTAAAAAATAACAACCCAACATCATTAACACAATACTTTGCGCAGTAATACCTTTATGCCAATAAATCACCATAAACAACACTGACATAGCTAACTCTAGCAAAAAATAGTGAGCCGGTATTTTAGCCTGACATGCATAACAGCGTTGCCTTAATAGCAAATAAGACAACAGCGGAACTAATTGCCAAACTTTCAGTTTATTCAAGCAATTTGGACAAGATGAACATGTTAAACTTATGGCCGATAAATAAATAAAGGAAGTATGTAATGGCGAAAACCGACTAAAAGCAACGCAAATAAAACTGCCCATACATGCACCTAACATCGCAATAATACAAGCTATCATTAGTTAATCACCTCGCCAAGTTGAAAGATAGGCAAATACATAGCGATTATTAAACTTCCAATGATTAGCGCTAGTATTAACATTAACAACGGCTCAACTAATTGAGATAGATTATCAGTTAATGTTTGACTCTGCGCTTCATAGTAATCGGCTAACTTGGTTAGCATTAAATCCAGCGTACCGGATTGTTCTCCTATGTGGATCAATTGACGACATAAAGTTGGAAAACACGGTTGTGTTTGTAAAACATGACTAAATGAAAGCCCTTTTTCGATTTCGGCTATCATATAAAAAATACTTTTTTGATACACACGATGCATAATCGTATTAGCCGAAGCGGTCAAACCTGCAAGTAAAGGGATGCCAGCTTGTTGAGTTATTGCTATTGTTTGAAAGATATGTGTTAAACAAGTAGTGGCAATTACTTTACCGATTATAGGTAATTTTAATGTATAACTATCAATCACATCTCGATAGCGAAGCTTAAGATAATACCGATACAATAAATAGCTTAGTAATAGAGTAATTAAAACAATGAACCAAGCCCGTTGTAAAAAGTGTGACAAATCGATAATGCACTGGGTAAACAACGGCAATTGAGCATCAAAATCTTGATAGATCTGAGCAAACCTGGGTAAAACCACTAATAGCATTATCACTATCACAATTATAGATACCGTGAGTAAAAAGCATGGATAACGCATGGCCTGTTTGATACGCTTTTGTAGTTTTATTGATTTTTCAAGTTGTAACGTTAACTGTTCAAAACTTGAATCTAATTGTCCTGTCATCTCACCGATTGCAACAATTTCACAATAAAGTGTCGGAAAGACCAAATGATGATGAGTTAAAACTTTTGATAAAGGTTCCCCTTTTGCAATCTGATGTTCAATTTCAACAAGAAGATATTGCCAATGAGGATGAGGGTGCTCTTTCGCTAAAATAAGTAAACTATCAACAATAGAAAGACCTGCTTTAAGCATCGTTGCTATTTGTTTAGTAACAACCAGTAACTCTAAACGAGTAAAACTATGTTTATTAATATATTTAACTGGTTTTATTTTGATGGCAATTTTGCCTTGTAATAATAGCTGTTTTTTCGCGTCTTGCTGAGAAGACGCAATTATTTTATTTTCATTAAAATCCAAATCATACCATACGTAGAGCCTTTTCATAGATAATCACCCAAAACACGTTGCAATTCTGCAATGGTGGTAACACCATCTTTAACCAGTTTTTGTCCTGCAACTTTGAGCGTTATCATATTGGTAGGCGAAATCATTTGGTCACGGAGTAATTGATGTTGTATTTCTGTCGTTATTGGTAAAAATTCATATAATCCTATGCGCCCATGATACCCACCAAAACAATGTTCGCAGCCCATAGCAATAAAATGAGCTGTTGTTTCTCCTCCTAGCACTATTAATTGACTTGCGACAACCTTACAATACTGACAAAGCTTACGAACAAGACGTTGGGCAATAATTAATTTTAAACTTGAGGAAACCAGATAATTTTTAATTCCCATTTGATTTAATCGAATTAAGGCTTCTAAACTTGAATTGGTGTGCAATGTGGATAAAACTAAATGTCCTGTTTGCGCTGCTTGAATAGCAATCTCTGCTGTTTCAGGATCACGAATTTCACCAATCATTATCACATCGGGATCTTGCCTAAGTAAGGCTCGCAATATAACAGCAAAGGTTAAACTTGCTTTAACATTTATGGCAGTTTGATTAATGCCATCAATGGGGATTTCTATCGGATCTTCAACGCTACAAATATTACGCTCAGGTTTGTTTAACTTTTTTAATCCACTATATAAGGTAACCGTTTTCCCGCTACCGGTTGGCCCAGTCACTAAAATCAACCCTTGAGGATAATCTAAAATTTGTTGAAATATTGAAAGATTGTGTTGTGTTAATCCTAAATCATCAATGGTGAGTTCCGATTCATTATTGTCCATGACTCTCAGCACGATTTTTTCACCATTAATGACCGGTAACGTAGATATCCGCATTGCATAACGATCTACTATCAATTGACCATCTTGTGGCAAGCGTTGCTCAGCAATATTTAACTTTGCCATAATTTTTAACCGAGCGGCAATTTGTTTAGCTAAAGCTAATGGTGGCATAAGCATATCTTGCAGCACACCATCAATTCGCATGCGAATACGATAATAATGTAAATAAGGTTCAAAATGAATATCCGAAGCCCGTTTATCTAATGCTGACAACAATAATTTATCTAAACTTTCAACTAATTGCTCTGCATTCATCACATATTCCTTGTCAATCGTTTTAACGATCAAAATTTAAAAATAGCTTCACAAGCTTGTGTTAAAGACGTATCTATCGGTGTTGTTAAACAATTTCGGGTCCAAACTAAATTACCTTCAGTGGTATTAATTGTCGGTGTTAAGGTTGTGGTTAATCCCAATAAAGCGCTCTTGCCAACCAAAGTAATCACGCCGTTAGTTACAGAAACAGATGTGACATAATTCGATGATTTACTGATGGGCACACCATTATTACCATTACTGCAATGTGTTAAATGACCTTGTTCAATTGCACATATTTCAATAGCGGTTTTATAAGCTGTCATAGTCTGTAGCATATCGGTTAAAGCCGCCTTTTTTACATAACCTTGATAAGCCGGCAAGCCAATGGCTGTAAGAATAGCAATAACAACTATTGCAATCATAAGTTCAAACAAGGTAAATCCTGATTGAGCTGTCATAATTTTCTCGTGAGTTAAAGTTAGTGAATAAGGTAGTGACTTTATAGCAAAACAAAAAAATGAAATAATATGTAAAAATTCATTTTGGAAGTAATGATTGATATTTATTGCAACTATTTAAGATGCAAGAAGAATGTTTGAGAACGTTATCGCAAAATTAAATTTTATCCTCACTGTATAAAGCAAAGTTTATTGGAGTCCATATGTCACTTAATATTGTTAATGGTTGGTTACAGGGTGTAAAACAAGTCATTTCACCTTATTATAATGATCGCCCTGCTAATGAAGAAATTTCATTAATAGTGATTCATAATATCAGTTTACCGCCAAATCAATATGGTGGTCCTTATGTTGAACAACTATTTACGGGTAAACTTGATCCTAACGAACATCCCTATTTTGCAACAATTTATCAACTAGAAGTATCTAGCCATCTATTTATTCGTCGTGATGGTCAGATAATTCAATTTGTTCCATTTGATAAGCGAGCTTGGCATGCTGGGCAATCAAGTTTTGAAGGTAGGGAGAATTGTAATAATTTTTCGATTGGCATTGAAATGGAGGGTTGTGATACAGATGATTTTACGGATTATCAATATCAACAATTAGCCGCTGTTACCTTATTGTTGCAACACACGTATGGCATTAAAAATATTACTGGTCATAGCGATATTGCACCAGAACGTAAAACTGATCCTGGACCTTGTTTTAATTGGCAATATTATCGCAAACTTATTGATGAATTGTCACAAGCCCAAAAAATAGTAAAACAACTTGAGTTAATCAAACTTGAATTACAAAACATTCGTTTATGGCAAACAACGCCACCACCAACTGCTGCTTTTTTAAGCCAAGAACCTTTTGCAATTGATACTATGCAAAGTCATGAATGGTTACAATGGATTTTTATTCCGCGGATTTTGGCGCTTATCGATGCCAAAACCAAGATTCCGACATTTGCACTTCATCCTTATTTTGAAGAAGCCTTAAAAGAACATCCTGAAAATACCGTTCAACTGTTATATCTTATTAAACAGCTTGACAAACTATCCACCGAAAATGAACGCAATTAAACCGTTATGCTTACATTTTTGGAATTTGTTATAGATGCCGCATACTGATTTATGCGGCGATGATAGCGATAAGATTAATTAACATCACGCGTTAATTTACGGTATTCATTTACTGCTTGTTGATGACTACCATAACTATTTGAGAACGTATGACCACCGTTGCCTGTTGCCACAAAAAACAGATAGTTGGTCTTAGCTGGGTGAGCAGCGGCTTCTAAAGAAGCAAGGCTAGGCATGGCAATAGGTGTAGGCGGCAACCCCTCAATAACATAAGTATTATACGGATTGTTGGTATCGGTTAGATCTGAGCGCCTAATGGCACCAGTATAATTATCACCTAAGCCATAAATGATCGTTGGATCAGTTTGTAATTTCATTTTTGCCTTTAATCGATTCACAAATACCGAAGCAACATTCGCTCGTTCAGAACTAATGCCCGTCTCTTTTTCAATAATTGAAGCTATGATTAACATTTCGTAAGGCGATCGATATGGCAAATCCTTATCACGATTATCCCATACTTTTTGTAAATTATTTTTCATGGTCAGATAAGCACGTTTTAATATACTTACATCAGTCGAATCGGCCGTATAAAGATATGTATTTGGTGATAACCATCCTTCGATTGAACCATCAATACCCAATAATTTAGCAATTTCTTCATTGGATTTGCCATCGAGTGTTTGTTGAATATAAGGTGTAGTTTTAAGCACATTAAGCCAATCTTTAGCGCGTTTACCTTCAACAAATTGAATAGAAAAATTACTCTCTTTTCCAGAGACTAGTAACTGTAAAAATTCTTCAACTGTCATGTGAGCATGTAATTGATATGTGCCAGCTTTTATCGAACTCAACGAAGGATCTAATTTATAAAGATAAGGTAACAAATAAGCTTGTTGCATTAAGTTGTTTTGTTTTATTTCAGCAACTAATTGATGCAAAGTTGTTCCCTTTTTAAGCACAAATATTTGGTTGTCATCTGTGACTTGCATTTGCTGTTTTGAGAATTGGTGCAGAAAATAGTAACTAATACCAATTGCACCACCTATAATTATAATGAGTGTAAGAATCGTATATAAAAATATTTTTTTTGTCATAATGATTAATCTATATAGTGAATTTTTGCGCGGGAAGTTAAGCGCGTTAAAAGCTCATATGCACTGATACCGGTGTGTTTAGCAATCTCTTCAACAGGTAACTGTTTACCCCAAAATATGACCTCATCACCGGGTTTTTCTAGACTATCGATCCCTAAATCGATCACAATCATATCCATCGAAACTCGCCCCACAATTGGCACTCGGCGTCCGTTAATAACGACAGGCGTATTTTCCGCAATATTACGTGGATAACCGTCACCATATCCCATAGCAACCACGCCTAAAAGCGTATCTTTGTGGCTTGTCCAGATTTGACCATAACCGACAGCTTGACCTTTTTTATGTTTACGCACAGCAATTAATTCAGATTTAAATGTCATTACAGGTTTAAGATCAGCAATAGGATCGTTGAAAGGAGAAACACCATACAACGCAATTCCTGCTCTTATCATATCACGATGAGAATCCGGCCAATGCAATATTCCTCCAGAGGCAGCAATAGAAAGTTTATTGATCAATGATTTATTACCTGAAGAATGAATAAACGCATCTAATCGTGCATTTTGTTTGTTAGTTTGTGCTGAATCAAATTCATCCGCTGAGCTAAAATGGCTAATAATATTTATCGATTTACGTATCACTTGACAATTAGCAAGCCGATTAAATTCGGCTTGTGCTTCATCTAAATGAAACCCTAACCGATGCATTCCTGTATCAACTTTAAACCATGCGGTAATTTGATTGTCAATGGCAATATTATTTAAAGCATCAATTTGCCAACTAGCGTGGATCACCGGTTGCAAATTAAAATCGATCAAATCCGCCACATCATCATGAGGAAAAAAACCTTCAAGTAAGACAATCGGTGTATTAATACCAAGTTTTCTTAAAAATAATGCTTCAGAAACTCTTGCAACCCCAAAATAACTGACTTTATCTTGCAATAACTTAGCGATGCCCTCAACACCATGACCATAAGCATTGGCTTTAACAATAGCCATTAGTGCGCTTTGCGGTGCTTGATTTTTTAAAACGTCAAGATTATGCAGAATTGATTTACGATTTATTTCAACAACAGCGATAGACATTGTGTATAACCTAACTGATATATCAGGAAGATATTGTAAATTTTGTTGTTGAGAAGCACAATAAAAATATTGGTTTGATTATTTATGATATAAGTTTAGTAAAACTAGGCGGCACTTTGTAATAAAGTCAGTAAAATAACTTTATCATCAAAAATTTTTAAAAATAATAATTAAATAACCTTAACAGATTGATTAATTATGCTTAATTACAAAACATTATATTATCTTGTGTCAGTGTCTATTCAATTATTAAATTTTTTAGATCTGTTAAAAACGCGTTCGTTTTCAAAATTAATCAATTAAAATTCAGCTTGTTTTGCTAACGATGATGTAATATGAACACAAATCAAATATTTTTTTCTAGACAATAGCAGTTAGCTATTGTCTAGATTTTGCTCAAATATAGTGCGAGCTCCGACGCCGACGGCTCGTCGTTGATAACGACTCGGAGTCGGCTTTTGCCATTTCGTTCATTTCATTCTCTTCAAGGCAACGTCGCGCAAACCATTGACCATAATTCGTTAAATCAAACTCACCAGCAATTAGGTAACCAAAAGAGGTTAAGGTCGCTCCCGGTAAACGTTCGTTTATCTTATTTGCCGGAAAGGCACACTTAACAATCCATTGATTTCGAGCACCTGTAGCTTGATAAAATTTCAATTTTAGCTGTTGCCCAAGTATCTCATTTAAAATGTAGGCAGACTGATTATACGCACGTAAAAATAACCCTTCACGAAATAATAAAATACCTTGATATTGACTCAATAAATCTAACTTCTTATCAATTTTCATTTTTATACCAACCAAACAGATAAAAAGCCGTTATTGCCGACAAACCAAATAGTCAGGAGCCCCTACTGCATCAGCATCTACCCCTAAAAGACCTGAACTTGAATTAACATCAATATGAGTACCATAACTACTTTGATAATATAAATCTTTTGTCCAATATCTATCGCCTTCATCTCGCCATGTTGAATCAGGATAAGTTTGTTGAGTTGAATAACCCCATTCGGGTAGAAGTCCTTGACCAATGGCTCTTGTATAACCATTTATAATTTCAAAAGAACCATTTAAACGATCATCAACAGGTGTATTGGTTAACTCCGAGTATGAGAGCAAATTATTTATACTACATCTTTGAATAGCAACACTCCAAATATCAAAAAAATCTTTAAGCGGATTCGCCCAGACACTGGTTGGATTAAATGTATAATCTAACTTAATAGCTGGATTTTGCTTAACAGTTGCTCTTACAGTAACATCACCAGTTGGTTTGCCTTTTAGTAAGACATAACCTTGCGGATCGATAGTCACTTGACCTCCCGGATTATTGGGAACACTAAAACTATAACTGGCAGGAGAGCCTGTCACAATTAGTTGAAATTTGGCACCTGCAAAACCAGTCGTCGGAAATTTTTTACCACCAGATGCAGTTGGCGTCGCTTTAAAGCCGATGTTAGGCACATAATCTGACGTATAGCCTCCACCAACAGCTGTCCTTGACGTATATCGTGAATCATTCCATGCAACGAATGTATTACTACTATCAAAACTTAACCACTGAAATTGTGGCATTTTTTCAATAGCATAGGGTTTAACATAACATACTGTGTGTTTAGACAATATATAGTAACTGTGGCTTTCCCCTTTGAATGAATTCGTATCCGGTATACCATAATTAGTCAATAAAGCACCATCATCGGCACTGAGTGTTAACTTATAGGGAGATTTACACGAATCTAACTCACTATTCGGATTCGATTTCACATAATCGGTCACATCTTCACCATCGTACGTTTCCCATTTCACTTTCATATAACCCGTTATGGTAAAAAGTTTATCCCCATCTGCATCACGCCAATAATTATTTGCCACTATTACATTAGCTAACGGCATTGATGGATAATTACTAAAAGGTAAATAGGTTTTAATATCATTAAAAGTTGTCGGCACTTTTTCTATCACAATGGGTTCAACTACTGATGATTTGTCTTCCAACGCGCTTATCACTTTATTATTCGGTAACGTTAGCGATAACAGTGGTAATATTGTTGTTGATACTGTCTTTCCATTGTCATAAGTTAAATAAGGACTTGTCCCATTTATTACCTGTGCTGTTTGTGTCGTTAAACCATACACCGGCTTTATCGATATCACTGTAAACAACACCAACAAAAATAGAGTGCATAAACCTGTTTTTACTATCCCCTGCCTTAAAAACGCTTTGAATAAGGAGATACGATTAGACTCACTAATATAGAAAAAATAAAGAGATAAATCTGAAAATGGATTTTTGTATAAAGAATAAAACTTTTGATAACAATTACTATCACTATTAACTAATAAAAACGATGCCCGATGCCCGATGCCCGATGCCCGATGCCCGATGCCCGATGCC
>NZ_JAFNOQ010000008.1:0-117201 GCF_026536145.1 Gilliamella sp. B3464 | reverse complement strand
CGAACTCAGAAGTGAAACGCCGTAGTGCCGATGGTAGTGTGGGTATTACCCATGTGAGAGTAGGGTGCCGCCAGACTTTTAAATTAGCGCGAGAGCCCAGCAGAGATGCTGGGTTTTTTTGCTTTTTATGGTTAAAATGTAGATGATAAATGACACAGAGGGTCGATGATTTTGAAATTATTACCCCGTTTTAAATGTAGCTAGATATTGATTTACTAAGCACTATATTATTTATTATTTTTATAAAATAAGAAGATCTCAATTTCCTCTGTTTTTGCTAATCAAAAATTAAGTTATCTATTTTAATTTTCATTTTTTATTCAACTTGTTTAGTCATATCTCAATTAATCTAGGTATTTATTATCGAGTTATACTTCTTGATTTATTTAATGTTAATTTATGCTTTATTTTCTATGCGGTTATGATTCACTCAATATTTATAAGCGGTAATATTAGCAAGCTAATTCATGTGTTTAATTGTTACTATAAAACATAATTATTATAATATGTTAATCTAGAACAAAGGAACGCACTATGGATATTTACCAATTATGTCAACGTTATAGCAATGGAGAGCGTTTCAAATATCTATATTTTTGGAGCCATAAACAGAAGGAACCCGCATCCATTATTACCAAGTCCTGTTTTAGTCAATGGTATCCAAGCCATTTCAACATTGACGGTATTGATTATGCAACGGCTGAGCATTATATGATGGCAGAAAAAGCGAGATTATTTAACGATCAAAAGATGTTACAAGATATCCTAAATGCAAATAATCCTGGTTTGGCTAAGGCGCTTGGCCGTCAAATAACAGGATTTATACCTTAAATATGGGAAGAGCAGTGTTTATCTATCGTTATTAAAGGTAACTTAGCCAAATTTTCGCAAAATCAACAATTAGCTAATTTTTTACTAGCTACTCAACAACGTATTTTAGTTGAAGCGAGTCCAGTTGATAACATATGGGGAATCGGTTTATCCCAAGATGCACTGAATATTGATAATCCATTAACGTGGTGTGGCAAAAATTTATTAGGGTTTGCGCTAATGATAGTCCGTGAAAAATTATCTACGTGTTTTAAACACAGCTAAAAAAGCCCAATTAATATTGGGCTTTTTAATTCAATAATCATTAATTTTGTGCATTATTTTCTTGGGTGTTGGTTTCCGGAGTTTGTTCTGTTTGTGGTTTTTGAGTATTATCATTCAATTCAGGCAACTCACTAATAGAAACATGCACACTATATTGTTTTCCTTTTTCTTCAGGAAAAAATGTTGTAATTTTTTTGATGGTTTCTTCTGGATTATTGCTAGTAATTGTAATATCCAACAACGGTTTTTGGTGATTTAATGGTAAGTGGTTTTTACCGTGGAATGTTTTAGTATTTTGATTTGCTTCAGCTGCTGTATTTTCTGCTGATTTGATCGGTTCGTTGGCAAAAGCAGTTGAGGTTAATGTGATAAGTGCTAAAGATAATAGTGTTTTTTTCATATTTTCTCCTTAATAAAATAGCTGTTTTTACTTATTATTGATGAATATAAACAAGTAATTTGTGTTCATACTATACGATGTTTGGAGAAAATGTGATAGGAAAAAATAAGATACTAAACGCGTATAGACGGATTCTTTTGAGTAAAGAAAGCAATATTTTAATTAAAAATATTGCTTATCATAATTATTAACCTAAAAGTAGGGCATCGTCAGTGACTTTTTCGCCTCGTGTTTTTTCAAACATATCTAATAAATCAGTAACGGTTAGTTTATCTCGTTGTTCTCCTGAGACATCAAGTACCACCTGCCCTTGATGAAGCATCACTGTTCTATTACCATATTCTAAAGCTTGTTTCATTGAGTGTGTTACCATTATTGTTGTTAAACGGTTTTTAGAAACAATATCATTAGTTAGTTCTAAAACAAATTGTGCTGTTTTAGGATCGAGTGCAGCAGTATGTTCATCAAGTAATAATACTTTTGAAGGTTGTAATGTTGACATTAATAAACTCACTGCCTGTCGCTGTCCACCAGATAGCAAACCCATCATATCGGATAATCGATTTTCAAGCCCTAAATTTAAAGTAGCTAATTTGTCTTTAAATAAGATACGTAGTTTACGGTTTAGCGCTGGTGATAGGGTAAAACGATGTCCACGGTTGTAGGCAATAGCGAGATTTTCTTCGATAGTTAAATTCTCACAAGTCCCTACCATCGGATCTTGAAATACTCTAGCAACCATACCCGCTCTTTTCCATGCTGGCCAACGCGTAACATCTTGTCCATTTATAATAATACTACCTGAGTCAACAAATAAATCGCCACTAATTACATTAAGTAGTGAGCTTTTTCCCGCACCATTACTTCCTATAATAGTAACAAATTCTCCCTCACTAATATTAAGATTTAATCCGCGTAATACATGATTTTCAATCGGCGTACCCTGATTAAAAGTTAATTGCAATTCTCCAACTTTAATCATGTTTACTTCCTCTTTTCTTTGAATGCTTTTTTAGCTGTTTAGGTAGAACTAAAGCAAGCACAACTAATATTGCAGTAATAAGATTTAAATCTTCTGTACCTACACCTATATTTTGTAAAAATTCGTTACTTAGGGCAAAGGCAATAAATAATCGATACAAAATAGAACCAAAAATAACCGCAAGCATGACAGCCCAAATGCGTTTAGTTGGAAATATACTTTCACCAATGATAATAGAAGCAAGTCCAATAACAATTGTTCCCACACCAATGGTGATATCAGAACCCCCTTGAGTTTGCACAAACAACGATCCACCAAGTGCAATTAGACCATTTGATATAGCCATGCCTAAAATAGTTATCCCTCCTGTCGGAATACCTTGAGATTTGGCCATTCTTTGATTTGTTCCGGTTGCTCGTAATGCTAACCCCATCTGTGTGTTTAAAAATAAATTTAGTATTATCCAAAACACAATGACAAATCCTAATACCATTAATGGTTGGACGATATATTGATTACTGTAATCTTCGGTAATGAAAGGCGAAAATATTGTTCTAGCATCCAATAAAGAGAGGTTAGGCGAACCAGCCATTTTAGGTGTTTCACCCATGATATAAGGTCCAATACCTAAAATTCGTAAATTGATCGAGTAAAGTCCAATCATAACAATAATACTAGAAAGTAACTGTAATATATTGAGTTTGACATACAGTATGCCTGTCATTGCACCTGCAATACAACCAGCAAACATACCTAATAACGTAGCTATCCAAGGATCGATACCGATATAGATACATAATCCACAAACAGCACCGCCAAGTGGAAAACTGGCATCGGCAGTAAGATCAGGAAAATCAAGTAAACGGAATGAGATAAATACACCTAAACTAACCAGTGCATAAATAAGTCCAATTCCAATTGAGCCTAATAAAAATTCAAAAGACATGAAAACGATCCATTAAAAGTAACCGCCAAAGTTGGCGGTTAGGTGTTGAAAGAGTAAAAAATTATTTTTCGACAACTTTTGCTGCAGATTTTAATACATCTTCAGATAATGTCACGCCTTGGCGTTCTGCAGCTTTTTTATTAATTGTTAATTGGGTAACATTACCAATTTGAGGTGGAATATCACCTGGTTTTTCTCCATTGAGTATACGAATGACAATTTTACCAGCTTGTCGACCTAGATCGTAATAACTCATACCCAAAGCGGCAATCGCGCCTCGCTCAGCAGAATCGGGATCGGATGCCAATAAAGGAATTTTACTTTCATTAGCAACTTTGGCTAAAGCTTCATAAGCGGAAACAACATTATTATCGGTTGTTGTATAAATCATATCAACTTTACCCTTTAAGCTTCTAGCTGCAGTTGAGATATCAGAAGTCCGCTGGGCTGGGGCGGCAATAATTTTCATTCCGCGTTTATCTAAAGCCACTTGCAATGCTTTAAGAACAATTGTTGAGTTCACTTCACTTGGGCTATAAACGTAACCAATATTTTTTGCATCAGGTTTAATCTTTAACATCATTTCTATTTGAGAATCTAATGATAGCGCGTCAGATACACCTGTGACATTTGTTTTTGACGCTTCCCAACTTGGCGTTAATTTTGCAGCGACAGGATCGGTAACTGCTGTGAAAACAATCGGAATCGTTTTCGTTGTTGCAACTAACGCTTGCGAGCTAGGTGTGGCAATTGCGACAATAGCATCGGGTTTACTTGCAGCAAACTGTTTAGCAATTTGGGCAGCATTAGCACTACTACCTTGTGCGCTGGCAAATTGTAATTTCAAGTTTTTACCTGCAATATAACCACTCTCTTTTAATTCATCTTCAACCCCTTTACGAACATTGTCTAATGCTGGGTGTTCAACAATTGCAGTGATAGCAACGTATTTTTGTTCATTTTGTGGCTCTGCCGAAGATAAAAAAGCGACTGCCGATAAACCGAGTAGCATACAAATTTTTATAATAGAATTACGCATATGAGTACTCCTGTAATATTTTTTTTACAACCAAACTGAATATTCAGTTACTATAAAGCAAAACTGAATAAATATCTACACTGAAAAATAGTTATGAGTGTAAATATTTCATTACAAGTTAAGTGCAAAACTTAATTATTTTCTCTAATCTTAGTTATTATCTATAGATGATGATTAATTATATATGTTACATTCTATATTGAATATCAATGAGTTTTTGCATGATTATTGCTCACTATAGTGAGCAATATTGTGAAGAAATTTATTGTAGGAATTAGCTATTGCCCAATAACTTTATAAGCAGATTGGATAACGTCGGTTGGTAACGTAATGCCTTGTTTTTTAGCCGCATCAAGGTTAATCACTAACTGTAATGCTTGCCCTATTTCGGGAGCAATGTTACCTGGTTTTTCGCCCTTTAATATTCTAACCACAAGTTTTCCCGATTGTCGACCAACATCGTAATAACTCATACCATAAGCGGCGACGGCTCCTCGCTCTATGGCATCAGGAAATGATGCTAAAAGTGGAATTTTATTTTCATTCGCAAATTTAACTAACGACTCATAGGCTGAAACGACATTGTTATCGGTAGTTGTATAGATTAAATCAACTTTACCTTTTAACGTATTTGCGGCTGTTGAAATATCTGCTGTTCGCTGTGCGGGAACTGCAAAAAGTATCATATTTTGTGCGGCTAGCTGTGTTTGAAGATTTTTTAATACAACAGTTGAGTTAATTTCACTTGGGCTATAAATATAACCAACTGACTTCATGTTAGGAACGATCTTCTTCATAAAATCAATTTGTGGTCCAATTTCTTGGTAATCAGAAACACCGGTAATATTGGTACCTGTAGGCTGCCAATTTTTAACTAATTTAGCTGCAATCGGATCGGTAATGCCAGCAAAAACGATTGGGATTTGTTTAGTCGCTGCCGCAGTTGCTTGGGCACTAGGTGTGGCAATAGCAACAATCACATCAGGTTTTGCCGCGACAAATTGCCGTGCTATTTGAGCTGCTGTTGCACTGCTACCCTGTGCACTTTTATATTGCACAGTTAAATTCTCATTTAATTTAAAGCCACTATTAGTTAACTCATCTTTTACACCATCACGAATTTGATCTAATGAGGGATGTTCAACTATCGCGGTAATAGCTACATTTTTTATCGAATCGGCAAAACTAAAAAAAGGCGTAAGTAAAAACAATATTATCAATAAAATAAAGCGCTTCATAAAATACACTCATCAACTAGTACAATAGTGTCATTCTAGCGTTATTAATAAAAAAAGTTAAGTTGTATTTATAAAATCCTCAAAAATGTAAGTTATATTAGAAATCTAGCTTAGATAACTTTAATGAATAACGCTTTTACACTTGGTTTTTTATTGGGCAAATATAAATGGGTTTATCCCACTTTTGGCATATCCTTCTTCTTCAGTTTTAATATCTAATATTAAGGAAGCAATATCGTCAGCAACGATTTCAATGTGAGGATCTTTATCTTGATCTAAAATTTTTAAGTAACTGTGACAAGCATCACAACACTCCGTTTTTGTTGCAGCTAATTCATTATCTAATGAAAAGTATTGAATATCTTTCATATTGTCACAGCTAGTACATTTTATTCTAGGTACATACCATTCGCTTTCACATAAACTGCAATGTAAATATCGTAAACCATTATTACTACCTAATTGGATAATACTGGCAACAGGCATACTATTACAGACTGGACATAGCCAATTTTTATCTGTGCTTTCTGCTATCGCTTTACCTTTAACTTGGCTGGCAAGTTGGCAGTAATAAACCGATAAAGCAGACCAGATAAATACTGCTTCATTCCCTGCTACACATTCAAACTCACCATTGAGTAAATGAAGTGCTTTTTCTTGTAATTGTTGTGTACTATTTTGTTTCAGCTGGTGTATAACTGAAGTAACTTGTTCGGTTGTGTTAGTCATTAGCGTGAATAACTGATTTAGATAATCTTGCCAAAAGGTCGATAAAGGAAGATTGGCTAAACTTAATGGCGGATATTCACTGTTTTTGATGTTTACAATCTCAATATTAATTGGATTGTGTTTAACTAAATTAGCTTGTTGCTCAGCTATTGCTGCACAAAAGTTAAGATAATCACTGAATGTGCTTTTTGCGGCTAACTCTTTTAGTCGTTTTGCACGACGAATATACAGTGTTTTAGGTGAGGGATAAAATAATAATGGAATTTGCCTAATAACAGAGTTTATAGTTTGTTGTTCAAGTTGCTGCTGAGGGATGATTTTAATACTCATTATTAATGACCATAATTATTATTTTATCTAAATCTTAATGCCAAATTAGCTTATTCCGCTGATCAGTATCAGCGGAGATTAGGCGTTTAATCTACAAAGTTTTATTAAGCGGGCTTTTGTTCTATTTTAGTCGATTGAGCTTCTTTAGCTTCGGTACTTGTTTTAAGTTCTTCTTGGTATATTTTTGACATTTCTGCTTCATACCAAGATGAATGATTTTTTCGTGCCCAAGCACGTGAAACGTAGCCTGTTATCATTCCTTTAATCGAACCTTTAACCCAAATTGCCATATAAGCATGACCAATAGCAAGTAAGATTAAACAAATTGCCGCAAAAGAGTGGAAAAAGATAGCTAAACGAACAATTGGTATTGGAAAGTAATCAGAAACATATCGGCGCCACATGATCATTCCTGTCACAAATAACACAAAAATTAAACTCATAATGCACCAAAATAGAAACTTTTGACCCACATTATATTTGCCAATAGGAATACCTTCTTCTTTACCCATAATCACTTTTTTGAAGTTTTTTATCCAGATAAGATCATTCTTATTAGGAATATTATGGTGAGCCAGTTTTACAAACATAAACATTAAAAGGACAAACACAATACAGCCAATAATTGGGTGTAATGCCCTAACTAATTGCGGGGTACCAAGCACTAATCCAAATAATTTTATTGAAGGAAAAAATAATGACAGTCCAGATAGTGCAGTTAAAATAAACAGACATACCATACACCAGTGACAGAAGCGAACAATAAGTGGTGTTCTAAGTATCATGCCTTTCTTATTCATGATGGCTCTCCTGTTGTGATGAATTTGCTGTATTTTTTCGTGAAAAAGCTGGCAAACCTAGTCGTTTTCGGGCTTGTGCATCAGCCTGTTTTTCATGTTCAATGTCTTCTTCATCCACTTCAATTGCGCCAACACCCATATAATGGAACAATAAACCTCCAAATGTTGCAACAAACGCAGCAGCTGAAAGTGGCTTCCATGCACCTTTCCAGAATTTAACAACTTCGCTAATATGTGGATCTTTTGGTAAACCATGGTATAGCTCAGGTTGATCAGCATGATGTAAGACGTACATAACATGAGTTCCCCCTACACCTTGAGGATCATAAAGACCTGCGTGTTCAAAACCGCGTTTTTTCAAATCTTCGATTCGATGTTCTGCATGGCGAATCATATCTTGCTTTGTACCAAAATGGATAGCGCCAGTTGGGCAGGTTTTAACACAAGCGGGTTCTTGACCAACCGCTACGCGATCGACACATAAAGTGCATTTGTAAGAATGATTATCTTCTTTACTGACCCGAGGAATATTAAATGGACAACCCGCCACACAGTAACCACAACCAATACAATGCTCTGATTGAAAATCAACAATTCCATTCGCATACTGTATGATTGCACCTTCAGATGGGCAAGCTTTTAAACAACCAGGATCGGCACAGTGCATACAACCATCTTTACGAATAAGCCATTCAAATTTACCATTGACTTCAACTTCTGAATAGCGCATTACCGTCCATGCTTTAGGTTCTAAATCTGCTGGATTATCATATACTCCGACAGTATGACCAATTTCGGCTCGCAAATCATTCCATTCGCTACAAGCGACTTGACATGCTTTGCAACCAATACACGTAGTTACATCAATTAATTTAGCCACTTCTTGTTGATAATCTCGAGCTCGTGGAGCCGGAGTTAATGCATTTGTTGCAGAGCGGCGAATAATATCTTGAGTTTGTAATGACATAATTTTCCCTCCTTTTATGCCGCAGTGGTAACTTTCTCGATATTGACTAAGAATGATTTATATTCTGGAGTTTGTGAATTAGCGTCACCTAAATGTGGCGTTAATTCATTCACTAAAAATCCTTTCTTAGTCTGACCTGTGAATCCCCAAACGATCGGAATTCCAATGGTTTCGATTTCTTTACCATCAACAGTCAATGTTGGAAGGCGCTTAGTCACAACCGCTTTAGCCTTAATATAGCCTCGGTATGAAGTGACTTTTACGGTATCGCCAAGTTTAATACCTTTTTTATTGGCTAGATTTTCACTCAGCTCTATAAATTGTTCAGGTTGAGTAATTGATGCTAGTCTTGCATGCTGAGTCCAAAAATGAAAATGTTCGGTAATACTATAAGTCGTACCCACATAAGGAAATTGTTCAGCATTACCTAATCGCGCTAAATCCTCTTTAAATGCACGAGCCACAGGACTACTAATTTGACTTGGGTGCAGAGGATTGGTCGTAATAGGTGTTTCAAATGGTTCATAATGTTCAGGGAATGGTCCATCAACTAGTCGATTTAAGCAAAATAGTCCACCTAAACCATCATTATTCATGATAAAAGCACCCGCACCAGTACTTGGTGATAAGGTTGCGGTAAAGTCAGGTACATCGTTTCCTACCCAACTTGAGCCATTCCATTTGACTAAAACGCGTTTAGGATCGTAAGGTTTACCATTTTCATCTGCTGATGCGCGGTTATACAAGACTCGTCGATTCATTGGCCACGCCCAAGCCCAACCAGCATGAACGCCTTTACCTGATGGATCGCTAGGATCGCGTCTTGCCATTTGGTTACCTTGTTCTGTCCAGGAACCACAAAAGATCCAAATACCTGAAGACGTAGTTCCGTCGGCTTTTAATTGGGAAAAACCGCTTAATAACTGGCCTTTTTTAAGTATGACATTGCCATTAGCATCGGTTAAATCTGCTAATGCTCGACCATTACACTCCTTGGATAACTCTTCGGCAGCTGGACCTTCAGGGTCTTGATAATCCCAAGTTAAATTATCGATAGCTTCATGGTACGCACCACCTTCTTCGGCATATAGCTCTTTTATTCTTAAGAAGATACGTGCAATAATTTCTGGATCATATATTGCTTCATAAGGTGGTCTTGCCGCTGCCCAATGCCATTGTAACCATCGAGAAGAGTTTACAATGGTGCCATTTTCTTCTGCAAAGCAGTTTGATGGTAATCTAAAAACTTCTGTTTGGATTTTACTTGGATCGACATCATTAGATTCACCGTGGTTTTTCCAAAATTCGGCTGTCTCTGTTGGCATTGGATCAATGCTTACCAAAAATTTTAGATTGGATAAACCTTCACGGATACTGTTTTTATCAGGTAGCGCTGCAAGTGGATTAAACCCTTGACAAATAAAGCCATTAGCTTGTTTATCACGCATCATCTTACTAAATCTTAAAACATCATACGTTTTGTCCCACTTAGGCAACCAATCAAAACCCCAATCGTTCTCTTTTGTTGATTTATCGCCGTACATTGACTTCATAAAACTGACAAAGAATTTTGGATAATTGCCCCAAAAGTTAACTTCGCTCGGACCAAGCGGTTTGGGTGTTTTTTCTTCTAAATATTGTGCGAGCGTGATTTGTGATTCTTTTGGTAAATCAAGATAAGCAGGTAAACGGTTAGATAATAAACCGACATCAGTTAAACCTTGAATATTGGAGTGACCACGTAAGGCGTTAATTCCGCCGCCCATTACACCAATATTACCTAAAATAAGTTGTATCATAGCTGCAGTGCGGATAATTTGTGAACCATAAGTATGCTGAGTCCACCCTAAAGCATATAAGAACGTCGCAGCTCTATCATTAGTTTTAGTACTGGCTAAAGATCGGCAAACATGTAAAAAATTGTCAATAGGACTGCCGGTTACTTTATTGACCATTTCAGGTGTATAACGACTAACATGTTGTTTTAATAGGTTCCAAACACAACGAGGATGACTCAGTGTTTTATCCCTGAGGGCATAACCATTTTCATCTTTTTGATAGGCCCATGTTGTTTGATCGTATTGGCGGTTAGATGAATCATAACCACTAAATAAACCGGTATTGGTATCAAAATTGAAATCATCGCGTACGAGTAAACTTGCATTACTGTGGGTTACCAAATATTCAAAGTTGACTTCGTTATGGGTAATTAAATAATTAATCACACCCAGTAAAAATGTGATATCTGTTCCTGAACGAATTGGGACATAATGGTCAGCAACAGAAGCCGTTCGATGAAAACGCGGATCGATGGCGATCAGTTCTGCTCCGTTAGTAATTTTGGCTTCAATAGCCCATTTAAATCCAACTGGATGGGCTTCAGCTGCATTTCCCCCCATGACAATAACGACATTTGCGTTTTTGATATCATTCCAGTTATTTGTCATTGCGCCGCGTCCAAAAGTGGCCGCTAGGCTTGATACAGAAGGACCATGACAAACCCTTGCTTGGGTTTCAAGGCTTAACATGCCTAACGCACGCGCCACTTTAAAAGCTAACCAACCCGTTTCATTGCTTGCTGCCGATGTGACAAGCCAACCGGTAGTTGTCCAGCGATTAACCGTTGTACCTTTCTCATTTTTTTCGATAAAATTTTTATCTCGGTCAGCTTTCATCAAACGCGCAATGCGATCAATGGCTTCATCCCAACTAATACGTTGCCATTTATCTGAGCCCGGTGCGCGATATTCCGGATATTTAACCCGTTGCTCACTTTTAATATAATCAAGGACACCGGCACCTTTTGGGCACAGTGAACCACGACTAACAGGGTGATCAGGATCGCCTTCGATATGAAAAATAGACGATTCGGCATTTTTGGCGCCATCTCCACGGCTGTAGAGTAACATTCCACATCCAACCGAACAGTAGGTACAATTATTACGCGTTTCTTTTGATTTGATTAATTTATATTGGCGAGTTTGTGCGAGTGCTACAGTTGGCGCTAATCCGAGTGTAGCTACCGTTGTTCCTGCCATACCACCAGCACAGATCTTAAAGAACTGTCTACGGTTCAATAGCATATGAACTCCTTAAAAAAGCTGACATTACATTATTTGATTTATTATGTTTGAGGCTATAAACATCCCTATTTATACTAATAATAATCGTTTATTTAATAGAAATAAAGGAAAAAACGGAAATGAACTGACAAAGTTTGACATAGGTCAAAAAAGACAAAAATAAAGGTTTTAAGCTTAGTAAAAAAGATATAAAAAAATTATTTTTTGAAATAAGCTTCAGAAAAGTATTCGATATAAATCTTTATTTTTACTTAATCGTAATCATTGATTTTCTGAAACTTATTGACTATTTTATTGAGCTACTAAAGGATTTATCTCATCTATAGTTTGCATCACTCTTGCCGTAATCAAAGGTTTAAGCGTTTCATGCATAGTGGCAATTTTAGCTAAATTAGCACCACCTTGATCATCTAAATAACCTTGTTCACGTAGTGAGCTGACTAATGTAGCAAATACGCCTTTATCAAAAAATTCTGGGGCATTAATACCATGTAAAACCGATAATCTTTCGGCAATAAGCCGCCCTTCTTTTTCTAAAGTAGCACGACTAATAGACGGATCTTTTTGTAACAAAGAAAACGCAATCATATAGCGCTGTAAAGTATCTTTTGAGGATGAAGCAAGTAATTGTAATGCTGACATTTTTAAATAATTTAAGGTTAATTTATCAGGTGAATAACTAATTAAATTTAACTCAGCGTAAGTTTCAATGATTTTATTCACATATTGAGTAAGTTGTTCATCATTATGATAAAGAAATAGCTCTGATTTGATTAACGGGAATAATAATTTGATTTGATTAATCACTTCTTCTGAAGAAATCCGATTATGCTTTATTAAAATTCTGGCAACTAACGCTGGGATGATTAGCAAATGCTGGATGTTATTACGATAATACGTCATTAGCACGGCTTGCTCTGTTGTTAAGCCAACCATTTCACCCACTTCATCTGTTGTAATCACAAATTTTCCCATTTCTTTAGCGTGTTCAAACAGCTCTTCTGGCGTTTGATCGGGAATGGTTATCAAATCGGAATAAGGGATTTTCTTTAACAATTTTAGAAGATAGTCGATGTGTTCAAGTAGTCTGACTTTAGTTAACGCTCGTTGATCTGCGGCCAATAGTATTGAACAACATAAATTCATCGCATTAATTGCTGCTGACGCATTAATCCGTTCCATAATTTGCTTGGCGAGTAAATTGGTTGTAGGCGTTAACCAGTTAGGGCGAACTGTGCCTGTTGGCTCGATTGCGTCACGCCACTCAGGTATCTGTTGGTTTAAAAATTGATTAAGCAAAATAGGGTGACCAAAGTTGACATAGCCAAAACCTAACTTTTTCAATTTTAAGAAAGCTTTAAGTGTATGCCATAAGCTTTCTTTTTCTTTTTGTGCGCCGCGTAGTTCATTGGCGTAAGTTGCGACTTCTAAAACATGTTCATAACCTATATACACAGGTACAACCGTAATTGGTCTTGCATCACCACGTAACAATGTTTGTACTGTCATCATTAACATGCCTGTTTTAGGATCAAGTAATCTACCTGTACGTGAGCGTCCACCTTCAATAAAATATTCAACAGCGTAACCACGGATAAACAGTTCGGCTAAGTATTCTCTAAACACTGCTGTATATAACTTATTTCCTCTAAATGAGCGACGAATAAAAAAAGCGCCAAGTCGTCTAAATATTGGACCTGCAGGCCAGAAATTCAGGTTTATACCCGCTGCTATGTGTGGCGGGACTAATCCTTGTCGGTAAAGTACGTAGGAGAGTAATAAATAATCCATATGACTACGATGACAAGGCGCATAAACAATCTCATGCCCATTTTGTGCCAGTTCACGCACAGGATCTGCATTGGTGACTTTCAGCCCTTGGTAAAGTTTATGCCAAGCCCAAGTAAGAACAAAGTCTGTCACTCTTAGCATACGATAAGAGAAATTAGCGGCAATTTCGTTTAAATTGGCTAATGCATTTTTTTTAGCTTTATCTAAGCTAATATTTTTACTTTTTGCTTCTTCTTGTATCGCTTCGGCCAGTCTTGGACTATTTAGTAACTTATTTAGCATCTGTTGCCGAACGGGTAATTTGGGACCAACTGATGCCATTCGTAGTTTTGCAAAATGAATACGTGCTACCCGAGCTAGCTTATGTGCTAAAACAGAAATATCTTGTTTATCATCAAATTCGATAGTCTTAAGTGAAACTGTTTTAGAAAAACGAGTATAACAATCACGCCCAGAAATAATAATCTTAAACAATTTATAGGTTGCACCTAATACTTGTAGTGAAGGCATTTTTTTGCCTTCTTTGTCTGGTCGGCGCCCAAACATAACCGAAACGGGCAACATTTGTATATCAAGATTAGGATTTTGTTGATGAGCCGAAATATAATCTTTTAAAATTTCGATGGTTTTATTTTGTTGGCGATTGGATGCAAAAATACCAGGACCTTTGTCGATATAAATGTAGGCTGGTACAGTTTTACCATTAACCTCTATACTATCTAAAGGGTCGGGTAGCTTATATTGTAAGCATAGTGACCGAACTACCATTAAGTCGATTTGTGAATTATACGGTAGTACATATAAAACAGGTCGGTGCGTATCTAAACCTAGTTCTGTAATTGGATCTGTTGGAATCGGTTTACTTTTGACAAAAAGTTTCACTAGGATCTGGATAAGAAAAAAATAAGCTTTTGTCCACCAAGAGAACATAAAAAAATAAACCTCATACTTTTGTGTTATTGATATACTTTAATCTCTTTAATTTTTAACTTATCAACCAAACTTAAAATAAGTATGTTGTTGGTAAAGCTAAATAATGCATCTTTAACACCAGAAAAGAGCAATGTATTGAGTATATACTTGTTAGCATTTTATCGTTAGTTAATTTGCACAATCTTTAGACCGTATTATTTAAATAACTTAAAAAGATAAGCTATAACGATATTATCCAGTATTATAAATATTTATTAATCATGACACTACGAATAAATTGATTTTTTGTTATTACTTATTAAAAACAATGTAAAATTTGCCCCTATCTTTATGAAGCTAGGTAGTCTAAGTGTCTGCTATTCATAGGAATGAATCTTACATTTTATTGCATAATGGAGCTATTGTTTACAGCGATATAACACATCTAAGATATAACGCAATTGTTTAACATCAAGCTGTCCGGGGGCTGATGCATTTTTAGCCGCACCAAATGTCATTGCTGAACCAAATATTGTGCCAGCTATTCGACTAATTGCGCCAAGACCAGCCATTGACATAGTGATAATTGGTTTAGTAGCATACATTTCATTCATTTCGGTGGTGGCGGCAAGAAGTGTTAATACATCTTCAGTCTTTTTGGGCATAACCGCAATTTTAGGGATATCTGCACCTAAATCTTGCATTTTACGTAATCGATAAATAATACCGCTTTTAGTTGGTGTTTTTTCAAAATCGTGATTTGAAGCCACAACAAAGACATTATTTTTATGGGCAACATCGATAATTTCTTTAACATAGCTATCACCAATAAACACCTCAACGTCAATTAAATCAACTAAACCGCTTGATGCCATCGTTTTATTTAACTCAACATAAGCGCTTAACGGCCAAGGTTTTACCCCCCCTTCATTTGCAGTTCGAAAGGTAAATAAAATCGGTTTATTTGGTAATAAATCAGCCATTTTTTTTGCCATGGCCTTTACCGAGTCGAGATTATCAACGTGACAATAATGATCGGCACGCCATTCTAAAACATCAAAATCGATATCTTGTAGATAGGTAATTTCTTCAAGCAGTTCTTCTTCAGTTTTACCAACTAGTGGCACAATGATTTTAGGGGCACCTTTACCTATCTCTATATTTTTTATAGTAATTGTTTTCATGTCATATCCTATTAGCAATAAATTTTTATTAATAGAAAGTAATAATGTATCGCTTTTCTTTGATATTAAGTCAGATAGCAATTTGAAGCTCAATAAATTGATACTATCTTTTTTTAGTCATTTAAATCGTTATAATTAGCTAGTAATTCAATCCAAAAAAAATCTTGCTATCTATTAATCATTAAATCCCATTTTCTCTTTTACATACTCAATGGGGGCATCCTCACCCGTCCAAATTTTTATTTGAGCAGCACCCTGCCATAACATCATGCCAATACCATTTAAGGTTTTACAACCTTGTTTTTCAGCAATTTCTAATAATTTGGTTTTGCGAGGGCTATAAATACAATCAGTGACGACAAGCTCAGGCCTTAGTAGAGTAGGGTCGGTTATTAAACTCTGTCCTTCTAGTGGTTTCATGCCAACCCCAGTCGCATTACATAGTACGGCACTATCAGCTATTGCTTTACGTAATTGCGTTTCATTGGCAAGATCAAAAACCTGAACTTTACACTTGGTGTTTTCATTCAATTTTTTAGCAACAGTTTCAATTTTAGCATAGCAATCATCTTTTTGATTGAAGATAGCAATCTCATTTACTCCGTCGAGCGCTGCTTGAACCACAATTGCTGTTGCTGCACCACCTGCTCCAAGTATTGTCATTTTTTTGCCAATAACATCAACCCCAGCTTCTTTGAGCATGCGCATATAACCAATACCATCTGTGTTATAACCGGTCAATACACCATTATCATTAGAAATAGTATTACAAGCGCCACTCATTTCAACAGCAGGAGTCAACTTATCCAAATAGTTACAAACCAATTGTTTATTTGGCATAGATACAGCGCTACCACGTAATCCTAGTGCACGAAGCCCTTTTATAGCATCGGCTAGCTTTTCTTGATCGACTTCAAAAGCTAAATAGACATAAGGAATATCCAATTTAGAATAAATGGTATTTTGCATTTGAGGGGATAAGCTGTGACGAATAGGATATGCCATTAAACCAATCAGTAAAAAATGACCGTCTATATTACTTCTCATTAGCAACACTCCATAACAAACTTTTGTAGATCGCAGAACTTAATTTTTAAATAGAGTAAGTAATCAATTCTATTACCTAGGTTTTTATCTTGTACAATTAAAACTGCATTGAACACCATTATAACTGGATTGAGTGACAATGATAAGAAAGTTATTCTATAACACATTGAATAATCGGTATCTTATTGTGCGCTAATAACCAATTTAATGTGTTGTACTTTATATTGAAAAGTTAATTTATATAAATGATAAATTTTATGAAATTATTGCGCTGAGCTTATACCGATTATTTTATCGCTTAGCCATTATTGTCGAATCTCAACAATCATTTATAGTCGATTCTGTAACGTGTCGAATGTTATCAATAATTGTATAAGTTTGATAACTGATGCTTAAAATCAAAGAGTTAAATTAACCAAATTGAAAAAAATCGTTGATTAATTAAGCTAGTCTTTTTAAGTTAAGCCTATCATAAATCGTTAAAACTAAGCGCAAATCTACATTGCTACTGTTAAATCTGCTAATTAGTGAGTGTACACTATCAATTGCACTTTCAGTATCGATCACCTAAAATGCTAAGCTTTCCTGATTAACCGAAAATCTTTTTATGAATATAGTGCTTGATTTGTTTTCGTCCATAAATGCAGTTGTTGTCGCGGTAGTTTGCATGTTAATTTTATCGCTCTGCCGTGTTCATGTCGTAATTAGTTTAATTATTGGGGCATTTATAGGTGGGCTATTTAGTCATTTATCATTAAAAGAAACCATTGATGCCTTTAATACCGGTATTAGTAATGGTGCTAATATTGCCCTATCTTATGCCATGCTTGGTGCCTTTGCGGTTGCAATATCAAAATCAGGCTTACCAGAGTTATTGGCCGATAAAGCTATTGAGCAGCTGACATCAAGCAGTGCGAAAACCCGAATTAAATGGTTATTAATCATTATTATTGCATTAGTAAGTATTTCCTCACAAAATGTTATTCCTATTCATATTGCCTTTATACCACTTTTAATTCCACCACTTTTATATGTTATGTCACGTTTGCAATTAGATAGACGAATGATTGCTTGTATTATGACATTTGGTCTTATCACACCTTATATGTTTTTACCCGTAGGTTTTGGCAACATCTTTTTAAATCAGATTTTATTAAAAAATATTATCTCATCAGGTATGGATGTGAGCCATGTCAACGTCATGCATGCTATGGCAATACCTGCTCTAGGTATGTTTATCGGTTTATTATGGGCGATTTTTGTCAGTTACCGAAAACCTCGTGAATATAAAATTATTCGCCAAAAGACCAATTTATCCGCGTTAAATAATCTGAATAAGCGTTCACTTTTTGTTTCACTTTTAGCAATAGTGCTATCGTTTAGTATCCAACTTTATACTGGCTCAATGATTCTAGGCGCCTTAATTGGTTTTATTTGTTTTATTGTATCAGGCACAATTAAATGGGGCGAAGCCGACGGTGTTTTTACTGATGGTATAAAAATGATGGCAATGATTGGTTTTGTGATGATTTCTGCACAAGGTTTTGCCGAAGTTTTAAAACAAACTCACGAAATTGAGCCTTTAGTTATTAATAGTGCAGCTTTATTTGCTGGCAACAAAGTGATAGCCTCATTTATGATGATGTTAGTCGGATTAGTGATTACATTAGGTATAGGTTCTTCATTCTCAACCGTGCCAATTATTGCTGCTATCTATGTACCACTTTGTGTTCAACTTGGTTTTTCACCGATTGCAACAGTCTGTTTAATTGGTGCATCAGGCGCTATTGGCGATGCTGGTTCTCCTCCATCTGATACTATCTTAGCAACCTCAGCTGGGCTTAATAGTGACGGGCAGCACGACCATATTCGTGATAGTGTTATTCCAACTTTCACCCATTTTAATATCCCCTTATTTATTGCGGGTTGGGTGGGTTCATTAATTTTATAATAAGTCGCTCTCTAATTGAGCAAGGTTATTCTCTTGTATGAATAAAAAATTATACCCTAACATTCGTGCAGTTTGTGCACAGGTCATTTTCAATGTATTGGAAGGTGGGCAATCACTCAATACAGCGTTAACTGCTGAACATGATAAAATAGCTGATAAAGATCGTAGTTTAGTTCAAGAGATTTGTTTTGGGGTAATGCGAGTATTACCGGAGCTTAATTTTTATATTCATCATCTCATGGCTAAAGTCATGACTGGCAAAAATAGCGTTTTGCATTATCTATTATTCGTCGGGATTTACCAGATTCTTTATACCCGTATTCCTGAACATGCCGCAGTTGGTGAAACGGTCAATGCGGTTAATGTTTTAAAAAAATCGTCACTAAAGGGTTTGATTAATGGTGTATTACGTGAATTTTTACGCCAACAAGCCTCGTTACAACAAACTTTTAGTCAAAGCAGCAAAGAGCAAACAAGCCGAACATTACACCCAAGTTGGTTAGTTAATCGCCTTAAGCAAGCTTATCCTGATAAATGGCAAGCAATTATTGCTGCTAATAATCAAAAACCACCTATGTGGTTGCGTGTTAATCAAAATCACTATTGTGTAGCTGATTACCAGCAACGATTAGCTGACATAAACATTGAATCACAAGTTTATCCATCAATGCCAAGTGCATTACAGATAATTACACCGGTTAACGTGAACAAATTACCTTCTTTTGAAGACGGTGCGGTAACGGTACAGGATTTATCTGCCCAATATGCCGCTTACTTATTGGCACCTCAAAATGGTGAACAGATATTAGATATGTGCGCAGCACCAGGCGGTAAAACTACGCATATTTTAGAAATAGCGCCACAAGCCCACCTATTGGCTGTTGATGTTGATGCTAATCGAGCAAAACGTATTGAACAAAATTTGCAACGTTTAAAACAGCACGCCGAAGTCAAAGTAGGTGATGGTTTAACCCCTGAAAAATGGTGTAAAGGACGAATTTTTGATCGCATTTTGCTTGATGCACCTTGTTCGGCAACAGGGGTGATTCGGCGACATCCTGATATCAAGTGGTTACGTCGTGATAGCGATATTGCTCAATTAGTTGCGTTACAGTACGCTATTTTAACTCAAATTTGGCCCTATTTGAAAATAGGGGGAACCTTAGTCTATGCTACTTGTTCAATCTTACCAGATGAAAACAGTGCACAGATCACGCGTTTTCTTAATGAATATCGTGATGCCCAATTACAAGGTGAAATTAAACAACTACTACCAAGTGAGCATGGCGGTGACGGCTTCTTCTACGCGGTATTGCAGAAAATTTAACGCTTAAAGGTGAGCGCTGTTTTTTGCTCATAGATAGGGTCTTTAGAGTTTATGATAAGAAATAAAGCTTTTTATGACTTATTATGCTCAACTGAGCATAGTGATTTATTTCCTATTTTATTGACGAGAAAGGCTTTATCTTATTGGTTAATTTTTTGAGAAGATAAAAAATTACAATCGCACACAAAAATGGCACACCCAAAATTACCCACAACCCAGCGGGATCAAATTCACCGTCAGCTAAAGCAATACCCGTATAATTAAGAAAATCATCAATCACGTAAGCAAGCTTTTCGAGCAAACGAAATATTGGTTTTGACAAAAAAACCACTGCTTGACAGATAAGATAGATCACTATGAATACGAGAATCGAAGGTAAGCGTTTTCTAGGTTGGTTTGATGTTATCATATTGATATTATTCGTATGTAAATTTTGCATCATTTAAAACAATTAAACTCAACTCACCATTTAATAATAACGACGAGATCAAAGTGTTAATTGTACTAAACGTTAATTTTAACAGATGTTAACCGTTTAGCAAGGTGATGGTAGATGATTGTTTTTTCTATTTTTAAAAAGGATTTTTTACTTATAGATATAGCAAATTGTGATCGTTATTTCTATTGGGATTTTTTTAGTAAAAATACCTGAGTAAAAGAATTTTGAGCTAAATAACAAGGCAAGGTTAAACTATTTTTATTAATCAAACTGGGATTGATAGTTTTTGTAGTATTAATTAAATCAAACAGATTAACGCATCACATAGGATGATATATATTATTAATACATATCATCCTTTACCGATTAGCTGTATTTTTTTATTCTTTGAGCTAACTGTTTTGAATGTTCTAAGGCATTTGCTTTTATTTCACTTTCACCTTTCATAATTGGAGAAACACCATAGAGTAATGCCGGTGGAAGATATTCCATTTGTGTGTAGCGTGCTGAAACCTTAACCGATTCAAGTAAATTTTTGATTAAATCGGCGCTATATTCTTGAAAATTTTGCTCAGCTTGCCCAATTGTTAAACTTGGTAATAACTTTTTACCTTTTAATTTATCGCCTTGCGAGCCATAAGCAAATTGGTAGGTTAATACCTGATCAAACCATATTTTAAGTATTGCTGGCATGTTAAACCAATACATAGGGTATTGTAAAACGATAAGATCATGCCTCAGTAAAGCGGCTTGTTCCTCTTGTACATTGATTTTGTAATCTGGATAAAGTTGGTGAATATTACGAATTTCTAAATCCGTAATCTGTTTTTGCAATGATTCTATAATGGTTTTGTTTGCAATAGATTGTTCAATATTGGGATGACCTAAAATAATTAATGCCATGATGATTCCTTTTGGATTTATACTATAAAAATATGAGTGACTATTATTAGTTTATGCCTTAATAGGTTTATGGCAATATCTATCAAATTAGATAGTTATAAACTTAAAGCGTTAGGTAGTTAAATGGAATTAGACAAGCAAAGCACTGTAAAAACTTATAACAATAAAACGTATTATTGCCCTATCAGTTTAGCGATGGATTTAGTTGGTGGAAAATGGAAAGGGGTGATACTTCATTATTTACTTTCTGGCGAAAAACGCTTTAGTGAATTAAAAACCATCATCCCAGAAATTACCGATATGACATTAAGTCTTCAACTTAAAAAGCTTGAAGAGGATGGCTTAATTACGCGCACTGTTTTTGGGGATAAACCGCCATTAAAAGTGTTATATAGATTGACCCCACAGGGTGAACGGATACGTCCTGCATTAGAACAACTTTGCTTGTGGGCATTAACGCTATGACATCCTATAATGATATGGGTAAGTATTAAAATGGTTTTGATAAATTGAAATTTAACCAAATACAATTATCAAACTTAAAAAGGTAAAGACACTTTGACGAATTCAATTTATGTTTAGATACTGAATATAAAACACCTTACCCATTTGGACAATCTTTTTTAGATATGATAAATTCTGGCTTCGTTTCACGTTATAAAGATTTTCTGATATGGCTTACACACTTACCTACAATGATTTACCTGAAAATATTCAATCTTGGCAAGGTTTACCGCTATCTTTGAATGGATGCGAAGTGGTACCCCTTGACTATAATGCGGGTAAAACAGGTTGGATTATTTATGGCAAAAAATTAAATAAAACTGTTTTATCAAAATTCCAAAACCAACTTGCTATGCCCATGGTAATTGTGTCATCGTGGAAAATTAAAACATATCAGATCGTTAGAATTGCGGGAGTTATGCCTAAAAAGGCTAAATCCATTTCATTGGCTTTAAATATTGATGTTGCGCCCATTGATAATTTGCCATCATTACATTCACCGGGACTACTTGTTATGGATATGGATTCGACCGCAATTGGTATTGAATGCATTGATGAGCTGGCTAAATTACAGGGGGTTGGTGAACAAGTGGCTGCTGTGACGGAACAAGCCATGCGTGGCGAACTTGACTTTGCTACAAGTTTACGTAAAAGAGTGGCAACACTTAAAGGTGCCCAGCAAACTATTTTGCAACAGGTGAAAGACACGTTACCTCTTACGCCAGGCTTATCTTATTTAGTGAGAGAATTACATAAAAAAAATTGGCATGTTGCAATCGCTTCAGGCGGCTTTACCTATTTTGCTGATCATCTAAAACAAAAGTTAAAGTTAGTTGATGCTTATGCCAATGAGTTAGAAATTAAAAACGGTAAATTAACGGGTAAGGTTATCGGGCCGATTGTTGATGCAAAATACAAAGCCAGAACCTTACAGCATTTAGCGACATCACTAGATATTCCAATAGAGCAAACTGTTGCTATCGGTGATGGTGCTAATGATCTAATGATGCTTCGTATAGCGGGTCTTGGTGTAGCTTATCATGGTAAACCCAAAGTGGTGGAAAAAGCACGGATTAGCATTAATTATGCGGATTTAACCGGATTGTGGTGTATTTTATCAACCAGTTTATTAAGTGAAGGTTAGGAGAAGAGTTTGGCAAAAACAGTAAAGCGTGCTTATGTCTGTAATGATTGTGGTGCTGACTATCCTCGTTGGCAAGGTCAATGTAGCGCTTGTCATGCATGGAATACTATTACGGAAGTTAGATTAGCCAGCACTTCATCACGTAATGATCGATTATCCGGTTATGCCGGTGGTGCAGGACAAACTAAAATCCAAAAATTATCTGAAATTAGTTTGGAAGCTTTACCAAGATTTTCAACTGGATTTTCTGAATTTGACCGCGTACTTGGTGGTGGGGTTGTCCCTGGCAGTGCTATTTTAATTGGTGGTAATCCCGGAGCAGGCAAAAGCACGTTATTACTGCAAACCATGAGCAAACTGTCTACGCTAATGAACACGCTGTATGTAACTGGTGAAGAATCATTGCAACAAGTTGCTATGCGTGCACATCGATTAGGATTACCCACCGATAACATCAATATGCTGTCTGAAACCAGCATTGAACAAATTTGTTTACTGGCAGAACAGTCACAACCTAAATTAATGGTTATTGACTCTATTCAAGTTATGCATCTTGCTGATATTCAATCTTCACCCGGTAGCGTCGCCCAAGTGCGCGAAACCGCTGCTTATTTGACTCGTTTTGCCAAAACTAAAGGTATTGCCATTATTATGGTTGGTCATGTGACTAAAGATGGATCACTAGCTGGACCAAAAGTGCTTGAACACTGTATCGACTGCTCAGTTTTATTAGATGGTGATGCCGATTCTCGCTTTAGAACACTACGTAGTCATAAAAATCGTTTTGGTGCGGTCAACGAGTTAGGTGTATTTGCCATGACAGAACAGGGTCTGAAAGAGGTGAGTAACCCATCAGCAATCTTTTTAAGTCGCGGTGATGAAATGTTACCCGGTAGCTCTGTTATGGTGCTATGGGAAGGAACAAGACCTTTATTGGTTGAAATTCAAGCCCTTGTTGATCACTCAATGTATGGTAATCCAAGACGAGTTACTGTAGGGCTAGAGCAAAACCGATTAGCACTATTACTTGCTGTTTTACATCGTCATGGTGGGTTACAAATGGCTGATCAGGATATTTTTGTTAACGTTGTTGGCGGGGTAAAAGTCACCGAAACTAGCGCCGATTTAGCATTAATTGCTGCATTGGTATCGAGTTTTCGTAATCGCCCATTACCACAAGATGTGGTGATTTTTGGCGAGATTGGCTTAGGCGGCGAAATACGCCCAGTACCGAGTGGACAAGAACGAATTGCTGAAGCTGCAAAACATGGTTTTAAAAAAGCGATTGTACCTTTTGCCAATATGCCTAAAAAGAAGCCTGAAAATATGCAAGTTTTTGGCGTCAAAAAAGTCTCAGAAGCGTTAGATATTTTAAATGATTTTTGACCTTTTGGATAATTAAAATAACGGTCTACCGACATCTTAATTAGATAAAAATCCAAAGTTGTTGGTAGATTTGTTGATTACAAATAAAGTCATTATTGAACTAATTTATCAGTCACTTTAACACTAACAACTAATCCCTAGATGTGATGATTACTCTTTTTAAATGTTAAAGTGACCTACAAATTATGTTTTTTTATTTTATTGGCTCAGTTAATAACAGATTTCGTAACAAGGTTTATAAGCAGTACCACCAGGTAACTTCATGCGGTCTTGTTTAACAAAACTACGCAGTAAATTATCAAGTTGTGTCATGATCTCTTTATCGCCTTGCAATTTATAGGGACCATGCTCGGCAATCTGTTTCATACCAAACTCTTTTACATTACCTGCAACAATACCAGAAAACGCTCGGCGCAAATCAGCAGCTAATAATTCAACTGGCTGATCTTTATGTAAATTGAGCGAAGCCATGTTTTCGTGTATTGGCTCAAATGGGTGTTGTAGCGATTCATCTATTTTTAATAGCCAGTTAAAGCCGTAAGCATCGCCAGTAGCTAAACGCGAAGCTTTCACTTGTTTTACCCCTTCTTTCATTATACGAGCAACTTGTTCTGGCGAATCAATGACAATTTGATAAAGTTTAGTTGCTTCATCACCTAAGGTATTGCGAATAAAACTATCAATCGCAGCAAAGTAGTCTTCGCACTCTTTGGGACCGGTTAAAATAAGAGGGAGTGCTTGATGTTTATTTTCTGGATTGAGCATAATACCTAAAATATAAAGCAATTCTTCAGCGGTGCCAGGCCCACCTGGAAAAATAATAATACCGTGAGCAATACGTACAAAGGCTTCGAGTCGTTTTTCGATATCCGGCATAATAATGAGTTCGTTAACTAACGCATTTGGTGGTTCTGCCGCGATAATTGATGGTTCGGTTAGACCGATAAAACGGCTGTCTTTATAACGTTGTTGAGCATGGCCAACAGCAGCCCCTTTCATTGGCGCTTCCATAATGCCAGGTCCACAGCCAGTGCAAATATTAAGTTCACGCAAGCCAAGTTGCATTCCTACTTGTCTGGCATAGTAATATTCACTTTCGTTAATTGAATGGCCCCCCCAACAAACAACCAAATTGGGCTCTTCGCCGACATGTAATGCGTTAGCATTACGTAAAATAGAGAAAACCAGATTGGTGATGTAAAATGAGTGATCTCTATCCAATTTAACATTAGACACTAATTGTTTAACGGCACTGATTTGGCTATTTAAAAAGAGAATATCGCGTAGTACAGCAAAAAGATTGGCTTGAATAGAGCGAATCATTCGTTTATCGACAAAAGCACTTTCGGGCGCATCAATCAACTCTAATTTCACCCCGCGTTCTTTACTAATTACATTAATTTCGAACGATTTAAATCTATCTAATAACTCTTTGGTACTATCGGTTTTACTACCCGCATTAAGGGTCGCTAAAGAACAATTTCTAAATAATTGATAAAGCTCACTATTAGCAGATTTTTTTAACATATCAACTTCAGCTTGCGCAAGCAAATCCATTGATCCTAACGGGCTAATATGGGTAATCATTACCACCTCCATTTGACGGTTTTATCGACAAAAAATCATTATATATTCAACCAGAACTTTTAATAAGTAAAGTTAAGAATAATGTAATATTCTAATAAATTGATATATCCTAAAAGGTATAAGTAATATTGATCTAAATTAGATTTTTATAATATGATGATTAAATTATCAATTACATAGATTAAGTCATAAGGAAATGTGACAATTATGAAAAAAGATTTTTGTTTACTTAAAGGCACTGTAAGTAAATTGAGAAAGGGAGAAATTGATGAAAAAGGATTGATACTCGCTTCATCTATATTCGCCTTTTTTTGCTATTTATTTAATTGGCGTCCGTTTTTAAAAGGAAAATACTTTAATTGTTATGTTGGCAGTCATCAAGTTGAAGGGCGACTTAAACAAGTCGGTTTTAATGATGGTGATTATGTTGAAATGCTTGTAAAACCAACGCGGGATGATGATGTTTATGAATGTTATGCAGTTCGAATTCCCGAGCAACATGCGTTAATTTTTCCTAGTTTTATGGAGGAAACTGCATTTGAATGCGTGAAAGTAAACTTTATTTTGTTGACATTTTTTGTTGTTATAATCTGCATTATGGTCTCAATCATCGGCATTTTTTGTGGTGAATCATTAGATTATTATCTTAATGTTTTCAAATTTAGTTTTTATGGTTTGATTATTTCAACAGTTTTCTTTTTTTATGCTGCCGGTGGCGGATACACATTTTTTTGTAATCAGATTTTAACCTGTTTTGGTTATTCTGAGGCTTGGAAGCATAGTGTTAATAAAGAAACAGAACGCTTTAAAAAATTACATCGTGTTGGTGCTTCTGAACTATTTAATGATCCACAAACACCTCAGTTTAAAAAATTACAACAGTTCAAAGGTGGATACAATTACTATTGCACAACACCGATATTACCCAATTGGCTTAAAATTATTGATTAGTAACCATGGATAAATTAGATAAAAAAGGCACTGATATGCAATCGAGTTTAACAACAAATAGTGAATGTTTTCAAATAATCACCGGTCATATAACCAATCTTGAGGTATACGATACAGTAGAGAGTTTTACTCATGCTCGGAAATTAGCTGGTTGTTCTGACCTTAATCTATACATGATTGGACATTTAAGCTTAGTTTTTACGGCAAATAAACGATTAGCTATGTACGCTACAAGAAATGAATTAGATTGCCCGACCTCCGATATTGAACAATATTTTCGTTTTAAATTAGGCGATAATATAATTGAAGGGGTATGTTGTCGAGTAGCTTTTGCTGAAGGTGACTATGTTGAAGTTGTCGTTGATCAAATTGCAGGTGGGACTTATTTTGCCTATGCGCTACGTCGCCCCATTGATCATCTACTATGGTTACATCCTTATGCCACAGAGGGAACAGAAGCGAAACTTAATGAACCTAGCATTCATACACCGCTAATTGTAAAGGTAATTGGACTAATAGCTATTTTAAGCGGCATTTTTGGCGTGATACAAGCCTATTTAAAAAGTTCATGGGTGCCGTTGTTACTCGTTTTTTTTGGTGCAATGTTACTTATTCCTTTAAAAATATTTTATGGCTTAAAAAAGGAAATAAATGCAGGGTCTGCTATAGCAGACAGGATTTTTACCACTTTAGGTTATAACAATCCTAAACAGTTTGATATCGAAAAAGAGCATTATCTTTTCTTTAATAAATTAGAGCAGTTAAGTCAAGATTATTTGGTAGCATATCAAGGTCCTTTAACCGAGGGTGAAGATATTGTGCAAGAATTTATTGATCAATATAAAAATCAACAATCAGCTGACGATACTGAAATTGATAAATTAGTTAAGCACTACCTAAAACTTCATAAAGATGGTATGCGGTGGGTTTATCTTTATCGTCATGCTCCATCTATTCCAAATTACATTACAGTTATCAATACCTAAAATGGCAATGACAAACTTGAATCAATAATTTAAGTACTAAATTGTTATTTATTATGTTGATATTGATTAATTGTTCATAGTCAAAAAATCGAGTCTATGCTAGACTAAAACAAACTCTGAAGCTATTTTACCTAAGTGAATTTTTTGTTTCATATGGTAACTTAGCCGCGGTATAGCGCAGAAATGGCTATGCTTCCCGATTTGGATAAGGTGTTTGTTATATATGCAATTAATGGATAATTATCAGCGTCGATTTCAGTATCTACGCTTGTCGATTACCGAACTGTGTAATTTTCAGTGTCAATACTGTTTACCCAATGGTTATCGCCCGAATAAAGATCATCACTTCTTAACGCTCAATGAGATCGATAATATTGTATCGACCTTTACTGAACTTGGTGTGCATAAAATTCGTTTAACTGGTGGAGAGCCGACCTTACGTCGAGATTTTATCGATATTTTATCAATGATCGCTTCTTATCCTAGTGTTCGCGATGTGGCGGTGACAACTAATGGTTCGCGTTTATTGAAAAATGTGCATCATTGGCATCAAGCTGGACTGAGTTCGATTAATATTAGTATTGATAGTTTTTCACCCCATTTATTTAAATTAATTACAGGTCAAGATAAACTTAAAGAACTATTGCAAGGGGTGGAAAAATCATTAGAAGTAGGTATTAAAAAAGTTAAAATTAATACTGTATTAATGAAAAATATGAATGATAAATTGAGCGATTATTTAGCTTGGATAAAACAGCGTCCGGTAGAGTTACGTTTTATTGAACTTATGGAAACCGGTGAAAGCCAAGACCTTTTTAATCGTTATCATTTAGCGGGTCACTCCATTGAATTACAGCTCATTGAACAAGGTTGGCAGTTACAGCCTAAACAAGCTTTATCTGGTCCAGCTAAAGTTTATTTTCATCCTCAATACTTGGGTAAGATTGGTTTGATTATGCCTTATTCAAAAGATTTTTGTAAAAGTTGTAATCGCTTAAGGGTCTCTTCAATCGGTAAACTGCATTATTGTTTATTTGGTGATGCCGCAGTAGATTTGCGTGATTTGCTCACTAGTTCTGAACAAAAAGCACAATTAAAAGCACGAATTTTAGCCTCACTAATGATAAAACCTGAAAAACATCTATTGCACCAACATAAAGTTGGTATTACGCCGAATTTATCCTACATTGGTGGATAATGGCTTATTTTGTTTCGGTATTAATGCGAGATTCCAATGGCTGATTGCCCAATCAAGTAGCTGTTGCTGAGTTGCATCTTGCCAATCAAGCGGTAAAGGTTGACCTAAAAATTGTAATGCTTGCGCAGTGATTGATTGAGTATTGCTAAGTTCAATGGCTTTAGCGTGATTTTGTTTAGATAATTTATTGCCATTATTATCCAGCACTAAAGGCAGGTGGCAGTAGCTGGGAACGTTAAAACCAAAAAGCTGATAAAGTGATATTTGTTTACCAGTAACGGGCAATAAATCTGCGCCGCGGACAATTTCGGTGATGCCTTGTTGATGGTCATCGAGTACCACTACTAAATTATAAGCAAATAAACCATCTTTGCGATGAATAATAAAATCTTCATTCGCATTTATTGCTGCAATTTTTTGTAAACCTAGAATTTTATCCGTGAACTCAAAAATAGGGTGATTTTGCTTTAAACGTATCGCATATGGTTGATCATCCTTTAGCGTTAAGTGTTGTTGGCGGCAAAAACCATCATAAAATCCGTTAGGCAATAACTGTATTCGTTGTCTTGTGCAATTACAATAGTAGGCTTGTTGGTTTTGTAGTAACTGGTTTAATGCAGCTCGGTAGCGTTCACTGCATGCGGACTGATAAAGGACGTGGTCATCCCAATATAAGTTGAGTGCGTCTAACGTTTTTAATATTAAGGATGATGCACCTTTTACTTCTCTTGGCGGATCGATATCTTCAATTCGAACGAGCCACTTACCATGCTTTGATTTTGCTTGTAAATAGCTACCTAAGGCGGTCACCAACGAACCAAAATGTAAAGGTCCGGATGGTGACGGTGCAAAGCGACCAATATAGCGCTTAGACATAGTTGTTAAATAGTGAGTTTTAACAAATAGGTTTACATACCCATCTGTTTTTCGCGAAGTTCAGCAAGTGTTTTACAATCGATGCATAAATCAGCCGTAGGTCTTGCCTCTAAGCGACGAATGCCAATTTCTACGCCACAAGACTCACAATAACCAAAATCATCGGTTTCGATTTTCTTTAATGTTTTCTCAATTTTCTTGATCAGTTTTCGTTCTCTATCACGAGCACGTAATTCCAGGCTAAATTCTTCTTCTTGAGTTGCTCGGTCAGCTGGATCTGGAAAATTTGCAGCTTCATCTTGCATGTGTGAAACAGTTTTTCCCATTTCACCTTGTAATTGAGCAAGCCACGCTTCTAAGATGAGTTTGAAATGCTTCAATTGCTTAGGATTCATATACTCCTCGTCTTTGGCCTCTTTATAAGGCTCAAGTCCCGCAATTGAAAGCAGGCTTAGAGAAGATGTATTTACTTTTTGTTCCTTTTTCACAGCAATCCCCTTAAGTACAGATTATTTGCAAGCGGTAAACTATAGCAATAAATTAGCCGTTGGCAAATTTTTTTTAATTTTTTTTTGCTTAAATCGAAATAAAATGTGACAACTCTATGTTATTAATCGAAATAATCAATTATCCCACTTTTTTAATCCATTTTCGGGGCATTTCTTGACTAAGTCATACAAGTTATCGTTATCAGGTAAGACTAAGTCTGGAGCGATATCAAATAAGGGATAAAGAACAAATTCTCTTTTTTTCATATGGTAATGTGGAATGGTTAATCGTTCAGTGTTCATGATTAACTCATCATATAACAAAATATCAAGATCTAACGTTCTTGCTCCCCAACGATTTTCTTTGCGAACGCGCCCTTGTGATTGTTCAATCGATTGTAAGTGATCCAACAATTCAATGGGCGATAAGGACGTTGATAGCTTAATTACGGCATTAAGATAATCATTTTGATCCTGAGGACCTAGCGGTTTACTCCGGTAAAAAGGTGAAACATCGACAACATGAGTCTTGGGCAATTGTTTTAAAGCTGTAATAGCCTGTTTTGCTTGCGCAAGGGGATCTTGTAAATTACTTCCTAAGGCAATATAACAAATTGACATAATAAAACTTGCTAGTTTCTGATATGGATAACTCAAAGGTGATTTAGTTTAACATATAAAATTTTACTCAAGAAAGCCTATATCAATGCAACTGTATAATCTAATGATTTTTAGTTATAAAAATATAATTTTATAATCTTTAATTTATTACTGGTTATCGGTTATTTTAATGAGTAAGTAAATCAAACCGTTTTAATGAGCAGCGAATGAATTTAGGCAAACAGTTAAGTTGTTTAATAAAAAATACACCGCTAATTACCGATCCTCACACAATTGAGTGTGCGATTAATGGTGTGATTGATTATTTTGCATGTAGTTTACAAGCTCATGATGATAGTGATGCACAAAAGCTCTTGGCGTGGATAGAGGATGAAGGTGGGCATGCCCGATCTTGGCTGGTTGGGCAAAAAAAATTGGCAACAGCACGCCAGGCTGCCTTATTTAATGGCTATCAAGCGCACTGCTTAGATTATGATGATGTGCATGCTGATGTGCGAGGACATCCTTCGGCTGTTATTTTATCGGCACTGTTTGCCAGTATTCGATTAGACAACCGAAACGCGATTGATCTGAATGGACACCGGTTTTTAACCGCGTATATTATTGGTGTTGAAGTCATGGCTTTATTAGGTAAAAGCGTCAATCCACAGCATTATGAAAAAGGTTGGCATACAACTATTACGCTCGGGGCAATGGCAGCAACGGCAGCAATTTGTTATTTGTATGATATGCCTTTTATATCTCAAGCATTAGCGTTAGCAGTAACTCAAGCGTCAGGAATGCGCTTACTCATGGGCACACCGATTAAATTTTTACATGCAGGATTAGCGGCTCAACAGGCGATCCAGTCTATTTCATGGTTAAGTATTGGGATATCGGCTGATAAAGATTTTCTCGATGACAAATTAGGGTTTCTAGCGGTTTATGGGCAAGGTAATGGTAATTTTAGATTAAATCAATGGGGCAAAAGTTGGAAGATCGCTAACCCTGGATTATGGTTTAAGACTTATTCTTACTGTTCTGCAGCTGCATATATAGCTGATGCGGGACAATTACTGTTTCAGCATCCACAATTTAATTGTCATGATATATCTCATATCACAATTTTCTTTGCACCACCGAACAGTGATGCCGCGCTAATTTATTCATCACCAACCCTAGCGGAACAGGGGCGATTTTCTGCTGAATATATTTTAGCGTTAACGCTATTGGGGATCCCACTTGATTTTGAACAATTTTCCTCAAATCCTATACCAAAGAATATCCATAAATTGATGCAAAAAATGCAACGTACCTATCAAACTCAAGATAGCTGTCAGATAGATGTTACCGCACAACCAGGCGCTTATACTGGACGCTATGTTGTGGTAGAGATTCATTTTAATTCTGGAAATACAATTTGTCAGCGGATTGATAGCCCTAAAGGTTCCCCAAACAATCCCTATACCAAGCTTGAGATGCAGTTAAAATTAAAAAAAGCAGTAGGGAACGAACAAAAAGCCGATAATTTAGTGAAAGATATCTATCAATTGGCTACAGGACTAAGCGTTGACCAATTTGTTAAACGACATTGGTTAACGCTTTAACCCTTTAAGCGATAGAATGATTTCTGACTTTTATTCAATGAACAAGGTATTCACTAAATTTCGAAATTAATATCGTCGCTTAATTGACGCAAAAAGCGTTGCGTGAGGGCATGTTGTGGATTATCGATAACAGATTTAGCCACACCTTCTTCTATAATGATACCATTTGCCATAAAAATGATACGATCAGCGACATATTTGGCGAATTCCATTTCGTGCGTGACAATGATCATGGTAATGTTTTCTTTAGCAAGTTGTAACATGACTTGTAATACTTCGTGTACCCGCTCAGGATCGAGCGCTGATGTAGGTTCATCAAATAATAGTACTTTGGGCCTCACCGCTAATGCTCGAGCAATGGCAACCCGCTGTTGTTGACCTCCGGATAAAGTACTTGGGTACTGATTTGCGTATTCGAGCATGCCTACATGGGTTAATAGTGATATGCCAAGCTCTTTAGCCTGATTTTTATTCATTTTTTTACCCACCCTAAGTGGGTAGGTAATATTTTCTAACGCTGTTTTATTTTTAAATAAATTATAGTGTTGAAATACCATGGAAGATTGTTTACGTAAATTGCTTTCATCTTTATGGCTGTACTGATTACAATTAAGAACAACCTCACCGATACGAATTGTACCTGTATTGGGTTTTTCCAGTAAATTTAAACAACGTAATAATGTTGATTTTCCTGAACCAGAAGGACCAATAATAGCGACAACTTCGCCTTGTTTTACCTGCAAGTTAATATCTTTTAGCACTTCATTATCAGCAAACCGTTTAGATAAATGAGATACAGAAATCATTCCTTTGCTCCTTAACGATGATAGGGCTTGGTGAGTTTACGTTCTAACTGTTTTTGTATCCAAGAATAAGCAACAACAGTTAGCCAATAGACAATACCCACCGCTAAGTAGGTTTCAAAATAAAGAAAAGAGTTTGCCGTTAACATCTTCCCTGCGGCAAGTAATTCTTGCACACCAACAAAAAAAGCCACGGATGAATCTTTAAGTAAAGAGATAAACATATTACCAGTATTTGGCAGAGCGTTGACCATAGCTTGTGGCAATATTATGCCTCGATAAACTTGAAAGATACTCAAACCTGATGTAAGTCCTGCCTCTTTTTGACCAATATCGACTGATGTTAATCCTGCCCGAAAAATTTCGGCTAAATACGCTGAATATTTTAGGCTAAAGCAGATAATGGCCGCTGTAGTTGCGCCCATCTGTTTTAATGCAGGAAAAATTTGGGGTAAGCCATAATAGATAATAAATAGTAAAACAACTGAAGGGATCCCTCGAAATAGCGAAATAAACAGCGAAAAAATCGAATCGACAATAACAATGTTATTGTTTCTTACTAGTGCGATAGCGAGTCCTAAAACAATGGCGAAAATAATCGATACGATAGAAATAAAGAGTGTTACTGGCAAATAAGGTAAAATCTGCGGGAACACACCTAAAAAATAGTCTATGTTAAAATTCATGAGGTAATATCTTCGCCAAAATATTTAATTGATAGATTTTTCAATGTACCATTTGCACGTAATTTTTCTAAAGCTTGATTGAATTTTTCACGTAGTGCTTTACCTTTTTCATCTTTACTAAATGGGAACGCTACTTGTTCGATAGTTATTGGTTCACCGACTAATTTAAACGGTAAATTTTTTCGTTTAATTTCAGCAAGTAAAATTGGTTTAGAATTTACATAACCGTCAACACGCTGATATTCAGTGTCATACATTGCGCCGTCTCTTGTTTCGTAAGTTTTAATTGTGACTTCATTATTTGGGAATGCTTTTTTCAAATTGTTAATGTGATTTGAACCCAGCACGCCAGCAATAGTTTTACCCTTAAAATCAGAAAGAGTATTAATGGTTTGATTATCTTTATGTGTAACTATTTGGCTACCATAAAAGCTGTAAGCATTGGAAAAATCGTATTTGGCTTGACGGGCCGGCGTTATTGCAACAGCATTGGCAATGGTATCTAATCGCCCTGAATCGAACTGCCCCATTAAGCCACCGAATTCAGCAATGACCCATTCAACTTGATAGCCTAACTCGTTAGCAATCGCTTGTGTCACTTCCACATCAAAACCAATTAACTTGCCGTCTTGTTTGAAGCCATTTGGATAGCTTTGTCCTGTCGAGCCAACTTTAATGACCTTTTGTTCTGTTGCTTGATTGGTCGCTTTATCATCACAACCAACTAGTAACGTCAAGCTTGCAAATAATACGGCCGATACTATCGTTTTTATTGTTCTCATCGTTAATTACTCCTTGATTTCCATTGAGTATAATTTTTATGATTAAGTATTTTTTCAAAATAAAGTGTAGTGTGATCTGGTGTTAAGTCAGCTTGACCAATCGGACGATAACCTTTATTGATATAAATTTGTGCTAACCAAGGATGATTTTGTGCAGTACCTAATGTAACCGCAGGTAATTTTAATTGATTGATTAAAATTTGATTTTCTACCCAGTCCCATAATGCATTGCCATAGCCTTGACCTTTATATTGGGGATTGGTTGCAAACCAGCCTAAATGGGGTAAGCCATAAGGTCCAGGATTATTACCCCAAGGAAAGCGAATACTCAACGTTGATACTAATTCGCTATCTTTTTCAGTAACATACACCGCATTCGATTCAATGTGATTGGCAATGGTAAATCGGTCAACAGTCGCAGCGGCAAAATGAATGCCTAATTGACTGACTGCCTGATAGGCATTGTGTAATAACGTTTGATAAGCAGGAATATCATCATAAGTCATCAAGCGAAAAATCATATTAACACTCCGCTTTTATCCGCATAATCAATCACTTGCTGGACTTTTTCGGATGCTGATCCTAAGTAATTAATTGGATTTAACCAGTTTTCAAGCTCAGTATCGGTAAATTCTTGGTTCAAGTTGGGATCTTCTAATAATACCGCTTTAAAGGGGCGATGCTGTTCAAAAGCCTTCATTGCATTTTGATAAACTAAATGATGTGCTGTCTGTTTACCTAACCGTTTACCGATTTCAAACATGACCTTCTCTGACAGTAATAAGCCATTTTGTAATGACAAATTGGTGAGCATTTGTTCGGCATTGACTTTTAAACCTTTCAAAACAGCTAATGCTGTTTGTAATTGTGCAGAAATATAAAGGTTAATTTCAGGCAGGGCGATCCACTCAGCTCGCCAGCTCATGGCGTCACGTTCATGTTCAACTTTCATCGATTCATGAATTAGCGCCACACTTTTTAATAATGGCGCCGTTAAGCTGGCAAGACCTTCTAGTGCTGCTGGATTGCGTTTATGTGGCATGGTCGTTGAGCCAATTTTTCCGTCTGAAAAAGGCTCTTCTACCTCATTAATTTCAGTACGCATTAAATTATAAAATTCATTACCAATTTTACCGAGTGTGCCGCTGATTAAGGCGATGACTGATGCGTATTCTGAAAACCGATCACGCGCGGCTTGCCAGCCAATATTCGGAGTATTAAGACCGAGTAAGGTTAATGCCTGCTGTTCAATTTTCGGCCCTAGCTCACCCATTGATGCATAGGTACAAATTGCGCCACTGATATTACCGACCAGTACTCGTTGTTTAATTTCATTTAACCGTTGTAAGTGGCGAACAAACTCATCTAACCAAACTGCAAGCTTAAAGCCAAACGTTGTTGGAAGTGCTTGCATACCATGAGTACGCCCAACCATCGGTAAATATTGATATTGTTTGGCTAACCGTTTGAGTTCATTCGCGATCAGTTTGGTATCACGCTCAATTATTGCAAATGATTGTTTTAGTTGTAAAACTGTCGCCGTATCAACAATATCTTGGGTCGTTGCGCCATAATGAATAAATTGACCTGCTTCGCCGACTTGTTTTTGCAGTGCATTGATAGTTGACATTAAGGAGTGTTTGGCTTTAGCGGCTTCATCGGCTATTTGTTCAATAGATAGTTGAGAAGCATCGGCTTTTTCAATAATTGCATCAGCAACCTCGCGAGGTATCACACCCAGTTCACCTTGTGCTTGCGCCAGGGCGACTTCAACTTGTACTTGTTTTTCTAAACGATGTTGTTCTGACCAAATGGCGCGCATTTCACTCGTGCCAAAATTATTACCTAAAATCAAAAAATCTATAACGTGTGATGCCACTAAATCACCCTCAATAATTATTCTCTACTCTGTTTAATAATTATTCATAATAATTCGATCATCGTCTAATAATCAGTTTGTCTATTGTTATAACTAAAAGGAATATCGTGTTATGTGTTGTAGTGGAGAAGATATTTTAAGAAGCAATATTGTGAATAATGGCACGATAATTATGGATGGATGTTATACAATGCCTTAAAAGGTCAGAAAATAGTGCTATCAAGCCGCTATATTTTCAGTAATATGGTGCAGTTGCTAAAAAATCGGTAGGTGATACTAATTTTATCTTATGAAAGATTGAATTAATTCACCCCAATTTTATATCAAAATAGATTTTATAAAACCTCTACAATTGATTCACACAGTCTTGACATGTTATCTAACGTCATGCCTGCAACGTTAATTCGTCCTGAATTGACAATATAAATGCCATAATCGTTACGCAATTTTAGTACTTGTTCTTCACTTAAACCGCTAAATGAGAACATACCATTTTGTTTAGCGATGAAACTAAAATCTTGGTTAGCGCCTTTTTCTTGTAAGGTTTTGACAAATAATTGACGCATACGGTGAATACGTTGTCGCATATTGGTTAATTCATCTATCCATTCTTCTTTTAATTCATCATTGTTTAAAATATAAGAAACGATTTTTGCACCATGCGCAGGTGGATTTGAGTAATTTGCTCGAATAATGGTTTTAACTTGGCTAAAAGCGCGATCGGCAATTTCACTATCGGCAGCAATTAAGGTAAATGCGCCAACGCGTTCGTTATACAGGCCAAAGTTTTTTGAATAAGAACTAGCAATCAGTAGTTCTGGTTGACTTTCGACAAACAACTTTAATCCGTAAACATCTTCTTCAATGCCTTGACCAAAACCTTGATAAGCCAGATCAAAAAGCGGTAACCAACCATTTTTTAAGGCTAAATCGGCAATGGCTTGCCATTGTTCTGTGGTCGGATCAATGCCTGTCGGATTATGGCAACAACCATGAAATAGCACAGCTTCACCAGCTGCAACTAGACTTAAATCACTCATCATTGCATCAAAATTAAGTTCATGGTTTTGTGGGTCATAGTAATGATATTCACGCACTTCAAGCCCTGCTGTTTGGAATACACTGCGATGATTTGGCCAAGATGGATTACTGACCCAAACTCGTTTTACTTTAGTTCGGCGTGCTAAAAAGTCGGCCATAATTCGTAATGCACCCGTTCCACCCGGCGCTTGCGCGGTTCTTGCACGTTCATTTTCACGACCAAACAGAAGTTTTTGAGTTGCTACGTTAAAAGCATTGACACCATCAATAGGTAAATAACTTTTGGTCGTTTCATCAGTTAATAAAAAGTGTTCTGCTTTTTTTACACTTTCTAAAATAGGTGTTTTAGTTGTTTCATCTTTGTAAACACCAACGCTAAGATTAATTTTGTTAGTGCGTTCATCTTTATTATAAAGATCTGCTAATCCTAAAATGGGATCGGCGGGAGCTGCTGTTAAATTTTCAAACATAATTCACCTATCTGATCTAATGACTTTCAATGCATTATATACACATTATTTTGTAAGATACAATTTCGATAATAGTTAATTTTGTTTATTATCTATATAATTAATGCGTTATTGGTATACAATTATTGTTTAACAAGTAACAATTAATTTATTTAAAAAAGCGGTTAAATCCTGACTTAACGTTGTCAATTCTCCACTAATCAAATCCTCTTTGACGACTTCCCCTGTTAAATTATTTATTGCAATAATTTCGGTACTGTCATTGGTTGACGCAATAAAAATAGTGGGGATCCTTTTTAATTTTTTTTGTTGGGTTAGATGCGCAATTAAATTTTGTTCCAGATTCGAAAAATCATCATCATTCCAAGCTTGTATTAAGAGTAATTCAATATTGTCAAAGATTGCACTCATATTGCCAGCATATTGGCTACCATAAAAAAGATGAGCACTTGGGTGTAATTTAAGACCAACGACTTGTTCAATAATCATTAGATTTTTCGGTGGCTGTAATAAAAAAGGTTGCCAATAAACCGATAAATTTTGGGTTTTTATGATACAAGGAGAGGGCAGAGCGTGGAGTTCGTCATTGTGCGGCGCGCCATCAAATTGATGTATCCAACGTGAAGTAAATTCGACTAATGCATTTTTTTCACAATTATTCATAAAGTAAGGTGTTCTCTTTAACCATTGTTTGACAGTCATTATACTCAATCGATTTAGATATGCACTAAGCGAGTGAGCTTTGATTCTCGATTTTGTGTTATCAATCACAGAATAAAAAAACTGTAAAAATATTTCAGGTTATTATGATGTTTTAGTATAAAGTATATTGGGAATAAGCTTAGTTTTTGACTATTGACTCAACAGTATTTATAAGGCATTTAAAATAACTTGCTAACTATCTATAAAATTTGAAGTTTAATTTACTTGCTATCCTTTGCTGAAACGTTAATAATAAGACAGGATTTTTTATCCTTGTAATGCAGCAATGGCGTTAGACATTACAATTTATCAAAAATAAAATAGCGTAAGTAGAATCATTATAATTAAATAATATGTTTATTTTAAACAATCACATAAAGATTTAGTTTGTTAGCCAAGGTCGATAACCTCACTGCGGTTTGCAAATTAACCAAAGTAATAATATCGATGAATTATATGTTTAGGAATAGTTCAAAAAGTATGCAAGATTTTTGAATTCTAATGATGCCTAAAATTTTGTATAGATATTGTGTAACAGATATTGGATTCACATAAAATAATAACAAAAATAACACAACTAAAATAATGAATACCGTATCAAAATATTTAGTTAAGTACCATTAATGATCATTGTGAAAATAAGCACTTATTAATAGTAAGGTTCTACCTACAATTAATTAAGATTAATTAAGAGTGTAGAATAATGAAAAGAATGCTAATCAACGCAACCCAGCAAGAAGAGCTGCGTGTTGCTCTTGTTGATGGCCAACGCTTATATGATTTAGATATCGAAAGTCTTGGGCATGAGCAAAAAAAGGCCAATATTTATAAAGGCAAAATTACTAAAATTAATCCAAGTTTGGAAGCGGCTTTTGTTTCTTATGGTGGTGAACGTGATGGATTTTTACCCCTAAAAGAGATTGCTGATAGCTATTTCCCCTCTAATGTGACTGGTCGTCGAAGTATTAAAAATTTACAAGAAGGCCAAGAAGTTTTAATTCAAATCGAAAAAGAAATTCGTGGCAAAAAAGGTGCAGCGCTTACCACTTACATTAGTTTAGCGGGAAGTTATTTAGTTTTAATGCCAAACGATCCTCGTGCAGGTGGGGTTTCACGACGAATAGAGGGTGAAGAGCGAGCCGATTTAAAACGGATTATTGATGCGATTGAAAAACCTAAAGGTATGGGCGTTATTGCTAGAACTGCTGGTGTAGGTAAAAGCCAAGAAGAGTTACAGCAAGATTTAGATGCATTAGTTAACTATTGGACAGCGATCCAAAACGAATCGAAAAATCATCCAGCGCCGAGCCTAATTCATAAAGAAAGTGATATTATTACTCGGGCATTTCGTGATTATTTGCGTGATGATGTGGGCGATATCTTAATTGATAACCCTAAAGTGCTTGAAATTGCTAAAAAACGGCTTGTTGATTTAGGGCGAGTAGAATATGTTAGCCGATTAAAACTTTATGATGGTGATGTGCCGTTATTTAATCATTTCCAAATCGAAGGACAAATTGAATCAGCATTCCAGCGAGAAGTTCGCTTACCTTCTGGTGGTTCGATTGTTATTGATGCAACCGAAGCTTTAACCGCGATAGATATTAACTCAGCCAAATCAATCCGTGGTAGTGATATTGAAGAAACCGCGTTTAATACTAACCTTGAAGCCGCAGAGGAAATCGCCCGTCAGTTACGTTTGCGCGATTTAGGTGGGTTAATTGTTATCGATTTTATTGATATGACCCCAATTCGTAACCAACGCGAAGTTGAAAATCGTTTAAAAGAAGCGATGAAAACTGACCGTGCAAGGATTCAAACCACTCGTATTTCGCGCTTTGGTTTACTTGAAATGTCACGTCAACGTTTAAGTCCTTCATTACGAGAAGCCACGCATCATATTTGTCCTCGCTGTCAAGGGACGGGTACGGTTCGTGATAATAATTCATTATCACTTTCTATCTTGCGATTAATCCAAGAAGAGGCAATGAAGGATAATACTGTTCAGATTGATGTAATTGTTCCCGTTCCTATTGCCAGTTATTTACTTAATGAAAAACGTCGCGCCATCACTAATATTGAAAGAATGCACCCAGATGTGAAAATTGTCATAGCAGGTGATGAAGAGATGGAAACGCCACTTTATAAAGTGATTCGTAAACGAAGTGGTGAAGAGACTGATGTACTAAGTTATAATCTGCCTAAATTGATCCGTGAACTTGAAGAAGAGGAAGAAGATCAGGCAACGGAAGTGGTTGTTGAACAAGCGGTCTTATCAGGTCCTAAAGTCGAAGCTAGTACCATTACAAAAGTTAAGGTTGAAACTAAAAAAGCTGAAAATTCAGGAAGCTTTTTCGGTGGGTTATTCGGTAAGATACGCCAATTATTTGCAGGTGAAAAAGAAAAACCACAGCCAGAAGTCAAACCTCAACCGGCCAAACGACGCGATAATCAGCGTTCAAATAACAGGCGTCAACGTAATAATCGTCAAAATAATACCGTCAATAACGCCAATAATGAGTTAGTGACAACGCCATCTTCTTCTGAAGCTGTAGTAAAAGAAGTGAGTAATAAAACTAATCATCGTCGAAGTAAACAAAATAGTCATGCAAATTCGGCAACTACTGTTAATGCAACGAAAGCAGATAAAGTGGCGAACGAAACAGCACCAAGTAAGCCAAAAGAGGTTAAACCAAGACGACAACAGCGCACATTAACCAAAAGCGTTCGCGTGAAAAATGTTGAGACAATTACTCAACATCAAATTGAAAGCGGAACAACAAATGAAAGAGTCATTATTCCAACTTTATTGTTGCCAGTTATTGCCGCTGAACCAACGGATAATAATGTTATTGCTGATGTACAACCTAAACGCCAACGACGTACATCAAGGCATTTACGTATGAACGGTCAACGTAATAAGCGACGAGTTAAAAATACTGAACTTAAGCAGTCACCAATGCCGTTGCCATTTGCTGCGGCATCATTAGAATTAGCTTTAGGACGCGTATCGATTGATTATAGTCAATTGACTCAGGATGAACCTAATACTGCTGTGGCAGTGATACCTTCATTATTATTGCCGATTATTATTAAAGAAGATCAAGTAGCAAGTGATGGTGCAGTGGTTAATGATACGGTGTCAGTATCGAATCAACCTGAAGGTAATTTGCAGTTTGATTTTAATGATATCGAACAAAATACCAATGAGAGTAAATTGGATAATACAATTACGCATTCAACCGGCTACTCTTCGTCAGTGATGACAAAAGCCCCTGCACCTGATTATGTGATATCGGAAACGGGTATAAAATCACGTCAAGAAGCGGATTATCAATATCAAGGAAAAGGTAATGCTGGCGGTTTAAGTGCGCAAGATCATGCTTATGCCGCAGCAAGTAAACCGGTTATACCTGATTAATCAATCAACTAAATAAAACACGGTAATAGCTACTACCGTGTTTTATTTATACTAGCGATAAAGATAAACAATGATTATCTATATTTTCAAAAAAATAGTGACGTTTTTATTTATTATCTGCGTATTGGCTCAGATTAGCTTCTGTTTAGTCTATTTTGCGCCTAATTCAATGTTTAATTTCAATAGTCTAAGTTTTGTTGATGCCTACAGTGCTTTTTTTAAGCAATTGCTTCAAGGGCAGTTTAAATTGATAACAGGTGAAACTGTGCCGTTTTTTCATACACTGTTGGCAACATTTGAACTTTGTATTTTGGCTTTATTGGTCGCTTTGTTTGTTGGATTACCTTTAGGTATCTTTTTGGGTTTAAGCAATATTAACTGGTTAAATACCGCCATTCGTTTAGTGAGTTTATTGCTATATTCTTGCCCAATCGTTATGCTGGTTATCATTATTATGTACTTGTTATCGCCTACTTGGTCGGTATCAATGAATTTTAATGTATCACCATCTATTACTGGTACCTCTTTGTTGGATATATTAATTTCATCTAAAAAAGTCAAATTACCCGCTCTGCTTGATCAGTTGCATCATTTGTTATTGCCTATCATTATTTTAGCCATTCAACCGAGCATTATGACGATTCAGTTAGTCAGTCAAAATGTTAAAAGTACTTCACGACAAAATTATATTAAAATGGCGATTATTCGGGAGCGATCACCTTTTAAAATTTTACGTCGCCATTTGTTACCTAATTCCATTCCTGCGACAATTCCACAATTGACTTACAATACAACAACACTATTATTTTCAACGATGGTGATTGAAATTCTATTCAATCGAGTGGGATTAGGGCAATGGGTGATGATTGCTTATCATCACCATAATTATTTTATTATTTCTATTGCGATTCTTGCTTGTGGTACTGTAATAAGCCTACTCACCTTATTAGGCGATATTACGGCAATTGCTATCTATCCTTTGCGCCATAAGGAACACTATGTCTAAGGTTGCACAATTATTTAAAAACATAAAATTATGCTTTAATCGATTGCATAGTAATCTTTATTCTATTGTCGGATTTTATGGCATATTAGCTATCGCTTTTGTGGCGTTATCAACGAAGTGGTTTTTTCATGCCAATTTAAATCCTATTTATCCAACATTATTACCGCCAGCTTGGTGGGCAAATGGGGATTTGAATCATATTTTAGGTACCAATGCTAATGGGCAAGATATTTTTGATTATCTGCTTATTGGATATCGTTCCACAATATCAATGACACTAAAAGCGGTATTTTATGTGGTAGTAATTGGTGGTTTAATTAATTACCTTATGTTTTTTGTTTCGTTTATACGCCCATTTGTCATATTTATTTTTCGATTTTGTATGGTAGTTCCACCACTATTAGGTGTGATTGTCATTAGCTTATTATGGGAAGATGATATCACCAATATGTTATTTGTCGTTGGCTTATCCTATACGCCACGTTTTATTTATAATATTCATCAACGGGCGATTAATGAATGGAATAAAACTTATATCACGGCATATCGTCTTGATGGCTTATCGCCATTTTCAATTTTAAATCATTATATTTTACCTAATATTTTACCTGTATATTTGACTGAAATTGTCTCGCTATTTGGTTCAATTATTTTAGCCATAACGACTATCACTTTTTTAGGCTTTGCCAACGATCTTTCACGACCAGATTTAGGTATGATGATGTTTAAAATGAAAGATATTATTGATAGTAATTATTTAGCATTTCTAGCTCCAGGTTTAGCGGTGTCTGCGACAATTACGTTTGTTTATCTATTCAATTTTGGTTTATATGGCCGTCGAGCAGGACATTAATTATGGCTTTGTTAGATATTCGCAATTTAACCATTGAATTTATCACCCCAGATGGACTATTACGCGCGATAGATCGTGTTAATTTGAAATTATCAGAAGGTGAAATTCGTGGATTAGTGGGTGAATCGGGTTCAGGTAAAAGTCTGATTGCTAAAGCTATTTTGGGTGTGACGAATCATAATTGGAAGATTTCAGCCGATCGTTTTTATTTTAATGATATTGATTTACTTAAACTAACGACAAAGCAACGTCGCAAGGTCATTAGCGCACATATTTCGATGATATTTCAAGAACCACAATCTTGTTTAGATCCGTCTATGAAAATTGGCCAGCAATTAGTTGATGCAATTCCAAGGCGAACGTTTAAAGGACATTGGTGGCAGCGGCTATTTTGGCGCAAAAATCGTGCAGTTGAATTACTGCACCGAGTAGGGATTAAACACCATAAAGAGATATTAAAATCTTACCCGTTTGAATTAACAGAAGGTGAGTGTCAAAAAGTCATGATTGCTATTGCGTTAGCCAATCAACCTAAACTATTAATTGCGGATGAACCAACTAATGCTATGGAAGCAACCACAGAAGCGCAGATATTTAGATTACTTGCCAGTATGAATCAAAATATTGGTACGACGATTTTACTTATTAGTCATGATTTACAGATGGTCACCAGATGGACCGACCGGATCAATGTCCTTTATTGTGGGCAAACGGTTGAAATTGCTGACAGCGAAGATTTAATTAAATCGCCTTATCATCCTTATACTCAAGCTTTAATTTATGCTATTCCTGATTTTGGTAAAGCTATGCCACACAAAAGCCCATTAAATACACTTCCGGGTGTAATTCCATCACTCGAACACTTACCTATCGGTTGTCGTTTAGGTCCACGATGTCCTTATGCTCAAAAAAAATGTATTCAAGCACCTGACCTTATCTCGATAAAAGATCATTCTGTTGCTTGTCATTTTCCGTTAAATATGGATGAGTAGTTATATAAAATAGGAACAGATCATGAATCCAATACTGAAAGTGCGTAATTTATCGAAGCGTTTTAAAATACCTAAAGGCTTGTTGGGTACGCTGCTAATTAATGCTGTTAATCCGGTATCTTTTTCGTTAAATGAAGGAAAAACGTTAGCCATTATTGGGCAAAATGGATCGGGAAAATCGACGTTGGCTAAAATGTTGGTTGGTATGATAAAACCAGATAGTGGCGATATTTGGCTTGACGGTAATAAGGTTGAATATGGCGATTATCATTATCGCTGTCAACTTATTCGCATGATATTTCAACATGTTGAAAGTTCGTTTGATCCAAGATTACGCATTGGTCAATTGTTAGAAATACCTTTAAAACATAATACTAAATATAATGCTTATGAGCGTGAAAGATTAATTAGTGATGTATTAAAACAAGTTGGGTTATTACCTGAGCATGCTGCTTATTATCCTTCGGTTATGGCGGCGGGGCAAAAACAGCGAGTCGCATTAGCTAGGGCATTAATATTAAAACCTAAAGTCATTATTCTTGATGAAGCTTTGGCGGCGTTAGATATTTCAATGCGTTCTCAAATTGTTAACTTAATGTTATCACTACAAGCCGAGCATAATATTTCTTATGTTTATGTCACACAAGATATTGGTATGATGAAGCATATTAGTGATGAAATTTTAGTTATGCATAATGGGGATGTTGTTGAGTATGGTAACACAGCAGAAGTGTTAGCATCGCCGTTAAGCGATATTACCCAAAAATTAATTAATAGTTATTTTGGTGAAGCGTTAACCGCAGATAGCTGGCGAACTGATACCCGAGCTTTTTAACGTGTATTGATTTTTCTTATATCATCTTTAGCTCGATAAGCTTTCATCTATCCTATAATAACGGTTAACTATTCTCATGATTTTTTGTGAATTATGTTAGCTAATTGATTAAATAAAAATCTCGACAAATAATATAAAACACTCTATATTTAGCTATATGGATTTCTAGACGTCTATTTTAGGTGTTTAAAAATAACTCATTGTTTTTAGGAGCTTTTGTTATGCCAATTTGTATTCCTGACTCATTACCTGCGGTTGATGTATTACGTAATGAAAATGTATTTGTTATGACTTCATCTCGGGCCAATACTCAAGAAATTCGTCCACTCAAGCTTCTTTTTCTTAATTTAATGCCTAAAAAAATCGAGACTGAAAATCAATTTTTACGCTTACTTTCCAACTCATCTTTACAAGTTAATATCCAGCTATTACGTATTGATCAACGCGAATCAAAAAATACACCGGCTGAGCATTTAAATAGTTTTTATTGTGATTTTGATAATATAAAAGATCAGAATTTTGATGGGCTTATTATTACCGGTGCGCCATTAGGCAAAGTTGCATTTTCAGATGTTGTTTATTGGCCTAAATTGACTGAAATTATCAAATGGGCGAAAGATCATGTGACTTCCACCTTATTTGTTTGTTGGGCGGTACAAGCAGCGTTAAATGTTTTATATGATTTGCCAAAATTTACACGCACCCAAAAACTATCTGGGGTTTATCAGCACCAAATCGCTCAGCCTAATGCCATTTTAACACGCGGTTTTGACGATACTTTCTTAGCCCCTCATTCGCGTTATGCTGATTTTCCTGTTGATAAAATTAAACATTACACTGATTTAACCATTTTGGCAGAATCTGAGATAACCGGACCATATTTAATGGCAACAGCCGATAAACGTATGGCGTTTGTGACTGGCCATCCGGAATATGATTCTTTCACGTTAGCTAATGAATATTTTCGTGATTTAAAAGCCGGTATTAATCCACAAATACCTTATAACTATTTTCCTGACAATAATCCTGAGTTAGCCCCTAAAGCGACATGGCGTAGCCATGCTTATTTATTATTTAGTAATTGGCTGAACTATTACGTTTATCAATTAACACCATATGATTTAACCACACGTAATTTAACTATTGATGATTAAGTGAAAATAAATCATGTCTTCATTTAAAGAAATAGTAATAAATTAACTGGTTTGGTGTTAATCATTCACTATCTATGTAATGTCGTTTGATGTCTATTTTATAAATTGAATTTTTCTGTCATTGGACGGAATACGAGATGGGTAGAAAACAACTTTGATTTTTATGGGATAGCACCTTAATTAATTGGGTATTTCCGTTTTTTTACCTCGGGTCTATGCAGAAATTATCCATGATAAATCGATTGGTGAAACGCTAAATTTCCATACACCTCACTTAGGTTTCATCGCTGGCGCGTTAACTAATGGCATGAGTCAATTTGTTATCTTGTATATACCTATAGTGAAGGCAAGTAAGTTTAGTAAAATACTGCAAAAAGTCGGCGCATGGGGCAAAGGGATGATAGGTAGCCGGTGGTGTCACCGATTTTGTGGTATTTGATCCCCATTAAGAACGCTGTCAAACTCAGTACAAGAACTTCCCGAACTTCGCAACCCAAAAACTGAATATTTGGTAAGCCAAGTCAGATGACAATGTTGCAGAAGGAAGATTAAAAAAATTGTTTGAAAGGACCATTAGATAGCGCTTTTTATAAATTTTTAGCGTGATTAATTTAAAAATAAAAGATAAAAGATCCTTATCTTGCATCATGTTAGTCATAGTTATATTATGGTTAGTAATGCTATATTATTTAAGGAATTTATTATGTTAAAGTCAATTGATCCAACTACTACTTCCGCTTGGAAGTCACTGCAAACAAGCTACCAAAAACACCATAATAAAACTATTGCACAGATCTTAAAAGATGAACCTAATCGTGTTGAAAAACTCAGTATTCCATTCGAAGATGAATTTTTGGTCGATTTATCAAAAAATCGTGTGACACAAGAGACATTGGACATTCTCTACAAATTGGCGCAAGAATGTGATTTAAATAGCGCAATTAAAGCGATGTATAGTGGTGAAAAAATTAACCGTACTGAAAACCGTGCTGTTTTACATGTAGCATTGCGTAATGTAGAAAATAACCCGATCTATGTCGATGGAAAAAATGTCATGGATGACGTTAATGCCGTACTGGCAAAAATGGCGTCATTCAGTAAAAAAGTGATTAGCGGTGAGTGGAAAGGTTATACCGGTAAAGCAATTACCGATGTTGTCAATATTGGTATTGGTGGTTCGGATCTTGGTCCACATATGATTACAGAAGCTTTACGCCCTTATAAAAATCATTTAACCATGCATTTTGTATCGAATGTTGACGGTACGCATATTGTTGAAGCGCTCAAAGGATTAAATCCTGAAACAACCTTATTTTTAGTTGCATCTAAAACGTTTACTACCCAAGAGACCATGACCAACGCGCAAACTGCACGTAAATGGTTACTTGATGCTGCAAAAGATGATAAAGCGGTTGCATTACATTTTGTCGCGTTATCAACTAACGCCAAAGAAGTTGAAAAATTCGGCATTGATACGGCAAATATGTTTGAATTTTGGGACTGGGTCGGTGGGCGATACTCATCGTGGTCAGCAATCGGGTTATCGATTGTTTTATCTATTGGATTTGATAATTTCAAACAATTTTTAGCTGGCGGTCATGCTATGGATAAACATTTCCAAAGTGCGCCAATTGATAAAAATATTCCTGCATTACTCGCGTTAATAGGGCTTTGGTACAATAACTTTTGTGGTGCTGAAACCGAAGCTATTTTACCTTATGATCAATATATGCATCGCTTTGCTGCTTATTTTCAACAAGGAAATATGGAGTCAAATGGTAAAAGTGTTGATCGTAATGGTAATAAAACCACGTATACGACTGGTCCAATCATTTGGGGCGAACCAGGAACCAATGGGCAACATGCGTTTTATCAACTCATTCATCAAGGTACTAAGCTCATCCCTTGTGATTTTATCGCACCAGCTATCAGCCATAATCCGGTTGGGGACCATCATCCAAAATTGTTATCTAACTTTTTTGCTCAAACAGAAGCATTGGCTTTTGGTAAAACAGCGCAGCAAGTTGAACAAGAGTTTATTGCAGCAGGTAAACGTTTAGATGAAGTTAAATCCGTTGTGCCATTTAAAGTATTTGAAGGTAACAAACCGACTAATTCAATTTTAGTGAAAAAAATTACGCCTTATACTCTCGGTGCATTAGTTGCGATGTATGAACATAAAATCTTCACACAAGGTGTTATCCTTAATATATTTAGTTTTGATCAATGGGGCGTTGAACTTGGCAAGCAGTTAGCGGGTCGAATTTTACCTGAATTGGCTGATGATAAGCCGGTAAGTTCTCACGACCAATCAACCAATAACTTAATTAATCAGTATAAAAAGTGGCGTTAATCTGATTTTATTGATTCAATATAGTTGAATCAATAAAAAACCTTCAGTTTTTGGACTGAAGGTTTTTTTTATAGCTAACAAGATAAGTAATTACTTCTTAACTCGCATTATTGGTGTTTTTCCTGCTTCGACAGTGCCCGATAATTTAGTTAGTTCGGCAATGGTTTCCATGTTGGAAATGACAACTGGCGTTAAGACTGATTTTGCTTTACTTTCCAGTAATGGTAAATCAATCTCTATAATTGTATCACCTACTTTAACTTGCTGACCTTCTTCGGCTATACGTGTAAAACCTTCACCTTTAAGTTCTACTGTATCAATACCAAAATGCACAAAAAGCTCAATACCTTCGTCTGATTCGATGGCGAAAGCATGATTGGTCTCGAAGATTTTGCCAATTTTACCACTTAATGGCGCAACAATTTTATTCCCAGAAGGTTTGATTGCAACACCATCACCGACAATTTTTTCAGCAAAAACCACATCAGGTACATCTTCGATTTTGACAATTTCACCACTTAGTGGCGCAATAATTTCGATGCTATTTTTACTATCATCGGACACAAATTGCTTTATTTTATCGAACAGTCCCATCGTTGTCTCCTAACAAATTTGCTTTTCAGCGGTATAAGTTTGTATTAAATCAAGAATTTCTTTAGCTGTTGCTTTTTCTAATGCTGTATCTGCAAATTTTTTCGCTTCTTGGTAATTAGTATTACGAATTAATTTTTTAATTTTCGGAATAGATACCGCACTCATACTGAATTCATCAAGCCCCATACCAAGTAATAAGATAGTGGCTCTTTCATCACCAGCAAGCTCACCACACATACCTGTCCATTTACCTTCTTGGTGAGACGCATCGATAACTTTCTTAATTAAAGTTAATACCGATGGTGAAAGTGGATTATAAAGGTGTGAAATAAGCTCATTACCACGATCAACGGCTAATGTATATTGTGTTAGATCATTAGTACCAATACTAAAGAAATCAACTTCTTTCGCTAAATGATGTGCAATTACCGCAGCAGCTGGCGTTTCAATCATGACACCAATTTCGATATTTTTATCGAATGCTTTACCTTCTGCATTTAATTGTTCTTTTAGAATATTGATTTCTGATTTTAATAAACGAATTTCTTCAACAGAAATAATCATTGGGAACATAATGCGGAGTTTACCAAATGCTGATGCACGTAAAATAGCGCGCAACTGAGCATGAAGTATTTCTTTTCTATCTAAGCAAATACGAATCGCTCGCCAGCCTAGGAATGGATTCTCTTCTTTTGGAAGATGCATATAAGGAACATCTTTATCACCACCAATATCCATAGTACGGACGATGACAGATAAACCATTAGTGGCTTGTGCTACTTCTTTATACGCTTTAAATTGTTCTTCTTCATCAGGATAACTTTCACGATCCATGAATAAAAATTCAGTACGATAAAGACCAACACCTTCATAACCATTACGTTCTGCACCAGCGATATCGCGTACGGTACCAATATTGCCACAAATTTCCACTTGATGCCCATCAAGGGTAACAGCTGGTAAATCTTTCAATTTAGCGAGTTCTTCTTTGTCGGCAAGATATTTTGCTTGAACTTGTTTTAGCTTTTCTTGAGTTGAATGATCCGGATTGATGTAAATTGCATTGTTGATGGCATCTAAAATTACAAAATCACCTTGTTTGATTTCTTGTGTTGCATTAGATGTCCCCACGATTGCTGGAATTTCTAATGAACGAGCCATGATTGATGTGTGTGAAGTGCGTCCACCTGCATCAGTGATGAAGCCTAACACCATTTCTAAATTTAATTGAGCGGTTTCAGAGGGTGTAAGATCCGTTGCAACTAAAATACAAGGTTGGCTTATTGCACTTAAATCGACAATTTCGATGCCTAAAATATTTTTTAGTAATCGTTTACCAATATCACGAATGTCTGCTGCACGTTCTTTTAGATATTCATCGTCTAAATTTTCAAGCTCTTTTGCTTGTGCTTCAAATACAGATTGTACTGCCGCATCGGCGCTTGAGTGTTTACTTTCGATTCGTGAAATAACTTCTTGTTCAAGATCTTCATCTTCAAGAAGCATAATATGACCTTCAAAGATAGCCGCTTTATCTTCACCTAATGTTGATTTAGCTCGTTCCATGATAGCGTTAAGTTGCTCGCTAGACTTTTGACGAGCTTCTTTAAAACGTTCAATTTCTGCATCGATTTTGTTATCAAGAATTTGTTTATTATTAATAACAATAGGCTCTTCTTTTAATAATAACGCTTTTGCAAAAGCGATACCGGGAGAAACAAGTATACCTGATACCATAACATTTAATCCTTATTCAATTTTAAAACTGTTCATAGCTAATTGGGAGTTATTATTCTAATTCTGGAATTAATTTTACTAGATGATGTACTGCTTCTTTTTCATCTTCGCCTTCAGCAGAAATTGTAATTGTTGTTCCTTGTGTTAATCCTAAAGTTTGTAATTTAAATAAACTTTTAGCACTTGCGCTCTTACCATTGGATGTAACTGTAATTTCAGAGTTAAAGTTTTTTGCTTCTTTGACAAATTGTGCAGCAGGACGGGTATGAAGACCATTCGATGCAGTAATTGTGACATCTTGCTTGTACATAGTTATTTTTACTCCCAAAAATATTATCATTTACGCGAACAATATAAATAAAAACTGCCAGAAACGCCAGTAAGATTTAATATAACTTTGAAACAGTTAATATTATTTTTAGTAATACCTCAAGATTAGTCATATTTTATCAATATTGGTAAATTCGAGTGATCTTATCACTACACTTTTTGAATTCAACTTGCCCATGAACACCATGTTTAATGTTTTCAAAAACGGCCTCTTCGCTACCATCATGCTTTGAAATTTTAATTTCTTGCTCACAGAATGTTTCAAATCGTTGCAGTTCTTGTTCACTCGTTCCTAATTTATAATGGTTTGGTAAATCTTGGCTTTTTACATAGGTATGGGTTTTATCACGTAGATCGAGAATAATAACACCTTTGTTTGATGACCATGAACTACAGGCTGTTAATGTTAAAGCAAACGTGATAAATAGCAGGGGAAATTTGATGAATAAACTTGCAATGTTCAAAATAATTCCTTTATAAAGCTTGGTAACCTGTTTATTATTTATAACTAGGTATGAATTATATACTAATTATTAGTGAAAGTGCAGGGTGCATTTTATTGACGTGACAAGATCAGGGTGGGGTAATGACTGATACTATTAACTATGACGAATTAAATCGTCAATTAATCGAATGTAACATTGGGATTAATGCTGCTGAATTACATGGTTTTATATCCGGGATTTTAGCGGGTGGTAATCATGATGAAAGTTGGCGTCCATTAGTCAAGGATATGTTAAATAATGGAGAGGCGATTGCAGAACCATTAGAGCAACAAATTAAAAAGCTTTATGATTTAACCAAACAGCAATTTTCTAATGAAAATTTTGAGTTTGAGTTATTACTTAGTGAGCATGATCTGTTTTCGCAGATCGATGAATTAGTTGGTTGGGTTAATCATTTTTTACTGGGAATAGGTTTAGTTCAACCAACGATTAACCGATTAAAAGGTGATGTTGGCGAAGCGATTTATGATTTACGTCAAATAGTCAAGCTTGGTTATGATGAAAATGAGGATCAGCAAGAACTTGGTTTTGCTTTTGAAGAAATTAAAGAGTATGTCCGTATCACCTCAATGTTGTGCTACGATGAATTTAATGAATCAGATATTGTACCGACTATTCATTAATTGGAATAATCATTTCTTTTTAGGATCATTAAAATGATAGATACAGATATTAAAACTGAACTGTGTAATCGTCGTGAAACATTACTTGCTAAAATGGCAACCAATAGTGTGGCACTTTTCTTTGCAGCGCCAGAAGTTGTTCGAAGTAACGATACGCATTACCCTTATCGGCAAAATAGTGATTTTTGGTATTTTACTTGTTTTAATGAGCCAGAAGCGGTTTTTGTAGTAATTAAACAACATGATAATCAGGCACGTTATGTCTTATTTAATCGAAAAAAAGATCCTTTAGCTGAAACATGGACCGGTTATCGTTTAGGGCAAGCGCTTGCTTTAGACACAGTTTGGGTCGATGAGGCTTATTGTTTTGATAGCATTAATGCTAATTTACCTAAAATCTTGAAGGGAAAAGATATCGTTTATTATGCCGATGAGCAGTATCAATACGCGGATAAGATTATTAAAAAAGCATTACGAGCTTTAATCAAAGAAGGTAAATCCACTGGTTTAAAACCAATTTCAATCAGTGATTGGCGGCCTGTTGTGCATAAAATGCGAATGTTTAAATCAGATTTTGAGATAAATATTTTACGGCAGGCTTGTGATATCAGTGCTCAAGCTCACCGAAGGGCTATGCAAAAATGTAAGCCAAACTTGTATGAGTATCACTTAGAGGCAGAAATTTTATATGAATTCGCGTGTCATGGTGCCCGATATCCTGCTTATAATACTATTGTTGGAAGCGGTAATAATGGCTGTATCTTACACTACGAAAATAATAGTGCACCATTGAAAGAGGGTGATTTGGTACTCATTGATGCGGGATGTGAGTATCAGCATTATGCGGGTGATATTACGCGAACATTCCCTATAAACGGTAAATTTAGTCAGGCTCAACGTGAAATTTATGATATTGTTCTGGCATCACAATATGCCGCAATTAAGCTCTTAAAACCCGGAAACTCAATTAACCAAGTTAATCAGACCGTGATTAAAATTATGGTCGAGGGATTGGTAAAATTAGGTATTATGCAAGGCGATGTGGATAAATTGATCGCTGATAAGGCGTATACTGAATTTTATATGCATGGTTTAGGGCATTGGTTAGGCATTGATGTTCACGATGTAGGAAGTGATCGCCTTTATCTTTTAAAACCAGGTATGGTGTTGACTGTTGAACCAGGATTATATATTAACCAAAATGCCGATGTACCTGATCAATATAAAGGGATTGGGATTCGTATTGAAGATAATATTTTAATTACTTCATCGGGTAACGAAGTGCTCACTTCTGCTGTACCTAAAGAGCCTAGTGAAATTGAAAAGCTGATGGCCAATAAAGCATCGGTTATTGAGTGATAAAAAGTGCCATAATCATTGTTTAAAAAGATTATGGCTTTTAGTTTAATTATTGTTAATGAATTGTATATAGTCTAGCGTTTGATTATTAGTCTAAATTAATTGATTTATCCCGATTAAATACAATTTTGATTTTTAAATTTTGTGCAGCAATAGGTTTGTATTTCCATGTCTTCATGGCATTAATTACCGATCGGTTAAAAATATTATTGGGTTGCGCTTCAATAATTCTGATATTTTCAACACGCCCTTCGCTATTAACATCAAACATAGCAATGACATATCCTTCTAAACGCATATCGAGTGCTCGTCTAGGGTATTCTGGTTGATTTCGACTAATTGGAGAAGCGCTTGCCGAATATTGGCGATTATCCGATATTTTAGGTGCGACCGAAGTGCTAGCCATATTTTCACTTGCAACTTCTTGTCTAACTTGTTGTTGTGATGATTTTTGTGTCGGTTGTGGTTTTTTCTTTGGTTTGGGTTGTGGCTTTACCACCTCTTTTTCAGGTGTGATAACTGGTTTATCTGGTATTTTAACGGGTTCTGGCTCTGGTTTTTTTTCTTCAATAACTTCTGGCTCAACAACTGGTTCTATTGGTGTTTCTTCAATAGGTTTATTGTCGATAACATCACTGTTATTGTCACCTTTTATTTCAGGTTTGTCTTCAACTAAAGATTGTTCAGGCGCTGCTAATTGTGATAAATCAACCATCACAGCTTTGATTGAGTTGTCTCCTTCTTCAACAATGATATCTTTGGCAAATAGTGCAGAGCTAAATAATAAGGCGAATAAGCATAAGTGTGAAGCGACCGAAAGGGAGGTAAATAAATAAGTACCTTTCGGCTTTTTCTGAGCAACAATTTGCGGATCTTTTTCAGTATTGATATCAATATCAAAGTTAATCTTCATAACAATTATCATTTTTTACTTAAGGATGGCATTTTAAATGAAAATGCTTATCATTTGTAGTTTTTTTTTAAAGATGATATATCAATAACTTGTTGCACAAAAAGATTTATCAGATAATAGTCAATAAATTTCTATTGTTTTTAGCGGTTAGGCTGATGAATAATCCATCAATGAATCAAATTCTCGATCTTATAAAAGATGACTTAGTAAAAGTTAACGCAGCAATACAGGCAGAGCTTAGCTCTGATGTCGCTTTAATTAATCAATTAGGTAATTATATTATTAGCAGCGGCGGCAAACGTATTCGCCCTGTTATCGCATTATTAATTGCTAAGGCGCTTAATTATCAGGGCGATAAACACATTATTGCTGCTGCTTTTATTGAATTCATTCATACAGCGACATTGCTACATGACGATGTGGTTGATGAATCTGATTTACGACGTGGAAAATCAACCGCTAATGCACTTTTTGGTAATGCCGCTAGCGTATTAGTTGGCGATTATATCTATACGCGATCATTTCAAATGATGGTACGCACCGAATCGTTTAAAGTGTTGACTATCATGTCAGCGGCAACAAATGTTATTGCTGAAGGTGAAGTGCAACAGTTAATTAATTGTAATGATCCAAACATTACTAAAGAGCAATATTTGGAAGTTATTTATCGCAAAACCGCGCGTTTATTTGAAGCCACCTCCCATTCTGCTGCGGTATTAGCTGGCGCTAATGAGCAGCAAGAATTAGCCTTGCAAGAGTATGGTAAATTTTTAGGTACCGCATTTCAAATTATTGATGACCTATTGGACTATAGTGCTGATAGTAATCAAAAATTGGGTAAAAATTTAGGTGATGATCTTAATGAAGGTAAACCAACATTACCGTTGTTACATGCTATGCATAATGCTGGCAACAGTGATGATGCTGAATTAATTCGTCAAGCTATTTTACAAGGTAATGGGCGACATTTGTTAGATCGTATTTTACAGATTATGCAAGACTGTGGATCTCTCGAATTTACGTTACAAACTGCACAGCAGGAGGCCCAAAAAGCCTTTGATGTTATTGCAATTTTACCTGATTCACCTTACAAAAAAGCGCTGCAAGATCTTGCTTTGCTATCTGTTAAAAGAGAAAACTAAGCTGACTGAGCATGTTTGTGTTTGATGCTGAGCAGCATCGTTTTCTTTAAACTGTTTGATATTCACTATTTGAATAATCATTGTCAAATTTTGTCAGAGTAATACTTTATGTTTAACCGTACTTGGCCTGTTTTTTTAATATTTATTTCGATGATTTCGGTTCAAGGTAGTGCATCTATGGCGAAATACTTGTTCCCTGTACTTGGTCCAGAAGGGATGACCGCTTGGCGACTGACTTTTTCATCGGTTATGTTATCGATTATCTTCAAGCCTTGGCGTAAACCAATCACCAAACAAGCTTTCAAATATATTTTTTGCTATGGTGTTGCAATGGGCTGTATGAATTTGAGCTTTTATAATGCTATTGCTCGTATTCCGTTAGGTATTGCTGTTGCCATTGAATTAACCGGTCCTATTATGGTAGCGATGTTTTCTGGCCGTCGTTTGACTGATTTTGTCTGGTTAGCCATTGCGGTTGTCGGGTTAGCGATGTTATTACCGATTCATCAAGCATCCAATGATTTAGATCCGATGGGTATTTTGTTGGCATTATCCGCCGGTGCATGTTGGGCATGTTATATACTCTTTGGGCGTCAATCAGGTGCTATTCACGGTTCATCAAGTGTTGCAATTGGATCTATTATTGCGTCATTTTTGCTATTTCCAATTGGTGTGTGGCAAAGTGGCAGTGCTATGTTTTCGATAGACTTATTACCGTTAGTTTTTGTCGTTTCTTTATTAGCGTCGGCTATACCTTATGCCTTAGATATGGTTGCACTACCAAGGTTACCGGCTCAAACATTTAGTACGCTAATGAGTTTATCGCCAGTATTTGCAGCATTTTCAGGTTTGATAGTGTTGCATGAGCAATTAACTCATTATCAATGGTTTGCTATTGGGTTAATTATTATCTCATCAATAGGAACCGTATTGGCGATGAATCGACCGGCTAAGATTAAATCGATCAAGCCAGTCATTAACTCAGAAAACACATCGCAAAACTAATATTGGGTGCGATGTGTTGTTTAGATTAGAAAATTGAATAGGTTAGACGCAATTATATATTGCAATAATTGCGCATTAGCGTCTTGGTAAGCCCATTCCCCCGCCCATAAGTCCTTTCATTTGGCGCATCATTTTCATCATGCCGCCGCCTTTCATCTTCTTCATCATTTTTTGCATATCTTCAAACTGTTTTAATAGTTTGTTAACATCTTGCACTTGTGTACCCGAACCATTAGCAATACGACGTTTACGCGATCCTTTAATAATTTCAGGATTGGCGCGTTCTTTTAGTGTCATCGATCCAATAATGGCTTCCATTTTAATTGTAATTTTGTCATCCATTTGAGCTTTGATATGGTCTGGTAATTGACCAACACCCGGTAGTTTAGCCAACATGGCGCCCATTCCACCCATATTACGCATCTGCTTGAGTTGATCTTGGAAGTCGTTAAAATCGAATTTGTCACCCTTTTTGAGTTTTTTAGCAATTTTTTCTGCTTTTTCTCGATCGACATTGCTTTGTAACTCTTCAATCAGAGAAATCACATCGCCCATGCCTAAAATTCGAGAGGCAATACGGTCAGGATAAAATGGTTCTAAAGCATCAGTTTTTTCACCCATGCCTAAGAATTTAATTGGTTTACCTGTAATATGCCGAATTGATAATGCAGCACCGCCACGTGCGTCACCATCGACTTTGGTTAAAATAACACCGGTTAACGGCAGAGCCTCATCAAAAGCTTTAGCTGTATTAGCGGCATCTTGACCCGTCATCGCATCAACCACAAATAGGGTTTCAATTGGATTAATTGCCTGATGTAGTGCTTTGATTTCGTCCATCATGTCATTATCGACATGTAAACGGCCTGCGGTATCGACAATCAGCACATCAAAGAATTGTAATTTAGCATGGTTAATTGCTTTATTAACAATATTGACTGGTTTTTCGTTAATATCGGAAGGAAAAAATTCAACATCAATCGCTTTAGCTAAGGTTTCTAATTGTTTAATCGCAGCAGGACGATAGACATCGGCAGAAACGACGAGTACTTTCTTTTTCTGTTTTTCTTTTAAAAACTTCGCTAATTTCGCGACGCTGGTCGTTTTACCTGCACCTTGTAAACCCGCCATTAAAATCACAGCTGGGGGTTGGGTTGCCAAATTCAGTGAGCTATTGACTTCGCCCATGGCACGAGTGAGTTCATCTTGGACTATTTTGATAAACTCTTGGCCTGGTGTTAGACTTTTACTAACATCTAAGCCGACAGCTTTTTGTTTAACTTGATTTATAAACTCACGAACAACAGGCAAAGCAACATCGGCCTCAAGTAATGCCATGCGCACATCACGTAGTGCTTCTTTAATATTATCTTCAGACAGACGCCCACGCCCACTGATATTGCGAAATGTCTGTGATAAACGGTCGGTTAAATTCTCAAACATGTTAACTCTCAATAAATAGAAAAATTATGTTTATCATAGCAGAAATTTGTCAGAAGTCCCACGATCATAATTGAGTACAAACTTGACAGTAAATTAGGTTACTGTTGAAATGGCAATAGACAAAATAAATGAATGTATTGAGATGAATGATTAACCAGACAAGATGAAAAAGGAGAAAATCAAACATGGTAAAAAAAGTGATTAGTACCGATAAAGCGCCTGCTGCAATTGGTCCATATGTTCAAGGGGTTGATTTAGGTAATATGTTATTTGCATCTGGGCAAATTCCACTCGATCCTGTTACTGGTCAAATGGCAACGTCTATTGAGGAACAAACCAAACAAAGTTTAGCTAATGTTAAAGCAATTGTGACAGCTGCGGGTTATCAGATCAATAATATTGTCAAGACAACTATATTTTTAGCAGATATGAATGATTTTGCCGCAGTGAATGCTATTTATGAGTCATTTTTTACTGAGAACAATGCGGCATTTCCGGCACGCTCTTGCGTACAAGTAGCTAAAATACCTAAAGATGCAAAAGTAGAAATTGAAGTGATTGCAGTTAAATAGGCGTGACATATTCTGTTAGCACCATAAAGTGCTAATGCTTACGATAAATAAACTATAACTAATAGATTGAGCTAATTGCGTATAGATTGGTCTATTTTTATAGTTTAAGAATGAATATTTTGCCTTTATTCACCCAGTAAATATCGCTCTAATTATTTGTTGTTAAACTTTTATTTAGTGATTGATTGACAATTAAGTTGATGTAATAATCTACAACTATTAGTCAGTGTTGATTGTGTTAGTAGGTAGTCAATATGTTTGAAAAAATCGATTCGTATGCGGGCGATCCAATTTTATCTTTGGTCGCAGAATTTAATAATGATAATAGAGAAAACAAGACCAATTTAAGTATTGGCTACTATTATGATGAAAACAGTGTCGTCCCACAATTATCATGTATTAAAGCTGCTCGCGATTATATCTATCAGCATAATCAAGGTGCGCAACTTTATTTACCGATGAGTGGATTGCCTGCTTATTGTCAAGCTATTCAAGTTTTGCTTTTTGGTGAAAATCACAGCGCTTATAAAGATAAGCGAATTGCAACTATTCAAACACTAGGTGGATCGGGTGCATTAAAAATTGGTGCCGATTTCTTATATCGCTATTTTCCAGATTCTCAGGTTTGGGTAAGTGATCCTACTTGGGAAAATCATATTGCCATTTTTAGTGGGGCAGGTTTTAAGGTCAATCAATACCCTTATTTCGATGATAAAACCTGTGGCGTAAAATTTGATGCTATGCTTCAATCTTTAGACCAATTACCGGCTAAAAGCATTGTTTTACTGCATCCTTGCTGCCATAACCCAACAGGTGCTGATTTAACGCACGATCAATGGGATAAAGTCATAGCAGTTTTAAAAAATCGAGATTTAATCCCTTTTATGGATATTGCTTATCAAGGCTTTGGTGAAAATATTGACGATGATGCATATGCGCTTCGAAAGGCCGCAGAAGTAGGATTGTGTGGACTTATCAGTAACTCTTTTTCTAAAACATTTTCCCTTTATGGTGAGCGAGTTGGTGGTTTGTCGGTTTTATGTGATAATAGCCAAGTCGCAAGTCATGTGCTTGGGCAACTTCAAGCGACCGTTCGTCGTAATTATTCAAGTCCAGCAGCTTATGGTGCACATCTTGTGTCTTATGTTTTAAATAATAATGATCTTAAAGCGTTATGGTTCAAAGAAGTGGCATCAATGCGTAATCGTATTGTGACAATGCGATCAACCTTAGTTGAATTATTAAAAAACAAATCGTTAGACCGTAATTTTGATTATTTAGTTAAACAACGTGGTATGTTTAGTTACACTGGATTTACCCAAAATCAAGTTACACAATTAAAAGATAACTTTGCTGTTTATTTGGTGGGCAGCGGAAGAATGTGTGTGGCTGGGTTAAATCACCATAACATTCATCGTGTGGCAGAAGCATTTGCTACACTAAAATAACAATGTAAATAATGAAAGGAGTATCAAATGTTGCAAAAAATGTTAATTATTGTGTTCGGTCTTGTAATGACAACATTAGTTACTGGATGTAATACAGTAAATGGTGTAGGTAAAGATGTTCAATCTGGCGGTAAAGCTATTTCAAATACTGCTGAAAAAGTTAGCGATAAAATGTAAATAAGACAAAGTAGTCTATTTGCAAGGTAAATGTGAAAACGGTTATTTTGTGAATATACTTAAGTAAAAATGAAGCGTCTTATTATTTTCGTCGTGTTTTTTTTACTTGTTGGGTGTGGTTCATTAAATTTTCGAACTGCACCCTCAGTTATGCATAATTGCCAATACTCAACTCGCGCAGGCGTTGAGTTTTCGTTAAATTTACTTCCTTCCAATAAAAAAAGTTACCAATCAATTTATATCGCGCAAAGTCGTGCTAGTAAGCATTTATCTTCAAGTTATGCAGGTATAAAAGGCAAGCTAACCGATCAGATTTTTACACGTGATTATCCTAAGGAAACTTTTTGGCGAACACAAAGTTTATTAGATAGGGCTACCTTGTATGATGATGGTTACGATGATCTTTATATTAGCCCTGCACAAAAACAAGAACGCGATCGCAAAGCAAAATTTGTTGTTAGACAAGCAGTTTTACAAAATTGCCAAATTGTTTATATTGCTATTGATTCTTTAGCCAAAGATAAAGATAACCCTTTATTAATTGAGTCTAATGAGATATCGATAAATAAATAGGCATTATATGAGAGAACAAAATTCATTGCGATATTTGTTAATCGACTGATAATAGGTTTTGCTTGGTTGACCTTATTTTATATCGTATTTGAGTAATTTTTTGTGAAATTGGGTTGCATTCTTACTTTATATTAATCATCTAATTCTCTCATTGGTTATCGTTGGATTTTTTCGCTAGCATCAAATGGTGATTTGTTCTTATTTAAGATAAACGATAATGGTGTCTATTGCTTGTTAAGCTGAAATAAGCCTTTGCTAATTTTGTTAAATATTTTTAGATTAATCTAAGATGTTTTATTGATATCTAATACCGTTCTGACTGATTTTGTATTACAATCTAAAACCAAAGTGGCTTATCTAATATCAAATTTTGTAGCAATAATTTATTTGAGTATTTCGATTGCTTGTATGCTAAAGTTTATACCAATCAAAAATACCTTTGTTAATCGCTGTTATAGTATTTATAGCTATAACAGCGTTGTCAGTTAATTTGTTTTTAAGGAAATAAAATGACACTAAATTTTGAACCATCAGTAAATGGAAAAGTAAAAAAAGCAGTTATCCCTGTTGCAGGACTTGGTACTCGCATGTTGCCTGCGACTAAAGCCATCCCTAAAGAAATGCTGCCTGTTGTGGATAGACCACTTATTCAATATGTCGTTAAAGAATGTATTTCAGCTGGAATCACAGAAATTATTTTTGTAACGCACTCATCAAAAAATTCTATCGAAAATCATTTTGATACAAGTTTTGAACTAGAAGCTATGCTAGAAGCGCGCGTTAAACGTCAATTACTCCAAGAAGTGCAAGGTATTTTGCCAAAAAATGTGACGATAACCAGTGTTCGTCAGGGTTTAGCTAAAGGGCTTGGTCATGCAGTATTATGCGCTTACCCTTTAGTTGGCGATGAGCCATTTGCGGTCGTGTTACCGGATGTAATTATTGATGAATATGATAGTGATCTTAGTACAGACAATTTAGCAGCGATGATTAATAACTATCATGAAACCAAACGTAGTCAAATCATGGTCGAACCAGTGCCAAAAGAGTTAGTCTCTTCTTATGGTATTGTCGATTGTCGTGGTGAAGCGCTATTAGCAGGCAATACTGCTCAGATGTATAGTGTAGTTGAAAAACCGACCATTGACGCTGCGCCTTCTAATCAATCAGTTGTAGGACGTTATGTATTATCTGAAAAAATCTGGCCATTACTTGCTAAAACGCCTTTAGGAGCTGGTGGTGAAATTCAATTAACCGACGCTATTGCAATGTTACTAGAAGAAGATCCGGTTGATGCTTATTGTATAAAAGGTCGTAGCCATGATTGCGGTAATAAATTAGGTTATGTTCAAACTTTTGTGCAATACGCAATGCGTCACAAAAGTTTAGGTAATGATGTAAAAGCTTGGCTTAAAACGCTTTAATGTTTTTACTGTCATTAATCGATTATAAGAAAGGTGCACTTCGCACCTTTTTTATTTTCAATTTATTCAATGAGATGTATACAATTTGTAAATTTTTAACCTAAATGATTATTTATAGTCTACTCCACTTTATCATTAGTGTGATTTGTTAAAATGTTGATTGTGTTTATCTCAGCTGACATTTAGCTTACTATTTAATAATAGCAACTTAATTAGGCATCTGTTGATTCATTTTCAAGTGTCACATTAGGATCATTATATACGTTCAAGTCCATCAAACCTACTTCACGATCAGTGGCAATCGCCGCGGTCATTGCACCAGATACATTGGCTAAAGTTCTGGCCATATCAATAATTGGATCAACAGCAAGGACCATACCAATCAACGGAAAATACTCAGCCATGCCCATTCCAGATAATACGACAGTTGCCGCAACGGTTGCGGTGCCAGGAATACCCGCAATACCGATTGAACCAATCACAACGACAATCACTAACATAATATAAAATTGAATATTAGTATCAATACCAACCATATGTGCAACCATGACTGCGAGTAATGCTGGAAAAAAGCCAGCACAGCCGTTCATCCCCATTGTACTACCAAGCGAGCAGACTAAATTAGCTGTACCGGTATTAACCCCCATTCTGACAGTTAATGTAGAAATTGTCATGGGTAATGTGCCAACAGATGACCGGCTGGTAAAGGCTAATAGCCATGTACCCAACGCTTTTTTGATAAACGTTATTGGTGATATACCATGCGTTAATACAATAGCAACATGCACAATTAGCATAATTAAGGTCGCAACATAAATGGCAACGACAAAACTGGAAACTTGAATAATAGCCGGTATACCATTAGAAATGATGGTACGGGCAAGTAAAGCTATTACCGCGTAAGGCATGTATTTTATTACTGTCATAGCAATTGACATGACAATTTTGTATAGCGCTTCGATAAATGTTTTAAATAGTTCGATTGGTTTAGGATTTTTCTTTTCCATTCGATTGGCAGCAAGTCCCATCAAAGCAGAAAAGATGACTAAACCAACAATATTTTCTTTAACCATTGAGGCGATAATGTTACTGGGTATTAGGTTGATAAACGTATCAATTATATTGGTATATTGTTTTGCTTGAGCTTGAAGTTCTGATGCTTTGCTCATTTCACCGAGGGAAAATAGGTTGGCAAGTATAATACCCACCAAACAAGCGATAGCCGTAGTAAAGAGTAACCAAAAGATACCTCTAAAAGCAATCTGAGGGAGATTGTCTTTTCCGGAGAAATCAATGATGACTTTAACGATGGATACAAAGATGAGTGGAATAACTAGCATACGAATAAAGGCAATAAATGCACGCCCAAAAAGACCATACCATGTTGCTGTTTCTTGCATCCAAACACTTGATGTATCAGGAAATCCAGCAGCAGCTTGGATGCCTAAACCAAGTACTGCGCCAAGTATTAATCCGACTAACATACGAATCGAAAAATTGACTTTTCGGTTTTGTAATGGCCTCATTACAGCAAAAAAGCAGACAAGTAAAAGTCCAATTCCAATTAAGGTTTGGTAATGAGTTATGGATAAGAACTTTTCAAAAAAAGTTCCTTGAAAAATGGCATCTGACATAGTTGAACCTCGCCTTTGCTGATAAATTTAATTATCAAATAAAAAATGTAAATATATCGGTTATAAAATAAATTTCTGATTTAATTAATCTATCAATGGGTATATTTCAGTATTGTGTTAACTTTAATTGAATATTAATCGCTAATTTGCAATATAGTTGTTCGATAACCCTGATTGATTATGTATTCGCTATTTTGCGATGGATCCTGCGATATTTAAAACATCCCATGGCCTAGAAAAAGGAGGAGCATATAAAAAATCCAACATAGTTAATTCATCAATGGTCATTTTTGCCCATATTGCTGTTGCTAACACATTGACTCTTAACGCTGCTCCAACCCCCCCGGCAATTTGTCCACCTAAAATAATACGAGTTTCGGCATGATAAATTAGTTTAGCGGTTATGCTGGTTTGCCCAGCAACGTAGTTGCTATGGTTTTTATCTTTTACTACAACGGTTTTATAGGCAATGGCTGCTTTTTTAGCATCATTTTCTGTAATACCTGTTCGACCAGCTTCAATATCAAACACTTTTAATGCTGATGTACCTAAGGTTCCAGGAAATTGACAGTGTCCGCCGGCTAAATTTTCACCTACAACTTTGCCAAGTTTATTTGCTCCGGTCGCTAATGGAATATAGACCATATCATGGCTAACCTTGTGATAAAGTGCGGCACAATCGCCTGCTGCATAGATGTCACAAATATTGGTTTGGCCTAACGCATCAGTAATAATCGCACCATTTTTTAAGGTACTAATCCCTAAATTGTTATAAATGCTGCTATTGGGTTTTACACCTGTTGCAATAATAACCATATCGGCTGGGTACTGGTTTTTGTCGGTTATCACGTGGGTGACTTTATCTTGTCCACCAAAACCAAGTACTTTTTCTTGCAAATGTAAATCGCAATATTGCTTGATATTTTCAGCTATGATATCGGTAATTTGCGCATCGAATGCATCAACTAATACTCTATCATCCAATTGAATCAACTTAACTTTTTTGTTTAATGCAACAAGTGATTCGACCAATTCTAGTCCAATATAACCAGCCCCAACCACAATAATATTATTAACTTGATCATCACTTAGCGTTTTTTTAATTGCTTGACCATCATAGAGATCACGAAGTGTAAAAATATTTTTGAGTTTATCATTTGAAAATGGTGGAATGATTGGACATGCGCCCACCGCTAAAAGTAATTTGTCGTAAGTGTCTTCAAAACAGTGTCCATTAGTCAGATCTTTTATCTTCAATTTTTTAGATAGAGTATCTATTGCAACAACTTCATGAAGAATTTTTATGTCAATACCGTCTTTTTCGAACTGTTGGGGTGTTCGTGATATCATTTCGTTGGCATCACTAAAGTGATCACCAATAAAGTAGGGTAAACCACAAGCACCAAACGATACGATATCAGATTTTTCATAAATACGGATAGTTGCCTCGGGATTGATTCTTTTCGCTTTTGCTGCGGCACTTGCTCCAGCTGCTTGAGCACCGATAATAATTATTTTCATCTATTTTTCCTTACTGCTAATAATATTGATATTTATTATCCTACCACACGTTAAATCAAATATTGTTGGCCGCTCATTATTTCGCATTAATTGTAATCAATTTCGAATTTATAATTGAAGCATATATGCGTTTTAAGTGATTAGCCTTTTGATTAGTGGTTATGATTAATGTTTAACATTATGTCGACTAATTTAGGTTAAAGGATAGGTTTTATCACAATTAACCAAACTTTTTATTAATTCAATATGTAAACGAGAATCATTCAGTGCTGGAATATAATAGAATTGTTTACCACCAGATTGTAGAAATATTTGCCGATTTTCATCATCGATTTCGTATAGGGTTTCAATACAATCAGCGGAAAAGCCAGGGCACATGACTTGTACATGTTTGATACCAGTATTCGCTAGATTTTGTAGGATATCACTGGTGTTAGGTTCGACCCATTTTCCTTTACCAAATTTCGATTGATAAGCCATCTGAATTGATAAATCAAGACCACTTTGATGACATTTTTTTATCAATAATTCGGTAGTGAGTTGACAACGCTCAATATAATCTTCTTGACGTCTTTTGCGGTAACGTTCAGGAATACCATGATAAGAAAGTAGTAATACTTCCGGCTTTCCATTTTTTAAAATTGCCTGTTCAATTTGTGTATAAAGCGCGTGAATATAACATGGATTGTCAGCATAATCGCGAATATAGTTAATATTATTAAAATGACTATCACGTTTAATCATCTGTTTTAATTTATCCAATACTGCAAGCGTTGTCGTGGTAGAGTATTGTGGGAACAAGGGTAATACAGTAATTTTATTGCATGATTTAAGATTATTGAGTGCCGACTGCATATCGGGTTGAGCATAAGTCATTGCCAGCTCGCAGTGAGTTTCTGGTAGCTCATGTTGTAACTTGTCACATAATAATTGACTGTAGTGGAGTAAAGGCGAGCAGTTATTGACCCATATTTTTTTATAGTGATTTATAATATAGGGAACACGTTTGGGTAATATTAGATATTTTAAAATGGGATACCATAACAAATAAGGCAAATCGACCACATGCTTGTCCAATAAAAACTCTGTTAAATATTGTTTTATTGCATCTGGTGTTAATTTGCTAGGTGTGCCTAGATTCACTAATAATAAGCCTTGTTTTTTATCCACAAATCACCCTTCGATTAACAAAGATAATGGTTAATAATAGCAAGTAACTTAGCTAAAGCACCTTGATTTTGTTTTAACACATAGTGTGCTTTTTCGCCAATTTGCTTGCAGTGAGTTGGGTTAGTTAATAAATTATCAACGAATAAAGCCAATTTATTGGCTGAACTATCACTAATAATCATTGCATTATCAGCAATGAGCTGTTCACAAATAACGTTGAAATTAAAATAGTGCTCTCCGCTGATAATAGGAATATGGTGTAAAGCGGGTTCTAATGGATTATGTCCACCGTGTTTGACGAAACTACCTCCAACTACGGCAATATCGGCAATACCATAAAGCACCATTAACTCTCCCATTGTATCGCCTAAAATTATTTGTGTTTGGGGCGTTGGTATTTGTTGATTACTGCGTTTGATGTAATTAAAACCTTCATCATTAATTAACTTTTCAACAGTATTAAAACGTTCAGGATGACGGGGTACTAAAATTAATAAAAGATTAGCGTGTTTTTGCAGTAATAGTTTAAAAGCAGATAAGATAATTTCATCTTCACCAGTATGTGTACTTGCTGCAATTAATACCGGTCGATTTAATTGCCATTGTTGTTTTAATGCGATTATTTGTTGTTGCTGTTGATTTGTTAAGTTGATATCAAACTTGATACTGCCGGTGATGGACAAATGTTCTTTTGGCAAGCCTAGCGATATAAAACGCTCGCCATCTTGGTGATTTTGTACCGCGACAGTACTAATTTTAGCCAATAAGTGGCTAATCGTTTTTCCTAACTTAGCATACCTTTTAGCCGATCGCTCTGACAACCTAGCATTGGCAATAATCACTGGGATATGGCGTTTATAGCACTGGGATATCAAATTGGGCCAAAGTTCTGTTTCCATAATAATCACCAATTTAGGTGATACGATTTTAAGAAATCGATGTAATGCACAAGGTAGATCGTAAGGCAAATAGACATGGCTGACACTATCTTTTAATAATGATTTTACTTGTTCTGAACCCGTTGGCGTCATTGTAGTAACAGTAATAGGTAAATCGGGATATCGCTGCTGTAACGCTTTTACTAGCGGAATGGCGGCAATGGTTTCACCAACAGATACGGCATGAACTAAAATGCCATTTGGTTTGACTTTGTGTTTACAAAAACCATAGCGTTCTAACCAACGTTTGCGATAAGCTGGTGCTTTACGGCTACGCCACAGTAATTTTATCCATATTAATGGTTGGATAATATATAACAGGACATTATATAGAATTTGCATAACAATTATCCAACATGTCTAATTATTGGGTTACATTAAAAAAATACTTACGATAATAAGTAAGTTCAGCAATTGAGTCGCGTATATCATCAAGCGCTTGGTGTGTACTTTGTTTACTTATTCCTTTTAATATCTCAGGTTTCCAACGTTTGGCTAACTCTTTAATAGTGCTGACATCTAAATAACGATAATGAAAGTAACGTTCTAAATTAGGCATGTAATTAAATAAAAAACGACGATCTTGTGCAATAGTGTTGCCACAAATGGGGGAGCAGTTTTCTGGTACCCATTGTTTTAAAAATTCGATGGTTTGTTGTTCTGCTTGCTGTTCATTGATTTGACTTTGACGAACGCGTTCAATTAAACCTGATTTTCCATGGGTATTTTTGTTCCAATCGTCCATCAGCGCCAGTTGTTCATCGGATTGATGTACGGCAATAACAGGACCTTCAGCAACAATGTTGAGATCTGAATCAGTCACAATTGTGGCGATTTCGATGATGCGATCAACAGTGGGATTCAGACCTGTCATTTCAAGGTCAATCCAGATAAGATTATTACTGTTAACTTGTGATGATGTAGTCATAATATGTCATAGAAATTTTCTTTTTAATGCTGACTAGTGTAGCATAACTGTCAAACTGTTTTAGTAAAAATTATTGACTGTGGCAAAAAATCAATTATCTCAAAATCAAAAAAGACGCATGGCTGCGAAACATCAACAACGTTTAGCCATAAAGTCAGATGAAAACTTAGCCAACTTCACGTCACCAAGTGATGGTGTGGTTGTTAGCCGTTTTGGTAAGTCTGCGGATGTGGAGGATAGTTTAGGCAAAATTTGTCGATGTAGTATTCGTCGAACTTTACCTTCATTAGTGACTGGCGATAAAGTGGTTTGGCGTGAAAGTTTAGAGCCAAATACCAATGGTATTATCGAGGCCGTTTACCCTCGCCATTCAGAGTTGGTTCGTCCTGATTTTTATGATGGTGTTAAGCCGGTCGCTGCGAATGTCGATCAAATCGTCATTATCTCAGCTGTTTTGCCTGAATTATCGCTTAATATCATTGATCGCTATTTAGTTGCTTGTGAGGCAACAGACATCACGCCAATTATTGTGTTAAACAAGATTGATTTGCTTACTGATTCACAACGTAAAGACGTTGAAAGTCAATTAGCCATATATCGCCAAATTGGTTATCAGGTGCTTTTTGTTTCTTGTCAAGATCAGCAGGGCATTATAGCGTTACAACAGACCTTACAAAATAAGGTATCTATTTTAGTTGGGCAGTCAGGGGTGGGAAAATCAAGTATTATTAACTTATTATTACCTCATCAATCGCAATTTGCACTCACAGGCGATGTTTCAGAAATATCTGGGCTTGGTCAACATACCACCACGTCAACGAGGTTATATCATCTGCCTAATGGTGGCGACATTATTGATTCTCCAGGTATTCGTGAGTTTGGTTTGTGGCATTTAGAGCCTGAGCAGGTTATAAATGGTTTTAAAGAATTTGCGGATTATTTAGGGGGATGCCAATTTCGTGATTGTGATCATTTAACAACACCAGGTTGTTTATTGCAACAAGCAGTTATTGATAAAAAAATAGCCCCTTCAAGGCTTGATAACTATCATCGAATTTTACAATCCATGAAAGAAGTCAAAGCAAAAACGAATAAAAATTACAAATAGTTATTTGGTTGTATTTGCCAAACATCAATTATAGAGTATGACATCATTGTAGTGAAAGTTGTTGCTCACATAATTTATACACTAAGTTAGTGAGCAACTTTTGAGTTTAGACTATCGATTTTTAAGTGCAAAACCAATTGCTACATATGCCCAACCTTGGAATATAAGATCAATACCTAAAAACATGCCTAATACCCAAAGGCTGTTATATGGCCAACCTGCAAGTATCATAAATCCTAAAATTAATGTGATGATTCCTGAGGTTAAAACCCATCCCCAGCGTGGTAAATAGCGGTTGTTCATTGCCGCAAAGATTTGAGTAAAGCCACTCATAATCAGTAGAATAGAAACCACTAATGTTAACGCTGATGATACAGCGATAGGTTGGAAAAATGACATTAAACCAATAAAAATATATAAAACGCCCATTACAGCCCATAACGCTGATTGTCCAAAACCTTTAATATTAAAAGAGTGTACTGCTTGAGCAATACCTGCAATTAAAATTAATGTTCCAATAAAATACACTGAAAAGACAGTTGCGACGAATTGATAGCCTAGTGCTAAACATCCTAACACGATTAAAATTATACCAACTAAAATAAACCAGTTTGATTTTTGTTTGAGATTATTAATATTGTTTAAATCAGTTATCATATGCATTTCCTATATTGTCATGATTAATTTATGTTGTTGGGTATATGCCTATCAATAATTTTGCCAATAACGATTGACGAAAAAAGATAAGCTATTACAGTTTAATACAATATACACAACAATGATTAGGGTTGAGTTTTGTTGTGTTTTTTATAGCGTTAATATAATAAAACTAAATATAAAATTATTCTTTATCTTTCAGTGCTTCATCAAGTGTTGAGAAAAACATCAATTTATTCGGAACAGGTACAATTTTAGCTCTCGCTATTGTTTTTAGCGGCTGAAATTGTAATTCACAAATTGATAAATCAACCTGTTTTGGTAATTCATCAATAAAATGAATTAATGCATTTAATCCACCAGCATCAAGAATAGGCACCGCATCCCATTGTAATACAATATGCTCATAGCCATTTATTTTCTGGTAAATTTCCGAAAAGGTGCGCTCAGCAGCGGCAAAAAATAGTGGTCCATTAATGCGGAGAACTAATGTTTTTTCATTGGTTCGATTGATTTCAACCAAACGTGTCATATGTGCAATGCGACGCATAAATAGAATTGAAGCTAAGACTATGCCAAGTGTTATAGCAATCACCATATCAAATAATACGGTTAAAGACATACAAATAAGCATAATCAAAATATCATCTTTAGGTGCGCGTTTAATGATATAAATTACGCGTTGTACTGCGCTCATATTCCACGCCACGATTAATAATAATGCTGCCATGGCTGAAAGCGGGATATAAGATAAAAGTGGAGCAAAGCAGATAAGCGCTAATAAAACAATGATTGAATGTAGCATTGCAGCAACAGGGGATGTCGCACCCGCTTTGACATTGGCGGCAGAACGTGCGATAGCTGCTGTTGCTGAAATTCCACCAAAAAATGGCGCAATGATATTTCCCAATCCTTGACCGATCAATTCACTATTGGAATGATGTTTGGTATGAGTCATTTCATCTAATACTACAGCGCAAAGCAGTGATTCAATAGCACATAACATCGCCATAGTGAGTGAAATGGGGAGCAGCGCGGAGAGCGTAGACCAGTCTAAATTAAAATCCGTATATTGCCATGGCAAAATGAATTCAGGTAACACCGATGGAATGCCATGACCAATACTATTGTCGGCTAACGTATAAGTGAATCGAGAACCGATGGTTTCAATTTGATAACCAAATTGTTTAAAAATAAACATAACGGCAATACCAGCAATTAAGGCAGGTAAATGACCTGATATTTTTACTCGAAATTTTGGCCAGACAATTAAGACAATTAATGTCACGATTCCAACTAGGGTATCGGCTATGTTGATAGTGGGTAGTGTTTTTGCTAATTCAATGACCTTTGTAATGTAATTTTCGGGCATGTGTTCGAGTGTTAAGCCAAAAAAATCTTTGATCTGCATGGTGGCAATAGTAATTGCAATACCAGATGTAAAACCTAAAACCACGGGTAGAGGAATATATTCAATTAATCGACCTAATCTTACAACGCCCATTAAAATTAGAAAAAAACCGGATAATAGTGTCGCTACTAATAATCCAGCTAATCCATATTGTAACGAAACTGGATATAAAATAACAACGAAAGCAGCAGTTGGACCCGAAACGCTATAACGCGATCCGCCTGTTAATGCAATGACTAATCCTGCAATAATTGCCGTATAAAGTCCATGTTGAGGCGGTACACCACTGGCAATAGCTAGTGCCATTGCTAGCGGAATTGCAATAATACCAACTGTAATGCCTGCAATAAGGTCTTTAAAAAAGCGAGTGAGGTTATAAGGGGTTGTTATACATGCCGAAATGAAAGCACAACAAATTTTAGTACCAGTAAATCCATATAATTTCATTAGTTTTTTTATCAATTAAGCAAAGGTTATTTTTAATGGGTAATAAGATAATCCTTTTTACAAAAATTAAAAAGAGATGACTTAAAATAATAATCTGTTTTTTGACCTTGCCATTTATAATAGGTAGAATAAAAATTAAATGATTTAATTCGACTGATCACAATACTATCTGAAACATTCAATTTGGCTACATTATAATTAAACGTTTATTGTGTTATATAAGTTAATTTTTTACTGAGAAGTTTGGTAAATAGATATTTAATTGTCAGGAGTATTTTTATGGATTATGCCAAAAAAATTTGTGCTCTGTGTTTATTTGCCTTTTCTTGTATGGGATTTGCCGAACAGCAAATAGCGGCAGGATCTAAAACTGCATATCATTTTGATTCGAAATACACATACACACCAGCGCCTGATGGTTACGATGCTTTTTATATTGATCATGTTGGGCGGCATGGATCGCGTTATATTAGCAAATCAAAATATGAAGATATTGCCTACCAAACTTTATTAATCGCTGAAAATAAGGGTCAGTTGACGCATCTTGGTAAAGATTTGCTTGACCAAATTAGCCGTATTACACAATTGAATAAAGGCCATTATGGCGCTCTAACCGATCTGGGACGACAAAATATTCGTTTAATCAGTCAGCGGATGTTGAATAATTATCCTTCTGTTTTTAAAGGTCAGAAAATTGAGGTTATCTCTTCAAGTTCACCCAGAGCCAAAGAGACAGCAAACATTTTTGTTGAAGCTTTTCATTCAAAATATCCTCAAATCAACGTCACGCAACAGCAAGAAGATCAACAAACATTATTGCGTTTTTTCGAGTATTCCCCCGCTTATGAGGAATTTAAACAAAGTAAAAAAGTGAAAAATGCAATAAAATTGATTGAAAATATGCCAGATTCATGGGAGATGGGGTACCATTTTTTACACCGAATTTTTAGTGATGAGTTTATCCAAAAATATTTAGATAAAGGTCTTGAAATTAATGAAAATTCATCCATAAAATCAATGGATTTTGTTATTGCAGTTTATCAGTTGTATCAAGAATTACTCGCTTTTTCTCCACAATTATTAGCAGAAAATCATGTGGATCTTAATTCATTTTTTCATGAAGATGAAAAAACACAATTTAATAATATCGTTACTGTAAAAAATTATCTACAAATAGGTCCAGCCTTTGATGCAAATGGTATTCAGATTAAAATAGCTGCACCTTTACTATGGGATATGTTAAATACAGCAGATTTTGCTATAAAGAATAATAATATTGACGCTAATTTGCGTTTTGCCCATGCCGAAACCGTATCGCCTTTGGCGACTTTACTTGAAATAGAAGGGACTGCAACAGTTGCAAATCCGATAGTACAATATCCTTTGGTTTGGCAGGCAGATAAAATTATTCCTATGATGGCAAATATTCAATGGATTTTTTATAAAAGTAAAAAAGTAGATCAACCGATACTGATAAAGATTCTGTTAAATGAGCAGGAAGTGCATCTTCCTGTCAAAACTGAACATTATCCTTACTACTATTGGGAAGATGTAAAACAATATTATCTTACTAAGCTAAATAAATTAGGTTTATCCCCTCAAGCATCAGCAATAGATATGTTAAAAAATTTAAGATGATTATAAAGGTGATAAATAATAATTTTACTGAAATTGTTTATTCGTCTTTTACGGTAAAATAATTCACTTTTTAGTTAATCTATTTGTTGAGGCATGAATAATATTTTAAGTCTGTAACCAAAAAGTAACCGGACCATCATTAATCAATGATACTTGCATATTGGCAGCAAATTGCCCAGTTTGGGTATTAATTTGTTTTTTACATTGCTCGACAAAAAATTGATAGAGTTTATTGGCTTCGTCGGGTTTTGCTCCCTTAGTAAAACTAGGTCGCATTCCCTTTTGGGTATCAGCAGCAAGTGTAAATTGAGAAACAACTAATACCTCACCTTTAGCTTGCTGAACATTCAAATTCATTTTTCCCTCACTATCGCTGAAAATACGATAGCCTAGAACTTTTTCACATAATCGAGTGGCTTTTTGTTGATCATCACCTTGCTCAACACCTAATAAAATAAGTAGGCCATGGTTGATTTGTCCAATAATTTGTTTATCAACAGTAACACTGGCTTGCGTAACGCGTTGTATTAAGGCAATCATAGATTTTATTATTCCACTTGAGACTGATTTTCAATAGATTGTTTTTGTTGGCGGTTATAGTCAGTCAATGTCGCGGCAAACTCTGCACCAAATAGCACAATACACCATGAACAGTAAATCCAAACCAACATAATAGGTATCGAAGATACCACACCATAAATCAATTGATAGGTAGGAAAAGAGCTAACATAAAGTGAAAATGCTCGCTTTCCTATTTCAAATAAGACTGCAGCGACGATTGCGCCAATAAATGACTCTTTAAAAGGGACAGATTCGGTAGGAATAATACTATAAAGTAACCAAAAACCAATAACAGAAATAAGAAATGGTAAAATGCTAATTAGTAGGTTACTGGTTATCGCTGTAGAAATCCATTTTAACGAAAAAATATATGAACTTATCGCTACGCTACTGCCAGCCAAAATAGGGCCTAAGGTTAATATTGTCCAATAAATGGTTATATTATAAATTAATGAGCGTTTGCGTTTTGTTTTCCAAATATGATTGAGAGCTGTGTTAATTGAATTGATCAATAATAACGATGTGACAATTAGTCCGATTATCCCAACCACAGTCATTTTCTTTGTATTGGCAATAAACTGTTCCAGATAGTTTTGGATAGTGTCACTGGCTGTTGGTACTAAATTACTATAAATTAACTGCTTCAATGATCGACTCACTTCACTAAACATTGGAAAAGCAGACAGTAAAGAAAAGATTACCGTAATCAATGGTACTAGTGCAAGTATCGTGGTATAAGCTAACCCTGCAGATGATGTCGTTAAACGGTCATGGTTGATCCGCCACCATAACATTTTTGAGAACAGTTGTATGTGCTTAAATGTTTTCATCGTTTTTATTTGTTAGAAACAACACAATTGTTAATACCATTACTGAGTAACGAGCTCATTGTTTTATCAGCCTCATTTTTGTTGGTAAAAGGTCCGACAGTCACACGATACAGTTGACCTGCAGAAATATTACCACTTATTCCTGTCATAGCAAGTTTGGCTCTTAGTGTATCAGCATTAGCTTTATCTTTAAAAGCTCCACATTGTAGTGACCATTTATTTGAGGTATTCACTATTTGACTTGTTTGTGATGGGGCTGAAGTCGTTGTTATTTGTGTGTTAGCATTATTCGTGTTATTGGTATTTTGTGTAGTTGTAACAGGACGTGAATTATTGACAAAACTATCGAGAATTTGTTGTCGTTCACTTGCAACAGAATTTGTTTGAGCGTTAGAGCTAGCATTTGGCGTTTCTAACTCTTTTAAATATGTCCATCTTTCTTGGGGTTGTTCTGGTAACGTGATTGCCGGAGGTTGAGTTTTCGCTTTGGGCTGTTCAGTAATTTGCGTAGGTTTATTATTTGAAACAAAGTAGAGAATAGCAGAGAACAGAATAATAATGATAATAGCTAATAATATCATTAAATTAGGCATATTTCGTGACTTATTTTTTTTAGATTGGCTCTTTTTTCTCACATAATCACGCTGAACCACAATAAACTCTCTTTGTTTTTATTTGTTATTGATGAATGATTAGCACATAAATAAAAAAAGTGGTTTTCACCACTTTTTGCTAGGTTCTTAATTAACTATAGTAACTAACAGAATAAAGTATTAAGCTAATGCTTTTATCTGTTTGATTAAATTCGCTTTATGACGTGCTGCTTTGTTTTTGTGGATTAGACCACGAGCCGCTTGACGGTCAATAACTGCTTGCATGTCTTTAAATGCTACTTCAGCTGTTTGTTTATCACCAGCTGCAACAGCTGCGTAAACTTTTTTAATATAAGTACGCATCATTGAACGGTTACTAGCATTATGTTTACGGCGTTTTTCGGATTGAACCGCACGTTTCTTAGCTGATTTGATATTAGCCAAAGTCAACTCCCAAATTTAGAAAAATTAGATATTAATAAGGCGGCAAAATATGCCTGATTTTCTTTCTTTTGTCAATGCTGTTAGATAAAAAAATTTTGTGGCTTTTCGATTAAGTATTTAACGTAAATGTTTACTATTTAAGCGTTAATGAAAGTAACCTAATCTTATTTTTTATGTTAGAATAATGTAAAATTTATTTTATTTATATTTCATAAGAGGATGTCTCATGTCTATTATTAGAATGCAAGATCTTGATCTAAAAGGAAAACGTCTATTTATTCGTTCAGATCTTAATGTGCCAGTTAAAAATGGTAAAGTAACCTCTGATGCACGTATTAAAGCATCATTGCCAACAATTGAAGAGGCAATTAAAAAAGGTGCTAAAGTAATGGTAACCTCGCATATTGGGCGTCCAACCGAGGGAGAATATAATCCAGAATTTTCACTGCAACCTGTTGTTGATTATTTAAAAGAACATGTTTCATTTCCTGTCCGCCTAGTTAAAGATTATCTTAACGGTGTTGACGTTAAAGAAGGTGAACTTGTTGTGCTTGAAAACGTACGTTTTAATGTCGGCGAAGGTAAAGATGATGAAGCTTTATCAAAAAAATATGCCGCACTTTGCGATATCTATGTTATGGATGCTTTTGGTACAGCACATCGCGCTCAAGCGTCTACTCATGGTGTTGGTAAATTTGCGCCAGTTGCTTGTGCAGGTCCATTATTAGCTGCTGAATTAGATGCTTTAGGTAAAGCGCTTGATAACCCAGCTCGTCCAATGGTTGCGATTGTTGCTGGTTCTAAAGTATCAACAAAATTGACTGTTCTTGATTCTTTATCAAAAATCGCTGACCAAATTATTGTTGGTGGTGGTATCGCAAATACATTCATCGCAGCTGAAGGCTATAATGTTGGTAAATCACTTTACGAAGCAGATTTAATTCCTGAGGCAAAAAAATTAATGGCAAATTGCCATATTCCTGTTCCTACTGATGTTCGCGTAGCAACAGAATTTAGTGAAACTGCAACTGCAACTGAAAAATCAGTAAAAGATGTTAAAGAAAATGAACAAATTCTTGATTTAGGTGATAAATCAGCAGAAGCATTAGCTGATATCATCAAAAAAGCCAAAACTATTTTATGGAATGGCCCTGTTGGTGTGTTTGAATTCCCGAATTTCCGTCGAGGTACTGAAATTGTAGCGAAAGCTATTGCTGATAGTGCAGGTTTTTCAATCGCGGGTGGTGGTGATACATTAGCTGCAATTGATTTATTCGGAATTGAAGATAAAATCTCTTATATCTCAACTGGTGGTGGAGCTTTCCTTGAATTTGTGGAAGGTAAAAAATTACCGGCTGTTGCAATGCTAGAAGCGAGAGCTAAAGCGTAATTAAGACATTTAATAAAAAAGGATGAGCCAATCACTCATCCTTTACTTTTTATATAAATAAATTTATAGGTAATAAAATGGCTACAAAGATTTCTGATGTTGTTAAACCTGGTGTGGTAACTGGTGATGATGTGCAAAAAGTATTTCAAATTGCACGAGAAAATAATTTTGCATTACCAGCTGTAAACTGTGTTGACACTAATACAATCAATGCGGTTATTGAAACAGCAGCTAAAGTTGGTTCGCCTGTTATTGTGCAATTTTCTAATGGCGGTGCACAATTTATTGCGGGTAAAGGTTTAAAACTTGAAGGTCAAGAATGTGCAGTGTTAGGTGCTGTATCTGGTGCTAAACATGTGCATTTAATGGCTGAAAAATATGGTGTACCAGTGATTGTTCATACCGATCACTGTGCAAAAAAATTACTGCCTTGGGTTGATGGGTTACTTGATGCTGGCGAAACGCATTTTGCTAAAACTGGCAAACCACTATTTTCTTCTCACATGATCGATCTATCAGAAGAAACTTTAAAAGACAATATTGATATTTGTTGCCAATACCTTGCTCGTATGTCAGCAATGAAAATGACATTAGAGTTAGAGCTTGGTTGTACTGGTGGTGAAGAAGATGGTGTTGATAATAGCCATATGGATAGTTCAGCACTTTATACTCAACCTGAAGATGTCGCTTATGCTTATGAGCGTCTAAGTGCAATTAGTCCACGTTTTACTATCGCAGCATCATTTGGTAATGTTCATGGTGTGTATAAACCAGGAAATGTTAAGTTAACACCAAAAATTCTCGATAATTCACAAAAATATGTTTCTGAAAAATTTAGCTTACCCGAAAAATCATTGAATTTTGTATTCCATGGTGGTTCAGGCTCTACTCCTGAAGAAATTGCTGAAGCAGTTAGTTACGGTGTTGTTAAAATGAATATCGATACTGATACGCAATGGGCAAACTGGGCTGGTATTTTAGATTATTACAAAGCCAACGAAGCATATTTACAAGGTCAATTAGGCAACCCAGAAGGACCTGATGCTCCAAATAAAAAATATTACGATCCACGTGTATGGTTACGTAAAGGACAAGAATCATTAGTTGCACGTTTAGAACTTGCATTTAAAGAACTTAATGCAATTAATGTACTTTAATTCTTGAATAACATTGTTATTAAATAAAAGCAGGCGGTAAATATTGCCTGCTTTTATGTGTAATAAATAAATCTTGCATTTATTAATCGATTGTAGGATAATTCTGCCCTCATTTAACTTAGGGGAGCTGTCTATTTATTAATAGAGGCGTTTGCACCCGAGAAAAGGAAACTAAAAATGGCAAAAAAAGTACAAGCTTACATCAAGTTGCAAGTTGCAGCTGGTGCAGCAAATCCTAGTCCACCAGTTGGTCCAGCACTTGGTCAACACGGTGTTAATATTATGGAATTCTGTAAAGCATTTAATGCAAAAACAGAAAGCATGGAAAAAGGTCTACCTATTCCTGTTGTTATTACAGTCTATTCTGATCGTTCATTTACTTTTGTTACTAAAACTCCACCTGCGGCAGTATTATTAAAGAAAGCTGCTAAAATCAAGTCTGGTTCTGGCGAACCTAACAAGAAAAAAGTAGGTAAAGTAACGAGTGCGCAAATTCGCGAAATCGCTGAATTAAAAGCTGCAGATATGAATGGTGCTACCATTGAAACGATGATGCGTTCTATTGAAGGGACTGCACGTTCAATGGGCTTGGAAGTGGAGGGTTAATTCATGGCTAAACTATCTAAAAAAGCTAAACTTATCCGCGAAAAAGTGAATGCGACTAAACAATATGATATCAACGAAGCAATTGCTTTATTAAAAGAACTTGCCACTGCTAAATTTACAGAAAGTGTTGATGTTGCAGTTAATTTAGGTATTGATTCACGTAAATCAGACCAAAATGTGCGTGGTGCAATTGTACTTCCACACGGAACCGGTCGTAGTATTCGTGTTGCAGTCTTTACTCAAGGTGCAAACGCTGATGCCGCTAAAGAAGCTGGCGCTGAATTAGTGGGTATGGACGATTTAGCGGATCAAATCAAAAAAGGCGAAATGAATTTTGACGTGGTTATCGCATCACCAGATGCTATGCGTGTTGTTGGTCAATTAGGTCAAATTTTAGGGCCTCGTGGTTTAATGCCAAACCCTAAAGTGGGTACTGTAACGCCTAACGTTGCTGAAGCAGTGAAAAACGCTAAAGCTGGTCAAATCCGTTACCGTAATGATAAAAATGGTATTATCCATACCACTATCGGTAAAGCTGATTTTGATGCAGATAAACTTAAAGAAAATTTAGAAGCATTACTTGTTGCGTTAAAACGAGCAAAACCTGCATCTGCTAAAGGTGTATTTGTGAAGAAAGTTAGCCTATCTACTACAATGGGCGCAGGTGTTGCTATCGATCAAGCGACATTAAATGCAACAGTTTAATTATTTCGATAATTAAACAAAAAAATCGGTTGGTGTCTGGCCTTAACCAGACCCCGTCCAAGACCGTAGGTGTAATTGATATTTAATTACTTAATCTTCCTACGTAGACGGTGACAGAACCTGATAAGATATAATAGAGGGATTCTGCTCATCGTGGTTGTGCTAGCTACGTGTGTAGTTAGTTAAAATAAGTCTAGGCTTTGCCTAGTATATAATCCAGGAGCAATACCAATGGCACTAAATCTTCAAAATAAACAAGAAATTGTTGCTGAAGTTAATGAAATCGCCAAAGGTGCGCTATCTGCAGTTGTTGCTGATTCTCGTGGCGTAACTGTAGAAAAGATGACTGCATTACGTAAATCTGCTCGTGAAGCGGGTGTTTATATGCGTGTTGTTCGTAACACCTTATTACGCCGCGTTGTTGAGGGAACTCAATACGAGTGCTTAAAAGATGCGTTTGTTGGTCCAACTCTTATTGCATTTTCAAATGAGCACCCAGGTGCTGCTGCGCGTATTTTTAAAGCGTTTGCAAAAGAAAATGAAAAATTTGAGATTAAAGCCGCAGCCTTTGAAGGTGAGTTGATTACTGCAGCGAACATTGATCGCTTAGCAACATTACCTACTTATGAAGAAGCATTAGCTCGCTTGATGTCAACCATGAAAGAAGCCGCAGCTGGCAAATTGGTTCGTACTCTTGCAGCAGTTCGCGATCAAAAACAAGCTGCTTAATTGGCAGTGTGATTGTGAATATTATTAATTAAAAAATTGTAAATTTGGGAAACTATATTATGTCTATCACTAAAGAACAAATTTTAGATGCAGTTGCTGAAATGTCTGTAATGGATGTTGTTGAACTTGTATCAATGATGGAAGAAAAATTTGGCGTTTCTGCAGCGGCAGCTGTAGCAGTTGCAGCAGCTGGTCCAGCTGAAGCAGCAGAAGAAAAAACTGAATTTGATGTAATCTTAAAAGATGTTGGCGCTAACAAAGTCGCTGTTATCAAAGCGGTTCGTGGTGCAACAGGTTTAGGCTTAAAAGAAGCGAAAGATCTTGTTGAATCAGCTCCAGCAACAGTTAAAGAGGGCGTTAGCAAAGCTGATGCAGATGAACTTAAAAAGGCACTTGAAGAATCTGGTGCAGTTGTCGAACTTAAATAAGTTTATCAATTGTAAGCTAAGTGGCTGGGGGTTTTTACCTCCAGCCTTTTTGCGCTGTAAAAAGTCAAAGAATTTTATTTGAAGACTATCAATAAAAAGTAATAAAGAAATAGTATATTTATTAAGCCTAATCAATTGATATTTATAGATATTTTCGATGAGGTGTCAGGCGTTCTTATTTGATAGATAGTAATACCCCTGATGAATATTTAATCATGCTAAAATAGCAGATAAGCAAGTTGAGGAACTAATGGTTTACTCTTATACCGAGAAAAAACGAATTCGTAAGAATTTTGGTAAACGTCCACAAGTCTTGGATATACCGTATCTTCTTTCTATTCAACTTGATTCGTTCCAGAAATTTATTGAGCAAGATCCAGAAGGTCAGTACGGCTTAGAAGCCGCTTTTCGTTCAATATTTCCGATAAAAAGTTATAGTGGTAACGCTGAGTTACAATACGTGAGCTTTAAAATGGGCGAACCTGTGTTTGATGTTAAAGAATGTCAAATTAGAGGGATCACTTACTCAGCACCGTTGCGCGTTAAATTACGTTTAGTTATTTATGATAAAGATGCGCCAGAAGGAACAGTTAAAGATATTAAAGAGCAAGACGTCTATATGGGCGAAATTCCTTTAATGACGGATAATGGTACATTTGTGATTAACGGCACTGAACGTGTTATCGTTTCACAATTACATCGTAGTCCGGGTGTGTTCTTTGATAGTGATAAAGGTAAAACGCACTCTTCTGGTAAAGTTTTATATAATGCGCGGATTATTCCTTATCGTGGCTCTTGGCTTGATTTCGAATTTGATCCAAAAGACAATCTTTTTGCTCGTATTGACCGTCGTCGTAAACTTCCAGCGACAATTATTTTACGAGCGCTTGGTTATGAAACAGAAGAAATTTTAGATATCTTCTTTGAAAAAACTATTTTTGAAGTTGGCAAATCAAAATTAAAAATGGATCTGGTTCCTGAGCGTTTACGTGGTGAAACGGCTCTGTTTGATATTGAATCAAAAGGTAAAGTTTATGCTGAAAAAGGCCGTCGTATAACCGCACGCCACATTCGTGAACTAGAAAAAGATAAAGTAACTAAGATTGATGTACCAGTTGAATATATCGTTAATAAAGTATTAGCAAAAAATTATGTTAATGAAGAGACTGGTGAAGTTATTGCTTTTGCTAACACGCCAATTTCGTTAGAGCTATTGCTTGAATTAACCAATGCTGGTCATAAAAAAATTGAAACATTATTTACCAATGATTTAGATCATGGTGCATTCATTTCTGAAACATTAAATGTTGATTCAACTCGTGACCGTTTAGGTGCATTAGTTGAAATTTATCGTATGATGCGCCCTGGTGAGCCACCAACAAAAGAAGCAGCTGAAGCACTATTTGATAATCTATTCTTCTCTGACGAACGTTATGACTTATCAGCAGTAGGTCGTATGAAGTTTAATCGTTCTTTAGGGCGTGAAGATATCGAAGGCGAAAGCGTGTTAACCAAAGGCGATATCGTTGATGTCATGAAGAAACTTATCGCTATCCGTAATGGTCATGGTGAAGTGGATGATATCGACCATTTAGGTAATCGTCGTATTCGTAGTGTTGGTGAAATGGCAGAAAACCAATTCCGTATTGGTTTAGTTCGTGTTGAGCGAGCTGTAAAAGAGCGTCTATCTTTAGGCGATCTTGATTCATTAATGCCACAAGATATGATTAATGCTAAACCAATTTCAGCGGCAATTCGCGAATTCTTTGGTTCGAGTCAGTTATCGCAGTTCATGGATCAAAACAATCCATTATCTGAAATTACGCATAAACGTCGTATTTCTGCCTTAGGTCCGGGTGGTTTAACGCGTGAACGTGCTGGCTTTGAGGTGCGTGACGTACATCCAACTCATTATGGTCGCGTATGTCCGATTGAAACACCTGAAGGTCCAAACATTGGTTTGATTAACTCATTGGCGGTGTATGCTCGTACTAATGAGTATGGATTCTTAGAAACCCCATATCGCCGAGTCATTGATGGCGTTGTAACTGATGAGATTAACTATTTATCAGCAATCGATGAAAGTGAATTTGTTATTGCACAGGCAAACTCAAATTTAGATGATGATGGTCGTTTTAAAGAAGATTTAGTGACTTGTCGTTTAAATGGTGAATCTGGTTTATATAGCCCGGAACAAGTTCATTATATGGACGTATCAACACAACAAATCGTTTCTGTTGGTGCTTCATTAATCCCATTCCTTGAGCACGATGATGCGAACCGTGCCTTGATGGGTGCAAACATGCAACGTCAAGCAGTACCGACATTAAAAGCGGAAAAACCATTTGTTGGTACAGGTATGGAACGTGCAGTTGCGGTTGACTCAGGTGTAACTGCTGTTGCTCGTCGAGGTGGTACTGTTCAATATGTTGATGCATCACGTATCGTAATCAATGTCAATGCTGACGAAATGTATGCTGGTGAAACAGGGATTGATATTTATAACTTAACCAAATACACCCGTTCTAACCAAAATACTTGTATTAACCAAATTCCATGTGTGGAGTTAGGTGAAAAAGTTGAGCGTGGCGATGTGCTTGCAGATGGTCCATCAACGGATTTAGGCGAGTTAGCACTTGGTCAAAATATGCGCGTGGCATTTATGCCATGGAATGGTTATAACTTTGAGGATTCGATTTTAGTCTCTGAAAAAGTGGTACAAGATGACCGTTTCACCTCGATTCATATTCAAGAGTTATCTTGTGTATCTCGTGATACTAAATTAGGTGCTGAAGAGATTACTGCTGATATTCCAAATGTGGGTGAAGCAGCACTTTCTAAACTCGATGAGTCTGGTATTGTTTATATCGGCGCTGAAGTAAAAGGTGGTGATATTCTGGTTGGTAAAGTGACGCCTAAAGGTGAAACACAATTAACACCAGAAGAGAAATTACTACGTGCTATTTTCGGTGAAAAAGCATCTGATGTTAAAGATACTTCATTACGTGTACCAAATGGTGTTTCTGGTACAGTTATTGATGTTCAAGTCTTTACGCGTGATGGTGTACAAAAAGATAAACGTGCACTTGAAATCGAAGAGATGCAGCTTAAACAAGCACGAAAAGATTTGACTGAAGAACTTAAGATCTTAGAAGCAGCATTGTTTGCACGTATTCGTGATGTGTTAATTTCTGGTGGTATCAAAGCAGATAAATTAGATGCTCTGCCACGTGAAAAATGGTTAACTATTGGGATTGCTAATGAAGATAAGCAAGCACAATTAGAGCAACTTGCCGAGCAGCACGAAGAAATTAAAGTTGAGTTTAACAAAAAACTTGAAGCTAAACGCATGAAGATTACTCAAGGTGATGATTTACAACCTGGAGTGCTCAAAATTGTTAAAGTTTATTTAGCGGTTAAACGTCAAATTCAGCCTGGTGATAAGATGGCGGGTCGCCATGGTAACAAAGGGGTTATCTCAAAAATCAACCCAATTGAAGATATGCCATATGATGACAAAGGACGTCCAGTTGATATCGTGTTAAACCCACTAGGGGTTCCATCACGTATGAATATTGGACAGATTCTCGAAACCCACTTAGGTATGGCGGCTAAAGGTATTGGTCAAAAAATTGATACAATGCTTAAAGAACAGCAAGAACTTGCTAAATTACGTGAGTTTATCCAAAAAGCATACGATCTTGGTTTAGGTGCTGCACAAAAAGTTAATGTTGCAGAATTTACCGATCAAGAAGTGATGACATTGGCACAAAATTTACGTAATGGTATGCCACTTGCTACACCAGTATTTGATGGTGCAAAAGAGCAAGAAATCAAGTCATTACTAGAATTGGGTGATTTACCGACTTCAGGTCAAATTACATTATATGATGGCCGTACGGGTGAACAGTTTGAACGTCCGGTAACGGTAGGTTATATGTACATGCTTAAATTAAATCACTTAGTTGATGATAAGATGCATGCACGTTCTACAGGTTCATATAGTCTGGTTACTCAACAGCCATTGGGTGGTAAAGCTCAATTTGGTGGTCAGCGTTTCGGTGAGATGGAAGTATGGGCACTTGAAGCTTATGGTGCTGCTTACACACTACAAGAAATGCTAACGGTCAAATCAGATGACGTAAACGGCCGTACTAAGATGTATAAAAATATTGTAGATGGTGATCATCGTATGGAACCTGCGATTCCAGAATCATTTAATGTATTGTTAAAAGAGATTCGTTCGCTAGGTATTAATATCGAGTTAGATGAAGAGTAATCTTCACTAACTAAAAATGATTTCTATTTATAGGGATAACTTATCAGCAATGATAAGTTATCTAATTGGTTTAACTCCATAGGAGCCAATTGTGAAAGACTTACTAAAGTTTCTAAAAGCACAAACAAAAACAGAAGACTTTGATGCTATCAAGATAGGCCTTGCTTCTCCTGATATGATTCGTTCATGGTCTTTTGGTGAAGTTAAAAAACCTGAAACAATTAACTATCGTACGTTCAAACCTGAACGTGATGGATTATTTTGTGCGCGTATTTTTGGACCCGTTAAAGATTATGAATGTTTATGTGGAAAATATAAACGTTTAAAACATCGTGGTGTAATTTGTGAAAAATGTGGCGTTGAAGTCACACAAGCTAAAGTGCGTCGTGAACGTATGGGGCATATTGAGCTTGCATCACCAACTGCACATATCTGGTTCTTAAAATCATTACCATCACGTATTGGTCTATTATTAGATATGCCACTTCGTGACATTGAACGTGTGCTTTATTTTGAATCATTTATGGTTCTTGACGGCGGAATGACAAACTTAGAACGTGGTCAAATCTTAACAGAAGAACAATATTTAGATGCGTTAGAAGAGTTTGGCGATGAATTTGATGCTCGTATGGGCGCGGAAGCTATTCAAGAATTATTACGTAATATTGATGTGCAAGCGGAATGTGAAGCACTACGTGACGAACTTTCAACGACAAACTCTGAAACAAAACGGAAAAAAATCACTAAACGGATTAAGATTATCGAAGCATTCATTCAATCAGAAAATAAACCTGAATGGATGATCTTAAACGTATTACCTGTGTTGCCACCTGATTTACGTCCATTAGTACCACTTGATGGCGGACGTTTTGCAACATCAGATTTAAATGATCTTTATCGTCGAGTGATCAACCGTAATAACCGTTTAAAACGTTTATTAGACTTAGCTGCGCCAGATATTATTGTACGTAATGAAAAACGTATGTTACAAGAATCTGTCGACGCATTATTAGATAATGGTCGCCGTGGTCGTGCTATTACTGGTTCAAACAAACGTCCATTAAAATCACTTGCCGATATGATTAAAGGTAAGCAAGGTCGTTTCCGTCAAAACTTATTAGGTAAACGTGTCGATTACTCGGGTCGTTCTGTAATTACTGTAGGTCCATATTTACGATTACATCAATGTGGTTTACCGAAGAAAATGGCACTTGAACTATTCAAACCATTTATTTACGGTAAATTAGAGCGTCGTGGTTATGCAACTACCATTAAAGCAGCCAAGAAAATGGTTGAGCGTGAAGATGCAATTGTTTGGGATATCTTAGATGAAGTTATTCGTGAACATCCAGTATTACTAAACCGTGCGCCGACACTACATAGATTAGGTATTCAGGCATTTGAACCTATTCTAATTGAAGGTAAAGCGATTCAATTACACCCATTAGTTTGTGCGGCATTCAATGCTGACTTCGATGGTGACCAAATGGCGGTGCACGTTCCATTGACGTTAGAAGCGCAATTAGAAGCGCGTGCGTTGATGATGTCAACCAATAATATCCTTTCACCTGCGAGCGGTGAGCCTATTATTGTTCCTTCTCAGGACGTGGTATTAGGTCTTTACTACATGACGCGTGACAAAATCAATGCGAAAGGTGAAGGCATGGTTTTAACTGGTCCTAAAGAAGCAGAAAAACTGTATCGTTTAGGTTTAGTTGAGTTACATGCGAAAGTTAAAGTACGTATAACAGAAAGCCAACGTAACAGTGTTGGTGAGTGGGAAGAAACAACCTCTGTGGTAGATACTACAGTTGGTCGTGCTATCTTATGGTTAATTATGCCGAAAGGTATGAGCTTCTCTGTGATTAACCAACCACTAGGTAAAAAAGCGATTTCTCGTATCTTGAATATCTGTTATCGTCAATTAGGTATGAAAGAAACCGTCATTTTGGCTGACCAAATAATGTACACTGGATTTGCTTATGCTGCTCGTTCAGGTGTATCAGTTGGTATTGATGATATGGAAATTCCAGCGAAAAAATCGCAAATCATCAATGAAGCTGAAATTGAAGTTGCTGAAATTCAAGAACAGTTCCAATCAGGTTTAGTTACCGCTGGTGAACGTTATAATAAAGTTATCGATATTTGGGCAGCAGCGAATGAACGTGTTGCAAAAGCGATGATGGATAACTTATCAACTGAAAAAGTGACTAACCGTGAAGGCAAAGAAGAAGTACAATCTTCTTTTAACAGCATCTATATGATGGCCGACTCAGGTGCTCGTGGTTCTGCCGCTCAGATTCGTCAGTTAGCAGGTATGCGTGGTTTGATGGCAAAACCGGATGGTTCTATCATCGAAACCCCAATTACGGCAAACTTCCGTGAAGGGTTGAACGTTCTTCAGTACTTTATCTCGACCCATGGTGCGCGTAAAGGTCTTGCCGATACCGCATTAAAAACAGCGAACTCAGGTTACTTAACTCGCCGTTTAGTTGATGTGGCGCAAGATCTCGTTGTTATTGAAGATGACTGTGGCACGTTAGAAGGTGTAGTAATGACACCCGTTATCGAAGGTGGAGATGTTAAAGAGCCACTTCGTGAACGTGTATTAGGTCGTGTAACAGCAGAAGATGTATTAAAACCAGGTAGTGCGGATATTTTAATTCCTCGTAATACACTACTTGATGAAAGTTATTGTGATTTACTCGAAGCTGAATCAGTTGATAGTGTGAAAGTCCGTTCTGTGGTTTCGTGTGATACTGATTTTGGGGTTTGTGCGAAGTGTTATGGTCGTGACCTTGCCCGTGGTCACTTGGTGAATAAAGGTGAAGCAATCGGTGTTATTGCGGCACAATCAATCGGTGAGCCAGGTACACAGTTAACCATGCGTACGTTCCATATTGGTGGTGCGGCATCGCGAGCGGCAGCAGAATCGAGTGTTCAAGTGAAAAACAAAGGTAGCATTAAATTAACCAATGCTAAATTTGTAACTAACCCAGATAAGAAATTGGTTATTACATCACGTAATGCTGAGTTAACCATTATTGATGAATTGGGTCGAATGAAAGAGACTTACAAAGTTCCTTATGGTTCGATTTTAACCAAAGGTAATGGTGCAACAGTTGATGCTGGTGAAACAATCGCTAACTGGGATCCACATACCATGCCAGTTATCTCTGAAGCGAAAGGCTTTGTCAAATTTGTAGATATGGTTGATGGTCAAACTATTACTCGTCAAACCGACGAATTGACAGGTTTATCATCAATTGCAATTTTAGATGTGGCTGAACGTACTGGGGTAGGTAAAGATTTACGTCCGGCAATTAAGATTGTGGATGCAAAAGGTAATGATATTTATGTTGCTGGCACTGAAATGCTCGCGCAATACTTCTTACCTGGTAAAGCATTAGTCCAATTAGAAGATGGTGCTGAAATCAATGTGGGTGATACCCTTGCACGTATTCCACAGGCATCGGTTGGTACCAAAGATATTACCGGTGGTTTACCACGCGTTGCTGACTTATTTGAAGCACGTAAACCGAAAGAGCCAGCAATTCTTGCTGAAATCGATGGTATTATCTCGTTTGGTAAAGAGACCAAAGGTAAACGTCGCTTAATTATCACTCCACTTGATGGTAGTGATCCATATGAAGAGATGATTCCAAAATGGCGTCAACTTAACGTATTTGAAGGTGAACAAGTTGGACGTGGTGATGTGATTTCTGACGGTCCAGAATCTGCACATGACATTTTACGTTTACGTGGTGTTAATGCAGTGACACGTTACATCGTTAACGAAGTTCAAGAAGTTTATCGCTTACAAGGTGTAAAAATCAATGATAAACACATTGAAGTTATTGTTCGTCAGATGTTACGTAAAGCGACAGTTATTCATCCGGGTGGTTCTCGTCTACTTGACGGTGAACAACTTGAAGTATCACGCTTGAAAATTATTAATCGTGAACTTGAAGCACAAGGTAAAGAACCAATTGTTTACTTGCATGATCTGCTTGGTATTACTAAAGCATCACTTACTACTGAATCATTTATTTCTGCGGCATCGTTCCAAGAAACGACTCGCGTATTAACTGAAGCAGCAGTTGCGGGTAAAAACGACGAATTACGTGGCTTGAAAGAAAACGTTATTGTTGGTCGATTAATTCCGGCTGGTACGGGTTATGCTTACCATAAAGAGCGTTTACGTAAACGTGCAATGCCATCAACTGATGACATTCAAACAACTGTTTCTGCTGAAGAAGCAACAGCAAACTTAGCTGAATTACTTAACTCTGCAGCGGAAGAAAACAACAATCAATAATTGGTTGATTTAATTTTTAAAATAGCACGTGTAAACGTGCTATTTTTTTATCGGACATAAGTAAATTAAAAGGAGATATTTATGTATATAGTCATGAATCGTTTTAAAATTAAACGTGGTAGCGAAGATACTTTTATTGATATATGGCGAAATCGTGATAGCCATTTGAAAGAGATGAAAGGATTTAATCGTTTTTATTTCTTACAAGGAAAAACTGAAGAAAACTATACACTATTTTCATCTTTTGCAGAGTGGGAAACTAAAGCGGATTTTGACGCTTGGGTAAACTCTGAACACTTTAAACATACTCATCGAAATACCAATAATCGGTCAAATAATCATGATATCTATTTTGCGCCAGCAGAGCTTGAATGCTTTGAAGTGATTTTATAGCCAATAATCTGATTATAATTATCGGTAAAAATTAAAAGATTGTTATACTTATAATAAATGGCTTTGTGAGCAACCATTAATAAAGCAATGAAGTGTTTTGCATAAATTCCTTCGATTATACTTCGCAAGTTTGCGAAAACTCGATATAATATTTAACAGTTAATTTAAACTATGTGGTATGCAACTGAAATATAGTTAATGATAACAATCAGTTAGCGACATAAAATTTTGTCTTTATCTCTAATAATCTCATCTTTATCGATTAAGTTGTCTATTGTTGTTTTTACGCCATTTGCTTTTGTGCATTATGGTTATTTAAAGCAGTAACTGGATGTCAGAATAAGTTATTTTTCATCGTTGCTTAATTACTTAGTATTCACATTTAACCAAAGTTAAGTACTTTATAAGAGGTTTATAATGAAATCAAAATCTTTGTTAGTTATTCTTGTACTCATTATTATTGGTGGATTTATCTTTTTTAAAGATTATAACAGTATTCAAACTCAAGATGAGGCGGTTGTAGCTTCTTGGTCAGAAGTTATTAACCAATATAAAAGACGTGCTGATTTAGTGCCTAATTTGGTTAATACGGTAAAAGGTTATGCAACTCATGAAAAAGAAGTATTAACACAAGTCACTGATGCACGAGCTAAAGTTGGATCGATTCAAATTAATGCTGATCAGTTAACGGATCCTGCTTTATTTTCGAAATTCCAACAAGCACAATCCGATTTAAGTTCAGCATTAAGCAGGCTTATTGCTGTAAGTGAGAATTATCCCGATCTTAAAGCTAATACACTTTACCAAGATTTGATGAGCCAACTTGAAGGTACAGAAAATCGTATTACAGTAGCAAGAGGACGCTACATTGAAACGGTTAAAAATTTTAACAGTTATATTCGTACGCTACCAACTAAATGGGTTGCAGATATTTTAGGTCAACAACCTAAGCAACAATTTACGGTTGATAATGAAAAACAGATCTCTGATGCACCTGCTGTCAATTTTGGACAGTAAATATAAATGAAAAGGTTATTTGTATTCAGCGTGCTATTGATGATCAGTTGGCTGAGTTATGGGTTAACTGAGATCCCCGTATTTAGCCAACGTGTTATTGATATCACGCATACCCTGACATCGTCACAAATCGATAAGCTAGAATCAAGTTTAATTGCGTTTGAAAAACCACGTACTGATGGTGCACAAATTGCGGTATTGATGATAGCGAAGCTTGATAATGAAACGATTGAGCAATATGCCGATAGGGTTTTTATTGACTGGAAAATTGGTAAAAAAGGTCGTGATAATGGCATATTGTTACTGATCGTTAAAGATGATAAACGCATGCGTATCGAAGTCGGCTATGGTCTTGAAGGCACCATTACCGACTTGATTGCTAGCCACATTATTCGTGACCAACTTGCACCTCAGTTTAAACAACATAACTATTATCAAGGCATATACGACGCTTTAACCGTATTAAGTCAAAAAATCGATAATTCAGACACTACAACCGATGATGACTCACAACAGAATCTGAATTCATTGCTAGCAAGTGACTTTGGCGCAACTGTTTTTAATTATGGATTAGTCTCATTTTTTATCTGTTTTGTCATTGCTAACTTCATCTTATCTAACTCAGGCAAAATCAGTGCAAAACGAAGTTTAAGCACAGGATTACTCAATGGACTCTCTGTTGGCGGATTTACATTATGGCATGGCTATCCACTATATTTTGCATTACCACTATTATTTTTAGCTTTTGTAGCAAGTACCATTTTAAGTGGTATTTTAATGGCTAAAGGAAGTGGAGGGGGCATTAACCGACGCGGTGGTGGCGGAGGTTTTGGTGGTTCTGGCGGATTCGGTGGTGGAGGCGGCGGACGCAGTGGCGGTGGTGGTGCTTCTGGTAGTTGGTAAAGATTTTAAGGGCGCTATACATGAAGGTATAGTATTTTTTTAATTTCTTAAAAGAGATTTTTTGTATGGTAGGATTTCGGACGTTTGCACCGAAATGAAAAAACCACAAAATTACTCACGTCCGAGATCCTAAAGAACAAAAATCAAAAAACGTTGTCAAGAATTTTAAGGAAATAAGTACGTTTCAGTATAGCATCCTACCCTGAATTTAAGCAAAACCACAAAAATTCCAAAACTTTTGCGTATAAAATCCCAAAAATAAAAAATCTTCACTTCTCTCTCTATGTATCATTTTTATGATCAAACTCACAAATTTAACAATCTGTTTATTCTGGCTTAATTTAATTTTTCCCTCTATAAACGCAGATGACGCCATTTATTGCGATAAATGATAATTAATTTCCTGTTGTTGACGGAAAAAGTCTCTATCCACGTTAATTGTGGTTTCATTTACGCTTAATCCATGCTTAAAAAAGAAGAGAATTATGTGTGTTATGTCATCAATAAAGTTTCGCATGATCGAGGATAATCTTGAACCAGAATTAGTTACATCACAAATTATTAAAATTATAAATGGCTGGTTGATTGAACAGCAAATTACGCAAAATGATGTGCAAAAGGCTATGTTACTTTCGCACGTTAAAGCTATGGTGCAACGGGCAAAAACACTTGAAAAATTACCAGAAATTGATCCAAGCTTATTTGATGAACTTTCACAGGAATCTTTAGCGCTAGCTCGCAGAACAGTAGAATTATTTGATAATTTGCCAATGGAAGAAGCCTATTTATTGGCTGTGCATTATGAGGTAGCTAAGGCAAATTGAAAAGATTACTAGACAATTAAAAAACAATAATTAATAGGAGAAATAGTATGACTGAAGTAGTCATTGTTATTGGCGATAGGATGGGAAAAGGGCAAAAGATTGCCGAAGGAATTAACTCTGTAGAAGGTTGTAGGGCAATTGTTATTCCTGGTATGGCAGCTGATATGAAGTTAGGTGATGTCATGAATGAGAAGCATGCTGATTTGGGCTTATCGTTTTGCGGTAGCGGCGGCGCAGGTGCGATTACTGCACAAAATAAATATGGCTATTCACAACGCCATGGTATGCGATCAATAGAGGAAGGTGAGACCGCAATTAATGATGGTTGTAAAGTTCTTGGTTTTGGTTTTATGGATACACAAGAGCTTGGCAAGCGTATTGCACAAGCATTTTTGAAAAAAAATCCACGTCCATAAGTGCGAAGATAAAAATGAAAAAAACACAACAGTTGTCTGTCAGGGTAAATGGTAAAGGTGAATCTAAACAACGGGCATTTGCAATAGCATTAAGCCAGGTTCAAAAAGAGGTATTTAACCATATCGGCGATATTGTATTACGTATTGAACCACAAGATATTCAAGTTGTATCAGCAAAACAAATGATAACAACTGAGCGCTTTTTGTTTGTTTTTCTGCCAAGGAAAAGAACCCTTTACGACATCACTCTTGATGTCTCTGTTAATGTAAGTTTCGTTAATCTTGCGGATATTGAATTTAAATCTGAATAACATAACGTATAAGGGAAATGATGGAAATTCTAATTATTGCATTAAAGTCTATTATTATTGGTGGACTTTGTGGTTTTGGCGTTGGTGCCGGGGCTGCTCGAATGTTTCATGCGCCAACCTATCAAGGTATGGGGGCTTTTCGAACACTTGGCGAACTTAATTCTTGTGAAGGTGATCCTGCGGCGCATTTCTCATTTGGTCTTGGTTTCTTTTTTAATGCATGGGCATCATCAGTGGCTGCGGGCTCTTTTACCCAAGATGTCGATCACCGAATTATTCCCAACTGGGGAGCATCGTTACTGATGATAAAAAATCGTAATCTTGCCGAAACGCTACATGATCCTAAAAAAATGGCATTAGCTTGTGCATTTGTCGGCGTCATTGTGGTGTTATTTTTAAATACCACCACTTCTGTTATTCCTGATTCCCTAAAAATTACCGCGACGAAAGTATTAGTCCCTGCGGCAAATCTGCTTGTGGCAACAGTAATGCCTGTTATCTTTTGGTTGGCAGCGTTAGATGCTGGTCGTCGTAGTGGTTTTTGGGGGACATTGTTTGGCGGACTTGCTCAATTGATTATGGGTAATGCTGTACCGGGCTTAGTTTTAGGCATCCTAATTGGTAAAGGCGTAGATGATAGTGGCTGGAATCGTGTTATGAAGATTATGTTAGTTGCGATCATTGTTCTATTTGTGATGAGTGGATATTTTCGCGGTTTTGATATGAAGATGATAAATTCATTTCGAGATGGTCTGTCTTATTGGTTTAAATAATATAGGGAATAACACATTATGAATACTCAAACAACCATTAATAAAAGTTTTTGGTATGCCGATTGGTCATTCCCGATTATTTGTGGACTTTTATCAGCAGGTATTTTTGCTGGAACGCATACTTTTTATGTATATGGTATAGGTGCATTTAATGAGATTGCGTTTGTTGCAATGCTCAAATCAGGAATGACAACCGGTGATTATGGTGCAGTTGCAGCATTTGGCGCTAGTTTTTTGTTTGCCCGCGTTATTGAAGGTTCATTAGTTGGCATATTGGATATTGGTGGCGCTTTACAAACAGGTATTGGATTAGGTGTACCAGCATTATTGTTAGCGGGTGGTTATACCTTTCCTGTTGAAAACTTTTTAGCTGCATTAGCGACAGGATTAGTGTTAGGTGCAATGATTGGCGCCATTATTATTCTTATCCGAAAGTTTACTGTTAATAGTGGCAGTGGATCGACTTTTGGTGCTGATGTGATGATGGGTGCCGGTAATGCTTCTGGACGATTCTTAGGACCAATGATTATTTTATCAGCTATGGTAGCTTCAATTCCTATTGGTATTGGCTCTTTACTTGGTGCATTACTTTTTTATGTATGGAAAAAGCCAATTACAGGTGGTGCAATTTTAGGTGCGATGATTTTTGGTGGAATATTTCCAATTGTCTAATGTTAACTCTCCGCTGTAGTTGGTTAAATTACAGCGGATTTGGAACAACTTATGTATGATTTAATTATAAGAAACGCCATATTAATTGATGACTCGATAACCGACATTGCTATTTATCAAGGAAAAATTGTCAAAATAGACAGTGCCATTTCAGATCCAACTATTCGCATTTTAGACCTAAAACAGAAATATTATGTCAGTGCCGGATGGATCGACTCTCATACTCATTGCTTTGCGCGTTCACCCATCTATCATGATGAGCCTGATTTAATTGGGGTTAAAGCGGGCGTAACTTCTGTTGTGGATGCAGGTAGTGTTGGTGCACTTGATGTTGATGAATTCTATCAATTAGCTCAGCAAGTGCAGACTCATGTTTATTCATTTTTGAATATTTCAAAAATTGGCTTAATTAGACAAAATGAACTTGCCGATATGCAAGATGTTGATGTCGCGTTATTTGACAAAACTTTAGCTAAATATCCTCATTTTATTATTGGAATAAAAGTTAGGATGAGCCGTAGTGTGGTGGGTGAAAATGGTATTTTACCATTAATCAAAGCGAAAAAGATGCAGAAAAAGACCGGTTTACCACTGATGATTCATGTCGGGAATAATCCGCCAGAACTAGATGAAATTGCCGATTTATTAACTAAAGGCGATATTATTACTCACTGTTTTAATGGTAAGCCAAATCAAATATTTGATAAACAAAACAATTTGCGAGATTCAATCAAACGCGCTATTGAACGTGGCGTAATTTTAGATATTGGCCATGGTGGAGAAAGCTTTAGCTTTGCTGTTGCCGAGCGTGCTAAGTGCTTAGATATTTATCCTAATACAATTAGTTCCGACATTTATTCTAAAAATCGTTTACAAGGTCCCGTATTTAGTTTAGCAAATGTGATGACCAAGTTTATTTGTCTTGGTTATAGCCGAAAAAAAATTATTGATAGTGTTACTCAAAATGCGGCACAAGTTTTGCGTCTTAAAAATAAGGGCAAGTTAACAGTTGGTTATGATGCTGATTTGACTGTTTTTGATATTAAACAACAAGCTATTGAGTTAGCTGATTCAGAAGGTGAAGTCAGACGATGTCATGAACAATTCGTGCCTTTAGCATCGATTGTTGCTGATTCGACAAAACATTCGTTATACATAGAAATAACAGAAGAAGGTAGTAAAAATGCGCTCACAATCTCAAACTGAAAAAGACGTTTATAGTCAATATCATTTAAAAAAGGTCATTAATGCGTCAGGGCGTATGACTATTTTAGGCGTTTCAACACCAAGACCTGAAGTGGTGGATGCGGTATCTCATGGTTTAAGCGAATATTTTGAAATCAAAGACTTAGTTGATAAAACTGGGCAATATATTGCCAAATTACTCAATGTCGAAAGTGCAGTCGTGGTTTCATGTGCGTCAGCAGGTATAGCACAAGCTGTTGCAGGGTTAATTATTAAGGATGATCGCGATCTATTATTTAATCTACATTCGTCTGATAAATATGTACCTCGTGAAATTATTGTTCCTAAAGGGCATAACGTTAATTTTGGTGCACCAATTGGGACAATGGTGTCTTTAGGTGGCGGGATTGTCGTTGAGGCAGGTTACGCGAACGAATGTAAACCCGAACATATCGAATCATTAATTAATGCTGATACAGCAGCCATTTTATATGTTAAGTCACACCATTGCGTGCAAAAAAGTATGTTAACAGTTGCACAAGCAGCTACCATTGCCAAAAAACATAATATACCACTGATTGTTGACGCTGCCGCAGAAGAGGATTTATATATCTATTATCAGCAAGGAGCTGATTTAGTTATTTATAGTGGTGCAAAAGCAATTGAAGGACCGACAAGTGGTTTAGTGATTGGTCGTCATCAAGCAATTGAATGGTTAAAACTTCAATCTCAAGGCATTGGACGCCCAATGAAGGTGGGGAAAGAAGGTATTTTAGGTTTAACTAAAGCCATTGAACTTTATGTAAACGATCCTAAGCAAGAAACTGGTCAGCAAATGGTGAGTAAAATGACCCCATTTATTGATAATCTTAATTCTTTACCTGGCGTATTAGCCAACGTGGTTTGGGATAGTGCAGGGCGAGATATTGCTCGTACAGAAATCGCATTTGATAGCACTGTAATAGGTAAAAGTGCTATCGAAATAGTTGAATTAATGAAGCAAGGTGAAATTGCTGTTTATTTTCGCGAATATAAAGCTAACGAAGGTAAAGTTGATGTTGATGTACGTAGTGTAACTTCTGCTCAACTTGACATTATTTATAATAAAATTAAACGTATTATACTAGGAGTAAAATAATGCAGTTGACACCTAATTATTATAATGATCGTGTCTGTTTAAATGTTCTGGCTAACTCAATTGATAATGCTAAAGCCGTTTATGAAGCAGCACAAACTCATGTTGTAGTTGGTATTTTATCGAAAAACTATTGTGATAATCAATCAGCAATAACCGATATGAAAAAATATGCGCAAGCAATTGATAATGCTATTTCAATAGGGTTGGGCGCTGGCGATCCGAATCAGTCAGATATGGTATCTGAAATATCAGCAGTACTTCAACCACAACATGTCAATCAAGTCTTTACTGGTGTGGGAGCTAGCCGTGCTTTGTTAGGTCAAAAAGAGACTGTGATTAATGGCTTAGTATCACCAACGGGTAGAATTGGATTGGTCAATATTGCTACTGGCCCGTTGAGTAGTAAAACTACCAAGAGCGAGGTACCGATTGAAACAGCAATTGCATTACTCAAAGATATGGGCGGAAGTTCAATCAAATTTTTTCCAATGGGTGGATTAAAACATCGAGTCGAATTTGAATATGTGGCAAAGTGTTGTGCTGAACAAGATTTTTATCTGGAACCCACAGGGGGAATCGATTTAGACAACTATGAAGTCATTTTGAAGATAGCTTTAGATGCTGGTGTGAAAAGGATTATCCCACATATTTATAGTTCTATTATTAATCAAGCGACAGGAGAAACGCGCACTGCTGATGTTGAAAAACTTTTGGCAATTACACAAAAATTGGTAGGATAAATAATGTCATCTAAAGTGCTGTTTTCTTATCAGCGATTAGCGTATTTATTTGATACCATAAAAAACGAAACGCTGCCTCAACAGGAACTCGCTAACCGTTTTTCGGTATCTACTCGTACTATTCGTACTGACATTTCAGCACTTAATGATATTTTACGTCATTATGGCGCGCAAATTGATTATACTAAAAATATTGGTTATCAACTGCTAATATCTGATGCTAAACGTTATGCAGCTTTAACTAATTCACATTCAATAGAAAATATTCCACGAACAAGCAAAGAGAGGATAGTTGCTTTAATAATCGCTTTTCTAACACAATCTAATTCTGTCAAATTAGATGATATTGCTGATAAATGGTTTTTAAGTCGTAGTACGTTGCAAAATGATGTGATTGAAGTTAAACAATATTTAGATAAGTATAATTTGCAATTAGAAAACCGTCCCTATTATGGTATGCGTTTAATTGGTGAAGAGTCTTCCATTCGAGCATGTTTAACTGATATTTTATGGCAACGATATATGGCGGAAGATACCTTAACAATTGGTAGACTTCAAAAGCATATATTGAATGATATTGAGTTGGATTATTTAGAAAAGGTATTGCAAGATCAAATTGAGCGTTTTGAGTTAAAATTAAATGCTGAAGGAAAAAGTTATTTACTCTATAGTTGTGCTGTTTCAATTAGCCGAATTACGCAAGGTTATGAGTTAATTGATTATCAAATAGATCAGATTAATAGTACTGTTATTGGCGCAGCTCAAGAGATTTCGGAAGAGTTTTCTTATTTTCTAGGTAGTGTACTTTCTCAAGCTGAGTTGAATTATTTATGCGTTCAAATCATGTCTCGCACCATTATTGATTCGCCAAATCAAGCAAAAAGTTTAGCGCTTGTAAAACATATTTTATCTTATATTAATCATACTTATCACTATAATTTATTGAAGGATGAAAAATTATTCGAAGATATGTCAATCCACGTTTCATCGATGCTATCGCGCGTGAAATATCAAATTCGTACAACAAATCCTTTATTGCAAGAAATAAAACAATATTATCCGTTTGCTTATGATATTACCTTATCAGCACTAGCAAATATGGAAAAATATACCGAATCAAAAATGACCGAAGATGAGATCAGTTACTTGGCTGTGCACATTGGTGTCGCATTAGAACGTAATTATAGTGCTGGTCATGAAAGATATGCTCAAATACTGCTAGTGAGCGATCTTGGTAATGCAACCTTACGTATGATTGAATCGAAGATTAAGCGTGATTTTCCACATATTCAAATTAGTCGTATACTTTCATATCGAGAATATGAGCAGTTAACAAATATTGAGGAAGATTTTATTGTCTCAACCGTACGCTTAACTGAAAAAGATAAGCAAATTGTTAAAATAGCGCCATTTCCAACTGCCTATCAACTCGAGCAATTAGGGCGATTGGCTATGATAGACAGAACAATGCCCTATATGATCGAGCGTTTTTTCGACAAAAAATTTTTTCTTATCATGGATAAACCAATAACACAATCAGAACTTTTTAAAGTGGTTTGTCATCGTTTAGAAAAGCAAGGATATGTCGATGCATCTTTTTATCATTCTGTCATTGAACGTGAAGCGATTGTTTCAACATTATTAGGTGAAAATATTGCTATTCCTCACTCAGTAGGTCTGTTGGCCAAAAAGACGGTTGTGACAACCATATTAGCGCCACAAGGAATTTTATGGGATAAAAATGAAGTCGCACACGTCATTTTTTTATTAGCAATTAGTAAGGATGAATATGAAGATGCGATGCGAATTTATAATTTGTTTGTCAATTTAGTGAAGGAGCGTTCAACCAAACGTTTATTAAATAGTAAAACCTTTGAAGATTTCCAAGCTATCGTCAAAGATAGCTTTGGACGATTGTCTTAAACTGTCATTGGTATTGTTAATAGTCGAAATTGCATTTTTTTATATTAAACTTTTTACGAAATTAAAATAAATATATTTGATAAAATATTAAGGGAATAATCAATAACTAATACAAATAATATTAGTTGCGCCCATTGACGAAATGGTCATTTAAAGGTAAGATGCGCGCCTTACGGCATTGTGTAGTTTTTAACTGCATAAAATAATTTTCAAGGTAGCAAGCTTATCTTATGCAAAATAAATTGCCATTAACAATTGACCCTGTCAAAGCGGCACAAAAACGACTTGATTATGTTGGATACTATCCAGCGCAAAGTGCAACAAGGGTTGAAAGTCTGAAAAGCGATATTGAGTGTAGTTTGTCTTTTTATTATGATGAGCAGAAACTTTGTGTTATCGCAATTGATGCAAAAATAACGTTGGAGCTTATTTGTCAACGTTGTTTCAAACCTTTTATCACTGAAGTTCATGTGATGAATAAATTTAGTCCTGTTAAGAGCGATGCTCAGGCAGAGGCGTTACCGGAACATTATGAACCCGTTTTTATGAACGAGTTTGGCGAGGTCGATATATTAGCGTTACTTGAGGACGAAATTATTCTCTCGTTACCAATTGCGCCGGTACATGATAGTAAACACTGCGAAGTGTCAGAGGCAGATATGGTATTTGGTGAAATTCCTGTTGAGAATGAAAAGCCGAATCCATTTGCAATTTTAGTTAGTTTAAAGAATAAGGGGTAAATCCATGGCTGTTCAACAGAATCGTAAAACTCGTGCAAAACGTGGTATGCGTCGTTCTCATGATGCATTAACTGCTGCTAATATCTCAGTTGATGAATCAGGCAAAACACATTTACGTCATCACGTAACCGCTGATGGTTATTATCGTGGTCGTAAAGTGATTTCTAAATAATTATTTAGTCATTAGAAATCTTCAGGTGACATTTTGGATAATCTAACCATTGCGTTAGATGCTATGAGCGGGGACTTTGGTCCTCGTGTGATTGTTCCTGCTGCAATACAAGCACTAAATTGTTATCCAAATCTCTCTATTTTTCTGGTGGGTGATCCAGCAGAAATTAGTCTTTTTTTATCTAAAGAAAATGCAAAGTTTGTCAAGCAATATCAACAAGACCATCGACTAATGTTGATCGAATCAACATCTGTTATTGCTAATGATATGAAACCTGCTTATGCCATCCGGCATAGCCATGGCTCATCAATGAGAATAGCGCTAGAATTGGTTAAAAATAACCAAGCTCAAGCTTGCGTTAGCGCTGGTAATACTGGTGCATTAATGGGACTGTCTAAGCTATTATTACATGCACTAGTTGGTATTGACCGTCCTGCATTAGTTGCCATCATTCCTGCATTAAATAATCAAAATACAGTAGTATTGGATTTAGGTGCTAATGCTCAGTGTGATAGTGATATGTTAGTGCAATTTGCCATAATGGGGCAAATCTTAGCCAAAACAGTGCTTAAAATTGATCATCCCAGAGTTGCTTTACTTAATATTGGTGAAGAAGATACAAAAGGTTTGGATAAAATACGTGCTGCAGCAGCGATTTTAAAATCGAATGATAATATTAATTATATCGGCTATTTAGAAGGTAACGAGCTTTTAACTGGTAAAACCGATGTACTAGTCTGTGATGGCTTTGTGGGTAATGTGACATTAAAAACAGTAGAAGGTTTACTTAAAATTTTCATGTCTTCATTTAAGCTATCTATTGGCCATAATTCATTATTAATGAAACTATTAAGTAAGTGGTTACAAAGAAAGGTGTCTAAAAATTTTGGTTATTTAGATCCCGGACGATATAATGGCGCATGTTTGCTTGGGCTTCAAAGCATTGTGATTAAAAGTCATGGTAGCGCTAATCAAAAATCATTCTTTGCAGCAATAGAACAAGCTATTTTGGCTATCCAAACCAATATACCTGAGAAGATTGCAAGCAGCCTTTCTTCCGTACTACCTAAGAGCGAATAATTAGATGTATACAAAGATATTAGGAACAGGGAGTTATCTTCCAAAACAGATAAGAACCAATGCCGATCTTGAAAAAATGGTCGATACCAGTGATGAATGGATCACAACACGAACAGGAATAAAAGAACGACGCATTGCAGCACCAGACGAAACAGTAACTTCTATGGCTTATGAAGCGTCTTTAAATGCTATTGAAATGGCAAAGATTGATAAAAATGAGATAGGTATGATTATAGTTGCCACCGCAACTTCAGTGAATGCTTTTCCTAGCTCAGCCACCGAACTGCAAGCAAAGTTAGCTATCGGAGATGTCATTGCTTTTGATGTTTCTGCTGCATGTTCAGGGTTCGTCTATGCACTTGATATTGCCGATAAATATATAAAAAGTGGTGCAATTAAATATGCATTAGTGGTTGGTTCGGACATGCTAACTCGTGGTGTCGATCCAACAGATCGTGGAACAATTATCATTTTTGGCGATGGTGCCGGTGCTGTTGTGGTTGGTGCTTCTCAAGAACCAGGGATTATTGCTTCACATCTTCATGCTGATGGTCGTTACGGCGAGTTATTAAAATATCCTTATGTTGATCGCCGTGATATGAATGATCCCGTTTATATGACTATGCAAGGCAATGATGTATTTAAAATTGCTGTCAAAGAGCTTTCAAATTTAGTCGATGAATTACTAACAGAAAATTCCTTTAATAAATCCGATTTAGATTGGTTAGTACCACATCAAGCAAATTTAAGAATTATTTCAGCCACAGCAAAACGTTTAGATATGGATTTAAGTAAAGTTATTGTTACTTTAGATAAACAAGGCAACACTTCAGCCGCATCGGTCCCTTGTGCATTAGATACAGGTGTGCGAGATGGCCGTATTAAGCGAGGCCAACTAATCTTATTAGAAGCTTTTGGTGGCGGTTTTGTTTGGGGCTCTGCGCTCGTTAGATTTTAAACAAAAATTATTTTGAGTATTCAAGGATTTAAAAATGACCAAATTTGCAATGGTTTTTCCAGGACAAGGTTCACAAGCCGTCGGTATGTTAAAAGATCTTGCTGACAATTATCCAATTGTAAAATCTACTTTTGACGAAGCGTCACAAGTATTAGGTTACGATTTATGGGCATTGGTACAACAAGGTCCAGTTGAGGAACTGAACAAAACATGGCAAACACAACCAGCTTTATTAGCTGCTTCAGTTGCTACGTTTAGAGTTTGGCAAAGTGTTAATGGTGCACAACCTGAATTTATGGCAGGACATAGTTTAGGTGAATATTCGGCATTGGTATGTGCTGGCGTGATTGATTTTAAAGATGCAATTAAATTAGTTGAATTACGTGGCAAACTTATGCAAGAGGCTGTACCAACAGGAACTGGTGCGATGTATGCCATTATCGGTTTAGATAATGAGTCAATAAGTAAAGCGTGTGAACAAGCATCGCAAGGCCAAGTTGTTGCGCCTGTCAATTTTAATTCACCAGGACAAGTTGTTATTGCCGGTAATAAAGAAGCTGTAGAGCGCGCTGGCGTACTTTGCAAAGAAGCAGGTGCTAAACGTGCTTTACCATTAGCTGTTAGTGTTCCTTCCCATTGTGAGTTAATGAAACCCGCGGCCGAAAAATTAGCTATTGCCTTGAATGAAATTACTTTCAACACGCCAAAATTTGCGGTTATTAATAACGTTGATGTTAAGATTGAATCCTCAGCAGAAAAAATTAAAGCCGCATTAATTGCGCAGCTTTATAGCCCTGTTCGCTGGACAGAAACTGTTGAGCAAATGGCGAAACAAGGTGTAACACTGTTAGTTGAAATAGGACCAGGTAAAGTACTAACTGGATTGGCTAAACGTATTGTTGATTCGTTATCAGCATGTGCTGTCAATGATAAAGCGTCATTAGATGTTGCAATAGAAAATACTAAATAGAAGATAAAAGGGGTAGTTATGAACCTATCAGGAAAAATTGCTTTAGTTACTGGTGCAAGTCGCGGGATAGGTAAAGCGATTGCTGAAAAGTTAGTTGCTTGTGGTGCAACTGTTATTGGCACTGCAACAACAGAAAAAGGTGCTGAAGCAATCAGTCAATATTTAGGTACACATGGCAAAGGTTTTGCTTTAAATGTGACTGACGAAGCATCGATTGAATCTGTCATTAATGCTATTAAAACTGAATTTGGTGATATTGATATTTTAGTGAATAATGCTGGTATCACTCGTGATAATTTATTAATGCGAATGAAAGAAGAAGAGTGGCAATCTATTTTAGATACCAATTTAACTTCGGTGTTCCGCCTATCTAAGGCTTTAATGCGATCTATGATGAAAAAACGTTATGGACGAATTATTACAATCGGTTCTGTTGTTGGTACAATGGGTAATGCAGGGCAAGCTAACTATGCGGCAGCTAAAGCAGGATTAATTGGTTTTAGTAAATCATTAGCTCGTGAAGTTGCATCTCGAGGTATTACGGTTAATGTGGTAGCGCCTGGATTTATTGCAACAGATATGACTGAAGCATTAACCGATGAGCAAAAAGCCGTGACGTTAGCACAAGTGCCAGCTGGACGATTAGGAGAGCCATCAGAAATAGCCAATGCTGTTGCATTCTTGGCTTCCGATGAAGCATCTTATATTACTGGTGAAACTTTACATGTCAATGGTGGCATGTATATGGTGTAATTGATCAGAATAGTGTAGAATAAGCCAATATTTTGACTTTTTGAGCAAAAAATAAGCAATTGGGTTGAAAAATGATTTGCATCTTTTTCAACATTTTATAAACTTACATTCACCGCCGCTTTTGGCGATATTTATAGGAAAAAAAAGAGTATGAGCACTATTGAAGAGCGAGTTAAGAAAATTATTGTTGAGCAACTTGGTGTGAAAGAGGAAGAAGTTAAGAATGAATCTTCTTTTGTTGAAGATCTTGGCGCTGACTCTCTTGATACAGTTGAATTAGTTATGGCTTTAGAAGAAGAATTCGATACTGAAATTCCTGATGAAGAAGCTGAAAAGATTACAACTGTACAATCAGCAATTGATTATATTACTGCGAATCAATAAGGTTAGCAGAGTTTTCATAATAGGCGGTCAAATGATCGCCTAGTTTGTATTTATATCTTTAATTTTTATATAAAAATTAATATTCATGTATTGAAAACTCAACATAAAATTTTCAATGATTCAAATTTCATTTCAATCCTTTTCTGGAGGACAATGTGTCTAAACGCAGAGTTGTTGTCACCGGAATGGGCATGATATCTCCGGTAGGTAATACAGTTGAATCCACTTGGCAAGCACTTTTAGCTGGACAAAGTGGTGTTGAACTAATAGAACACTTTGATACTGCCCCTTTCGCAACGCGCTTCGCCGCTATGGTTAAAAATTTTAATGGCGAAGATTATAATATTTCACGTAAAGATGCTCGTAAAATGGACTATTTTATCCAATATGGCATTGCTGCTGGTATACAAGCAATGCAAGATGCGGGTATTGAAATTTCGGAAGAAAATGCAGAACGTATTGGTTGTGCTATTGGTTCAGGCATTGGTGGACTTGGATTAATTGAAGAAAATCATAGTGCTTTAATTAATGGTGGCCCGCGTAAAATTAGTCCGTTTTTTGTTCCTTCTACCATAGTGAATATGATAGCTGGTCATTTATCGATTATTTATGGATTAAAAGGACCAAGTATTACAATTGCAACAGCTTGTTCTTCAGGCGTACACAATATTGGTCATGCAGCACGTATGATAGCCTATGGTGATGCTGATGGTATGCTTGCTGGTGGCGGTGAAAAAGCGAGTACACCGCTTGGTATTGGCGGTTTTGGTGCAGCGCGTGCATTATCAACTAATAATGATAATCCTAAAGCGGCAAGTCGACCATGGGATAAAGATCGTGATGGTTTTGTACTGGGTGATGGTGCTGGCATTATGTTTTTAGAAGAGTATGAGCATGCTAAAAAACGCGGTGCAAAAATTTATGCAGAAGTTGTCGGCTTTGGTATGAGTGCTGATGCTTATCATATGACTTCACCACCAGAAGATGGTAGTGGGGCAGCATTAGCCATGAAATGTGCTATTCGAGATGCAGGAATAACACCTGAGCAAGTGGGCTATATTAATGCTCATGGTACATCAACGCCAGCTGGTGATAAAGCAGAAACACAAGCAGTTAAAAGCATTTTTAAAGAAAATGCCAACAAAGTAATGGTAAGTTCAACTAAATCAATGATTGGTCATTTACTAGGCGCTGCGGGTGCTGTTGAGTCTATTTTTACGGTATTGGCATTACGCGATCAGGCTGTGCCTCCAACAATTAATTTAGATAATCCTGATGATGGATGTGATCTAGATTATGTACCGCATACCGCTCGTCAAGTTAAAAACTTAGAATATGCACTTTGTAATTCATTTGGTTTTGGCGGAACTAATGGTTCAGTGTTATTTAAGAAAATTTAATTGATCTCTACCCACCGATAAATTAGATTATCGGTGGTATAAGTTTAATCATTTTCATCGATCAACGTTATTCAAAAGATTCCTTCTTTTTTCAATTCAAACAAAACATGTTGATAAACAGAATAAGAATATTGCTATTGCTTGTGATATAATCGCTAACAATTTTTTAGCATAATTATTTCTGATAAATATGACAGAGCCTAAGTTTATTCATCTTCATCTACATAGTGACTTTTCAATGGTTGATGGTATCGCTAAAGTGGGGACACTGGTTAATGAGGTTAGCCAGTTGCATATGCCTGCTTTTGCTATTACCGACTTTACCAATCTTTGTGGTTTGGTTAAGTTTTATGGATCTGCGATGGCAAAAGGAATTAAGCCGATTATTGGTGCTGATTTAGCAATCAGAAGCTCACAATTACCGGATGATATTTATCGATTAACGCTACTCGCTGCTAATAATGAAGGTTACAAAAATCTGACATTACTTATATCTAAAGCTTATGAAAGGGGATATATCGGTGATATGCCAGTTGTTGATCAGCAGTGGTTAGCTCAATATCGTACCGGACTTATAATTTTGGCTGGGCGGGAAAGTGATATTGGTATAGGTATTATTCGTAATAATGAGTCTATAATCGATAACGCTATCAATTTTTATAAAGAAAATTTTCATGATCACTTTTATTTTGAGTTAGTTCGTACTAAACGTAACAACGAAGAGTTGTTTATTCATAGCGCAGTAAAACTTGCTGAACAATATATGTTGCCGGTTGTTGCGACCAATGATGTTCGTTTTTTACAACCTTCTGATTTTGAGGCCCATGAAATTCGCGTAGCGATACATGATGGCAACACTCTTGAAGATCCTAATCGTCCTAAGAACTATTCACCAGAACAGTACCTGCGTAATGAGCAGGAAATGTGTGAGTTGTTTTCAGATATTCCTGAGGCTTTAGAAAATAGTGTAGAAATAGCTAAGCGTTGCAATGTGACTATACGTTTGGGTGAATATTTTTTACCTAAATTTCCAACAGGGGATATGTCTACTGAAGATTTTCTAGTCTATAAATCACGTGAAGGCCTTGAAGAACGACTAAAGTTTCTTTTTCCTGATCCAGATATTAGAGCACAAAAACGAGCAGAATATGATGAGCGTTTAGAAACTGAACTTAATGTTATTAATCAAATGGGTTTTCCCGGTTATTTTTTGATCGTGATGGAGTTTATTCAATGGTCAAAAGATAATGATATTCCAGTTGGCCCAGGTCGAGGTTCGGGAGCGGGTTCATTAGTGGCTTATGCATTAAAAATAACAGATTTAGATCCGTTAGCCTTTGACTTACTTTTTGAACGTTTTTTAAATCCTGAACGTGTATCGATGCCTGACTTTGATGTCGATTTTTGCATGGAAAAACGTGATTTGGTTATTGATCACGTTGCTGATATGTATGGTCGTGATGCGGTTTCACAGATTATTACTTTTGGTACAATGGCAGCTAAAGCTGTAATTCGAGATGTTGGGCGAGTGCTTGGCCATCCTTATGGGTTTGTCGATCGTATTTCTAAATTGATTCCTTTAGATCCAGGTATGACACTGGCTAAAGCATTCGAAATTGAGCCACAATTACAAGAATTATATGATAATAACGAGGAAATTAAGTCGCTAATTGATATTGCTCGTCAATTAGAAGGCGTAACTCGCAATGCAGGTAAACATGCGGGTGGTGTTGTGATTTCACCAACAAAAATTACCGATTTTTCACCTATTTATTGTGATCCCGAAGGGCATCATCCTGTTACTCAATTTGATAAAAATGATGTTGAATATGCTGGCTTAGTTAAGTTTGATTTCTTAGGATTGCGCACATTAACCATTATTGATTGGGCGATCAAAATGATTAATGAACGTCAGATTAGAGAAGGGAAAGAACTTGTTGATATTACGCGCATTCCTCTGGATGATAAAGACTCTTTCGATTTATTGCTGAAAGCTGAAACAACCGCAGTATTTCAGCTAGAATCGCGTGGCATGAAAGATTTAATTCGGCGCTTAAAACCAGACTGTTTTGAGGATATGATTGCTTTAGTAGCATTATTTCGCCCGGGACCTTTACAGTCAGGAATGGTAGACAATTTTATCGATCGTAAACATGGGCGAGAAGATGTTTCTTATCCCGATATAAAATATCAACATGAGTCATTAAAACCTATTTTAGAGCCAACTTATGGGATTATTTTATATCAAGAACAGGTCATGCAAATAGCACAAACTTTGTCCGGTTATACCTTAGGCGGTGCTGATCTACTGCGCCGTGCTATGGGTAAAAAGAAACCAGAAGAGATGGCTAAACAACGTTCTGTTTTTAAAGAAGGCGCTGAGAAACAAGGTGTGGATGGTGAACTTTCAATGCATATTTTTGATTTGGTTGAAAAGTTTGCAGGTTATGGTTTTAATAAATCACACTCTGCCGCCTATGCACTGGTGTCTTACCAAACTTTATGGCTGAAAACCCATTATCCAGCTGAATTCATGGCAGCTGTTATGACAGCAGATATGGATAATACCGATAAAATTGTGGGCTTGGTTGATGAATGCTTACGAATGGGACTAAAAGTTAATCCTCCAGATATTAACAGCGGTTTGTACCATTTTCATGTGAATGACAAAGGCGAAATTGTTTATGGCATTGGTGCAATAAAAGGCGTTGGTGAAGGGCCAATTGAAGCAATTGTTGAAGCTCGTAATAGTGGGGGCTATTTTAAAAATATTTTTGAACTGTGCGCGCGCACAGATATGAAAAAAATCAATCGACGTGTATTAGAAAAGCTAACTATGGCCGGTGCTTTTGATAAATTAGGACCGCATCGGGCAGCAATTTTACATAGTATTAGTGATGCAATGCAGGCAGCTGAGCAATATACCAAAGCGCAAAATATTGGCCAAGAAGATATGTTTGGCGTATTAGCTGAAGAGCCTGAACAAGTTGAACATGCTTATGCAGCAGTACCAGAATTACCCGCTCAAGTATTACTTGATGGCGAAAGAGATGCTTTAGGACTTTATCTAACCGGCCATCCGGTTACGCAATATTTAAAAGAACTCAATCGTTATGCCGGTGGCGTACGCATTAGTGAAGCTGCGCCAACTGGTTGGGGAAAGACAGCAACCTTCGCAGGAATAGTTGCTGATGCAAGAGTTAGAATTACCAAAAAAGGCAATAAAATTGGTCTATTTACTTTAGATGATCGTTCTGGTCGAATCGATGGTATGTTATTTTCCGATTCTTTAGAAAAGTTTGGGCATCTTTTAGTTAAAGATAAAATTCTGATAGTGTCAGGACAAGTTAGCCCCGATGATTTTAATGGTGGACTAAAGATGTCTGTTCGCGATATTGTTGATTTGAAAGATGCTCGAGCTAAATATGTTAAGGGCTTGGCTATTACATTAACTGAAGCTGAAGCTAATCGTTCGATATTACAGCGTTTACAACAGATTTTAGAACCTTATCGACATGGAAGTGTACCGGTTAATCTTTATTATCATCGAGATGATTCGGTCGTTCGGATCCAATTTGGAACAACTTGGCGTATAGTTCCTGAAGATGCTTTAATCGTAGAGTTGAAAACATTACTTGGAAATGAGCGTATTGAATTTGAGTTCGAATAGCCCATATATATCAGTGATGCATTTTCATCAACTACTCAGAATAAAATTTATATCAATAGAATTAGGTAAAATGATTTTAATATATCTTAAAGCTTACTGAAATAAATATTGGTGACTTTAATGCGTATTACATAGTAGAATTGGCTTAATTTTATCTTAAGAAATAGTCAGTATACTATATTTAGTAGTGTATTTTTTAGGAAATACAAATAACACAAGAGGCAATCATAATCGTTATGAGCAATTTTTTGGAATTTGAAAAGCCGATAGCGGAATTAGAAGCAAAAATTAATTCCTTAAAGAATATTGATTCACAACAAGTGGAATTAGATATCAATTTAGATAAAGAAATTAAACAGTTAAATCAAAAAAGTCGTGAATTAACTAAAAAAATATTTGCAAACTTGTCCCCTTGGGATGTTGCACAACTAGCTCGGCATCCAAACCGACCGTATACATTAGATTATATTAAAGAGATTTTCACTGATTTTGATGAATTAGCTGGTGATCGTGCTTATGCTGATGATAAAGCTATTGTAGGTGGAATTGCACGTATTGATGATCGTGCTGTTATGGTTATTGGCCATCAAAAAGGTCGTGAGACCAAACAAAAAATATATCGTAATTTTGGTATGCCTGCTCCGGAAGGATATCGTAAAGCATTAAGGCTGATGCAATTGGCTGAACGCTTTAAATTACCTATTATTACTTTTATCGATACACCCGGTGCTTATCCTGGGATTGGTGCAGAAGAACGAGGTCAAGCTGAAGCCATAGCGCGTAACCTACGTGAAATGTCACGTTTAAAAGTGCCAACAATTTGTACTGTAATTGGTGAAGGTGGATCTGGCGGCGCACTGGCTATTGGTGTTGCAGATAAAGTGAATATGCTACAGTACAGTACCTATTCTGTGATTTCTCCTGAAGGCTGTGCTTCTATATTATGGAAAAGCGCAGATAAGGCATCAGTTGCTGCTGAAGCCATGAATATGACAGCTGATAAATTACTCAAATTAAATCTTATTGATTCTATTGTGCCTGAACCTCTTGGCGGTGCGCATCGTGATTATAGTACAGTAGCTACCTCATTGAAAAAGCAGCTACTAAGTGATCTTGACGAGCTTGAAAATATGGATGAGTCGGTTTTATTGGAGAGAAGATTTCAAAGGCTAATGAATTACGGATATGTTAGATAATTTTTAATTTGGAATGTTATGATGGAAAAATCGACAGGTTTACAACGCATTTTTAATGCAACCAAATATTCTTTAAAAGGCTTTAAATCGGCTATTAGGTATGAAGCTGCATTTCGTCAAGAATTAATTCTATTAATAGTAGCTTATATTATTGTGATGCTAATCGATTTTTCTATTTATGAACGTATTTTATTACTTGGTTCGATTGGTGTAGTCATGATTGTTGAACTGATTAATAGTGCAATTGAGTGCGTTGTTGATCGTATAGGTAAGGAAAGACATGAGTTATCAGGTCGAGCTAAAGATTATGGTTCAGCAGCGGTATTTTTATCTTTATTATTAACTATTATTTTATGGATCTATTTATTTGCATGCCATTTTTTTCCATAATTTCAGTTTTAACGTTTTCTTTATAATTATTTAAAATGCGAGAAAACCTCGCATTTTGTTTATTAACCTGACAATTTATTCTGTCACTAATTTTTTAATCAGTATATTGCCAGTCTTATCTGTATCAAGAATATTGGATAACCACGGTAAGATTGTTTGCATTTGCTCATGCAATTTCCAAGGTGGATTGATGACAATCATGCCCGATGCGGTCATTCCTTTATGATTATTATCCGGCCTTAATGCTAGTTCAAATTGTGATATTCGTTTAATTCCTAAATTTACAATTCCATCTATCATTTTTTGGCTTTGTGTTCTTGACACAACCGGATACCAAATCAAGTAAACTCCAGTTGCAAAACGTTTATAAGCTTCATAAATTGCTGCTGGAATTTTTTGATAGTCTTCTTTTATTTCGTAAGATGGATCGATCAAAATAATGCCGCGACGTGATTGTGGTGGTAATTTAGATTTTAATTGCAAAAAACCGTCTTCACGTAACACGTTAGCGCGCTTATCCTTTGCAAATTCTTGCTTTAATAAAGGATAGTCACTTGGGTGTAATTCAGTTAAATTCAATTTATCTTGTTCTCTTAATAGTTGTTTAGCAATTAAAGGAGAACCTGGATAATATTTCAAAGTATCAAAAGGATTATATCGTTTTAACACTGAAATATACGGAGTAAGAGCTTCTGGTATAGCTGTTTGTTGCCAAACTAAATTTATTCCTGATAAATATTCACCCGTTTTTTCAGCATGCTCGCTTTGTAATAAATAACGGCCAGCACCAGAGTGCGTATCTAAATATAAAATCGATTTTTCTTTTTCTTTTAACGATTCAAGACACAAGGTTAAAACAATATGTTTTAACACATCTGCATGATTACCAGCATGATAGCTATGACGATAACTTAACATGATTTACTCAACCTTTTTTGTTCATTTGTTTGCATATAGAAAGTTGTTAATGCTATACAGAGCAGGCAAGGAATTTCCATTAATTCTTCAATCAAATCTTTACGTTCTCGAGTTAATACTAAAAATTCGTGTCCCATACGATGGTGCTCTGCGATATCTGCAATTCCCAAAAAAAGAAATGCGAAAAAGATATGCCAAAAAGGAATACTTTCAAATTTATAACGCCGTGCTATTTCTTTGCGGATTGTTGGTAAGAAAGTCGTCAGTAATGGTATACCCATTACAATAGCTGCAATGATTTTATAATAAAAACGTGGAACGTCAGGATAAAAATCACGCCCCCAACTTATTCCTCGTCCAAAAAGCATAATCCACCAAAAGATTGTCCAAATCCAGAATTTATATAAGGTAGCATGATGTTGTACGCGTTTTGCATAATAAAACGTATAACCACACATAAATAATAAAAAGAGAGATTGTAGGTGTTCAATAAGTGTAACTGTTAACCCATTATATAGAGGAATATAAAAATTACCGAAAATATAAAGAAACACACCTAAGAGAAGAATAAAAAATGAACTTTTATAAAAATGAAAATCGAGTTTACACATGTAATGGTCTAAATTGGAATAACTTGTTTAAGTATACTACCGCATTTTTGGCATAAATAACTAGTTTTATTGTTTTGGATTTTATTATGTCTGATTTTAGTTAAATGGTGGATTTGGCAATTACAACGGTACATATAGCTATTGCGCTTTATTGTAAAGTTATGGGTTACTTTTGGTAATTTACCTAATACTTCAGACATCATATATTGCCACTCTTTGCCATGAGGTTTAACTTTACCAAATGTTTTAAACACCAGTAGATGAGCAAGTTCATGAGGAACGACTTCATCAATAAATGTATCACCATTGTCAGTTAACATTATTGAATTAAGCTGTATTTCCCAGCGTGTTAACAGTGCGCTACCGGCAATACTTCCTTTAACTTTATAAATTACTTTAGGTTCAGGAAATACGGTGTGTAAAATAAGGCTGGCTTGTCTTAGGTTTTCCCTTAAACAAGCCATGACTTTATTATGTAATAAAATGGGTATTCGTCTATAATCCTGCGGCATCGCGAAGTAATGTAGCTTTATCTGTTTTTTCCCATGGGAAAATATCACGACCAAAATGGCCATAACTAGCAGTTTGTTGATAAATTGGCTGAATCAAATCAAGCATTTGAATCAATCCATAAGGTCTTAAATCAAAAAATTCTTTGATTAAATTCACTATTTTATCATGATCAATCTTTTCTGTGCCAAAAGTATTGACATAAATCGATGTTGGATTTGCAACGCCTATTGCGTACGATATTTGTAATTCACATTTATCGGCAAGCCCTGCTGCAACAATATTTTTAGCAACATACCGAGCAGCATATGCAGCTGAACGATCAACTTTAGATGGATCTTTTCCTGAAAATGCGCCTCCGCCATGACGTGCAGCTCCACCATAAGTATCGACAATAATCTTACGACCTGTTAATCCACAATCCCCCATTGGACCACCGATAACAAATCGACCCGTAGGATTAATAAAGTATTTGGTTCTTGATGTTAACCATTTGGCAGGCAATGTTGGTTTAATGATTTCTTCCATTACTGCTTCTTGTATTGCTTTTTGTTCAATACCTTCTGAATGCTGGGTTGATAAAACTACTGTATCAACGCCTTTTATCTGACCATTTTGATAGATTAATGTGACTTGACTTTTAGCATCAGGGCGTAGCCAAGGGAGCGTTCCATTTTTTCTGACTTCTGCCTGACGACGCATTAAATCATGTGCATAACTAATTGCTGCAGGCATTAAATTTGGCATTTCATTGGTAGCATAACCGAACATAATGCCTTGATCACCTGCACCTTGTTCAAGAGGATCTTTGCGATCTACACCTTGGTTTATATCTGGTGATTGTTTACCAATAGCATTGAGTACCGCACATGAATTGGCATCAAACCCCATTTCTGAGCTAGTATATCCGATGTCATGAATAGTTTTGCGAGTCAACTCTTCAATATCTACCCAAGCAGATGTCGTTATCTCTCCACCGACTAAAGCCATACCAGTTTTAACATAAGTTTCACAAGCTACTCTTGCTTTTGGATCTTGCTTTAAAATAGCATCAAGCACTGCATCAGATATTTGATCGGCGATTTTATCTGGATGACCTTCTGAAACAGATTCTGAAGTAAATAAAAATTCTGACATGATATACCTTCTTTTAACTTATTAAATGCAATACTTGATATGCGATGAGATGTATTCTATTTTAGCAGTTTTACCATCTAGACGTCTATTTTAATAATTTATGAGTAAAAAAGCCAGTATTACCTTAAACAAAATTACTTGCATAAATTTTTATTCAATTTAGGATAATGTCGATTTAATTTCCTAATCTTTATTTAATATGAGCATAGCGAGACAATCTCCAACAATATTAATATTTGATTCGGGTATCGGTGGGTTATCTGTCTATAATGAAATCTACAAAAAGATGCCTAATCTACACTATATCTATGCATTTGATAATGAAATGTTCCCTTACGGAGATAAATCAGAACAGTTTCTTATTGATAGAGTAATTAATGTTATTGATAACATTAGCAAATTATATACTATTGATTTAGCGGTTATTGCTTGTAATACAGCAAGTACCATATGTTTACCTAGTTTACGTGCTAAATTTTCTTTTCCGATTGTTGGCGTCGTGCCAGCTATTAAACCAGCTAGTCAAATGACTAAAAATAAATGTATAGGGCTATTAGCAACCAAAGCAACAGTTCAAAGAGCCTATACAAACAATTTGATTAAACAGTTTGCACCTGATTGTAAAGTTGAATTACTTGGGCTATCTGAACTAGCACAGATTGCAGAGAATAAACTGCAAGGTATGGCAGTTAATATGCCGCAACTTAAACAGTTATTACAGCCTTGGCTAAGTTTATCGGTTTGCCCTGATACTATTGTATTGGGATGTACACATTATCCTTTTATCAAAGAAGAGTTGCAGGTAATTTTTCCTCACGCTACTTTTATTGACTCTGGTAATGCAATTGCGATGCGTGTTTATGAATTACTTCATGAAAAAGGCAAATTGATTGATAGTAATTTACCACTAAATAAAGAGAATATTATTGTTAGCACAGCGCTTAACCAATATGTTGAAAAATTAACTAGCAAATTAGCTCAATATAATCTTCAACGATATCAATACATTAATGTTTTGAGTGTTTAAAGCTTATTCGAACAATTAAAAGATCATGTTTTTTTGCTTGATAAAAAAAATGAAGTGCCTATAATGCGCATCCACTGACACGGCGTTAGTGAAAAACAAGCGAAGAACGTGTTAGAGAGCAAGATCAAAAATATTGAAAAAAGATCTTGACGAATAAAAAGGTGTAGCGTAGTATACGCAGCCCT
>NZ_JAFNOQ010000007.1:0-119830 GCF_026536145.1 Gilliamella sp. B3464 | reverse complement strand
CTCAATAACTGTCTCTGACATATTCAAATGAATCTTCAGTGTCACTTATCAAGACTTAATTTTTTCAGTCCGTAGACTTTTAATTTTTTCGTCTCGCAAGTGCCCACACAGATTGTCTGTTTCTTCTTTTTAAAGAGCTGACAGCGTTAAATTTAACTAAACATTTTGTTGTTTCAGTTTGCTGTCTCAAGGGTTGCGTATGTTACTCACTTCATTTGCCTACGTCAACCCCCAATTTTATAAATTTCAAATTTTTCTTATCGAGTGATTGCTTTTTAAGCTAAACGTAACTTTATAAGCTTATCGTGATTTGTTTTACTGCATTCTTCGCTTTACTAATCGCTTCCTCAACCGTTAGTGCTCTAGCAAGCGCAACACCCATTCTGCGCGTTGCTTTTACTTCTGGCTTACCGAATAAACGTAAATCTGTTTGTGGCTGACTTAATGCTTTATCTAAATTAGCAAAGGTAACTTGTTTAGAATCTCCTTCTACTAATAAAACAGCAGATGCACTCGGGCCATATTGTTCAATAACAGGAATAGGTAAACCAAGTATTGCGCGAGCATGCAGCGCAAATTCAGAAAGATTTTGTGATATTAACGTCACCATACCGGTATCATGTGGACGTGGTGAAACTTCACTAAACCAAACCTGATCACCTTTAATAAATAATTCGACACCAAATAAACCGCGTCCGCCTAATGCATCAGTTACTTTAGTTGCAATTTCCTTTGCTAACTTTAGTGCATTATCAGACATCGCTTGAGGTTGCCAAGATTCTCGATAATCACCTTTTTCTTGACGATGACCAATTGGTTGACAAAATGAAACACCATGAATATGTCGAACAGTTAATAAAGTAATTTCATAATCAAAATCCACCAAACCTTCGATAATAACCTTACCCCCACCAGCTCGCCCACCTGCTTGTGCATATGTCCATGCTAATTCAATGTCCTGATGATTACGTATCAGTGATTGTCCTTTTCCTGAAGAACTCATAACGGGTTTAACAAAACAAGGAAAACCTATCTCTTCAACCGCTTTTTTAAATTCATGTTCATTTATAGCAAATCGGTAAGGTGAAGTTGGTAGTTTTAGTTCTTCAGCGGCTAGCCGACGAATACCTTCTCGATTCATCGTTAGTTGTGTTGCTTTTGCTGTAGGAATAACTGTAAAGCCTTGCTGCTCTAATTCGACTAAAGTGTCAGTTGCAATTGCTTCTATTTCTGGAACGATATAATCAGGTTTTTCAGCTTCGATAACTTTTCTTAAAGCTTGACCATCTAACATATTGATTACATGATAACGATGTGCAACTTGCATTGCTGGTGCATTAGCGTAGCGATCAACAGCAATAACTTCACAACCAAACCGTTGTAGCTCTATCACGACTTCTTTCGCTAATTCACCTGCACCACAAAGCATAACTTTAGTTGAAGTGGGTGATAACGGCGTTCCTATTGTAGCCATAATGTCCTCATACTCAGTTAACTACTTTTAATTTTAATATCCTAAAAATAAAAAATCGGGAATAATATCCCGATTTTCTAATTATTATGCTTGATAAGGATCACGTAGAATCATGGTTTCACTACGATCTGGACCTGTTGAAATAATATCAATTGGGGTTTCAGTTAACTCTTCTATCCGTTTAATATAATTTTTTGCTGCTTGTGGTAACGCATCATAACTTTTAATACCAAACGTTGATTCGCTCCATCCTGGCATAGACTCATATACAGGTTTGACTAAACTCCAATCTTCAGCAGCAGCCGGTGCATTGTTAATCACATCACCATTAGGTAATTGATAACCAACACAGATTTTAACTTCTTTAAGGCCGTCTAACACATCAAGTTTAGTTAAACAAAAACCAGAAACTGAATTTAGTTGTACGGCTTTACGAACAGCAACCGCATCTAGCCATCCAGTACGACGACGGCGACCCGTTGTTGCACCAAATTCATTACCTTGTTTGCAAAGATATTCACCCACATCATCAAAGAGTTCTGTTGGAAATGGTCCTGCACCGACACGAGTAGAGTAAGCCTTAACAATACCTAGCACATAGCCAACATAACGTGGACCAAAACCTGATCCTGTCGCTACGCCGCCAGCAGTAGTATTTGAAGAGGTAACAAAAGGATAAGTACCATGATCAATATCAAGTAATGTACCTTGTGCACCTTCAAACATGATTCTTTCGCCTTTCTTCCGAGCGTCTTCTAATAGCGTCGGAATATCTGCAATCATAGCCACTAAAATATCTGCAATCGCTAATGTGTCATCAAGGACTTTTTGATAATCAACCGCTTGAGCTTTGTAGTAATTGACTAATTGGAAGTTATGATATTCCATTACTTCTTTTAGTTTTTCAGCAAAAGCTTGGCGATCACGTAAATCACCAACTCGAAGTCCACGACGAGCGACTTTATCTTCATATGCAGGGCCAATACCTCGACCTGTGGTGCCTATCGCTTTACTACCACGTGCTTTTTCACGGGCTTGGTCTAATGCAATATGGTAAGGTAGAATTAAAGGGCAAGATTCAGATATCAGTAATCTGTCTTTAACGGGAATACCTTTATCTTCTAACGCTTTCATCTCTTTCATTAGCGCATCAGGGCAAAGTACTACACCATTCGCAATGATACTTATAACATCATGACGAAGAATACCTGATGGGATAAGATGTAATACTGTTTTTTCGCCATTGATCACTAACGTATGGCCAGCATTATGCCCACCTTGATAACGAACAACATATTTTGCTTTTTCTGTGAGTAAATCAACAACTTTACCTTTGCCTTCATCACCCCATTGCGTACCTAGCACAACAACATTATTACTCATAGACTATTACTCATTCTGTTATTTATTCGATTTTAGTTTCATGTATTGGAAAAATTCACTATCTGGGCTAATAACCATAACGTCATTACCAATAAAACTTTGTTCATAAGCTTTTAAACTTCGAATGAAGCTAAAAAATTCCATATCTTTACCAAAGGCATCAGCATAAAGTTTAGCTGCATTAGCATCACCTTCACCACGAATAATTCGTGATTGTCGTTCAGCTTCAGATAATATTTTTGTTGCCTCAAGTGTCGCTGCCGCTCTAGTTTCTTCCGCTTTTCTTACGCCTTCAAAACGTTTATCGCGGGCAATGACTTCTCGTTCTGCTCGCATTCTGGCATAGATAGAACCTGAAACTTCAGCAGGGAAATTAATCTGTTTAATACGTACATCAACGACTTCAACACCAAAAGCGCGTAGACTCGTTTTACTACTTTCGGGATCTTTTTCTGTATCTGCAACTAATTTATCTATTGGTGCGTTATCAACAGAATCTTGATGTGTACCATTTAAAGCATCTTTTACTCGAATCATTAAAGAATTACGCGATTTAGTATCCGCATTCGAGTCATTAATAATATCCTTATTACTCAGTTTACCAATTTCCGCTCTTAAACGACCATTTAGACGAGCAAGTAGTAAATCTTCAACATTATTGCCACCGGCAACTGTTTCATAATAGCGATTGAAGTCAACAATTTTCCATTGAACAAAATAGTCAACTATCAACTCTTTCTTTTGAACATTGAAAAAACGTTGTTCTTTGCTGTTATTAGAACTATTGGTGGTTTGTATTTTAGCATCAATAACTTTAACACTATCAATACCTGGAATTTTAAAATGTAAACCAGGTTCGGATAATCCAATTATTTTATTAAATCTTAAAACAACACCACGGGTGCCTTCCTCAATAACATAAACACTTGAAAAAAACACACCGATTAAAATCAAAACTATAGGAATCAATAATTTACGCATATTCATTTTTCTCCTTATCGTCCCATAGTCCGCGTAGTGTTGCTGGTAGAACTATTATTACGGGTTGTAGCACCATTTTGTGACTCTTTAGTTGGTTGAGGTGCACTTTTTATCGCATCAGAAGAGCTTGGCATATTAAAATTGTAATCACTGTTTTGATTTGGCAACGTAGTTGGTGTAGCCATTTTTTCGCTGTTATTTTTTAATAACTGCTCCAACGGTAACACCATTAAATTACCACTTTTATCATTCACAACAACTTTATTAGTTTTACTTAATATTTTTTCCATTGTTTCAATATATAAACGCTCTTTAGTGATTTGAGGGGCAGCCTTATATTGAGGTAATATTTTTTCAAAACGTGCAACATCACCAGCCGCTTCAAGTTCTACACGAACTTTATACGCATCAGCATCAGCTAAAATTCTTGCAGATTTACCTTCTGCTTGTTGCACTAACTGAACTTTATCTGCTTCAGCTTGTTTAATTTCACGTTCGCTATCACCTTGAGCACGAATAGCATCATCGTAAGCATCTTGCACTTCATCTGGTGGTCGAGCAACTTGGAAGTTCAAATCAACAATGTTAATCCCCATATCGTAATGCGTAATTACATTAACTAATTCATCTTTAGTACTGCTTTCAAGCGCAGCTCGTCCATCGGAAATAATCGCATCGATATTAGAACTTCCAACTGCTGTTCTTAAAGCACTATCAGCAGCTTGACGAAGACTATCCTCAACATTGGTTACATTAAATAAATATTTTAATGGATTGCTGATACGATACTGAACATTCATTTCAACAAAAACTAAATTTTCACCTGTTGTAACAATGAACCCTTGCACATTAAAATTTCGTGTTCCTTGGGTATCAACGACATAAACTTTGTCGATTAAGGTAGGTTTCCAATTCAAACCTGGTTGAATAATTTCTGGTTGAACCTGTCCAAAACGGGTAATCACACCTCGTTGACTTTGGTTGATAGTATAAAAACCACTTATTCCCCAAATCAGAATAAGCACAACAATGACTGCAATAACAATTTTTGAGCTATTCATCGATAATTTAATTTTTGATGAACCCCCATTATTACTGCTTGAATTACCTTTTTTTAATAGGTCTTTAATTTTATCTAAAAAACCACCGGATGAATTAGAAGGTTTTTTATTATTATTTCCCCATGGATCGTTATCTTGTCCGTTATTTCCGGGCTGATTCCACGCCATATTTTATATGCTCCATTTAACAATTAGTTGTTATTTTGCGTATTAATTAAGTATAACAGATCTGGCTCTTGTTTACAGAGGCGATTCCATTCAATTGACGGCATTCTCACATCAAGTTGAAAGCTACCATCTTCATTTATAATTTCATGTTCTACTGCATTTAGCTGATAAAAACGGCTTCTTAGCCTGACTAAATGAACAGGTAAGCTTAATTGACAAATTTGGATCTGTCTAGCAAGTCTTTCTTTTAATGCAGTAAATAGTAGATCTAATCCTAAACCATTTTGAGCAGAAATCCAAACACGAATAGGCATACCATTTTCGTCACGATCAATACAAGGCTGTTTACCTTCCATTAAATCTATTTTATTCATTACCATCAATGTTGGAATATCGTGGGCATCTATTTCTAATAGAACCTCTTCTACAGCATGTATATTATCTAATAGGTTTGGATCGGATGCATCAATCACATGTAATAAAAGTGCGGCCTCTTGGGTTTCGAGTAATGTTGCTTTAAAAGCAGCAATAAGGTCATGGGGTAAATGACGAATAAATCCGACTGTATCGGCTAATACGACTTCGCCAACATCTTCAACATTAATGCGTCTTAAAGTCGGATCAAGCGTTGCAAACAATTGATCGGCAGCATAAACATCAGCATGCGTTAATGAATTAAATAGTGTTGATTTACCAGCATTAGTATAACCAACCAACGAGACAGTAGGTAGATCGGCTTTATTTCTTGATTGTCGATTTTGATTGCGCTGTTTTTCAACTTTAGCAAGCCTAGATAATATCAATTGAATACGATGACGAATTAAACGTCTATCGGTTTCTAACTGAGTTTCGCCCGGCCCTCTTAAACCAATTCCACCTTTTTGTCGTTCTAAGTGTGTCCAGCCTCGAACTAAACGCGTTGATAAATACTGCAACTGCGCTAATTCTACTTGTAACTTACCTTCATGAGTTCTAGCACGTTGTGCAAAAATATCTAAAATAAGCCCAGTTCGATCAACGACACGGCATTCACATAATTTTTCTAGGTTTCGTTCTTGGGTAGGAGTTAAGGTGTGATTAACTAAGATAACTGATGCGTCAAGCGCTTTAACTTTTTCGGCAATTTCAAGGGCTTTCCCTTCACCAATAAAATATTTAGCTTGTGGTGCTTTTCTTGAGGTTGTCACAATATCGAGAATCTCAATTTGAGCAGAAGAAACAAGTACTTCAAACTCTTTCAGATCCTCGATATCGCTTTCTTGAGGGAAGAATACATGGACTAATAAGGCAGATTCCCCGCCTTTATATCGCTCAAACAATCAGATTCTCCACTGAATTAATCAGCTTTCGCTTTCCTCTTCAGGTTGAGTCACCAATCCAGAGATAGATCTTGATGGTACAACTGTTGAGATGGCATGTTTATATACCATTTGGCTTACAGTATTTTTTAATAAAATAACAAACTGATCAAATGACTCAATTTGCCCTTGTAATTTAATACCGTTAACTAAATAAATGGATACAGGAATATGCTCGCGACGAAGCAAATTTAAATAAGGATCTTGTAATGACTGCCCTTTTGACATGAGTTTATCCTTTAAGATGAAAATAATAATATGAAGATAATATAATCGTACTTTTTAAAAATATTTAATTTAACTAAAACATAAAGTACTTATGTCTATTTACCAAAATAACATAAAAAACTCAGCTCTTGAACTGGTCAACAATAATTTATGCACAAATAACTAAAATTTTAATAAATTTACACTAATCAAACAAAAAAAAATACTAAAATATTATGTTAACCTAAAACTTTTTTACATTTTGAAAAAACAATTTCGAGGTAAAAAGTAAAGTAATAAAAAGTAAAAAATATTTTCAAACCTAAAAAAGCTGATCGAAAACCTTATCCATATTATCAGGATTTAACCATGTAACAGGTTGTTTCCAACCACGTAGCCAAGTAATTTGCCTTTTTGCTAATTGACGTGTTGCACAAATACCTTTAAACACCATTTCATCATAACTACTTTGACCCTCTAAATACTCCCACATTTGCCGATAGCCAACACAACGCATCGAAGGTAAATTTAAATGCAAGTCAGGTCGTAATTTTAGCGCTTTCACTTCGTTTTCAAATCCTTGATCGAGCATCTGTAAAAAACGTTGTTCAATACGCTGATGTAACTGCGCGCGATCTGAAGGCATAATGGCAAACTGCATTACATCGTAAGGTAATGCTTCACCACTTTCTTGGGTAAGTTCGGTTAAACTCTTACCCGAAATTAAATAAACTTCTAAAGCACGATTAAGACGCTGTGGATCGTTTGGATGAATTCTTTGAGCAGAAACAGGATCAACTTTTTTTAATTCTTCATGAATCACTTGCCAACCAAATTTATTGGCCTTTTCTTCTATTTGTTGCCGAATTTCACTGTTAGCTACAGGTAAAGGTGATAACCCTTCAAGCAACGCTTTAAAGTACAACATTGTTCCACCAACTAACAATGGAATTCGCCCTTTTTTTAGCGTTTTTTCAATTTCAATTAGAGCATCATGCCTAAAATTGGCGGCAGAGTAACTTTCTGCTGGATCACATATATCAATTAATTTATGTGGGTAGTTTAACTGCTCTTGTTTCGTTGGTTTGGCCGTACCAATATCCATATCGCGATAAATCAGCGCTGAATCGACACTTATAATATCAATTGGATAACGTTCATAAAGGGCCATTGCAAATGCGGTTTTACCTGAAGCCGTTGGCCCCATTAATGAAATAACTTTTGCTTTATTCATAGTTACATGGATTTTATAAAAGATTGAAGATCAATAGGATGTAAAAATGTTTCTAGTTGCAATAAATTGCTATCAATTTGCTCTAGCTGTGCAAGTAATTGGATCACTTTGGTCACACTCCAACTTACTGCTTGAGTATTATCACATTGACTCGCTAGCCAATCTGCAATTTTGGTCGGATCTAATGCATCTTCCTTTGACGATGAAATAAACGCTAATAAAGCAGGTAATATTTGCTGCCAATTCATCGTTCTAAGCATTTTAGGTACGCTTTGCAAATGTAGTTTTGCTTTGTCGATATAAAAATCAAATCCTAAAAAATTAAGTTGAGGTTGATAATTGGTTAATGCTTGTTGTTCTTTATGATTGATTAAAATGGTCAATGGAATCAATAATTTTTCAGAATCTTGAGATAATAATTTAATTGCCGAAAATTTTTGTTGAGCAATAGGCAATTTCATCAACATAAATTTTTGCTGATTATCTTCAAACTTTTCAAGCAATGCTATATCTGGTTGAACAACCGTTAACACGCGACCAAATTGTACTAATGATGAACTATCAAGCTGCTGTTGTAAGGAGTGTAAAGATGTACTTCGCTGTGGAAACAACGCATCAATCACCGCTTTTTGCCCCTCAGTCATTTGATCTTCTTGGTGAGATAATCTTGCTGGCTCCGGTTTAGTTTCACCCGATTTAGAAACATCAACAAGCTGACCATATAGTGTATTTTCTCTAGCAAAATTACCCGATTTTTTTGTTGGTTGACTGTTAGCTTGATAATTTTTAGGTTGAACCAATTGATTAAAAATATTCCCCCCCGCAGCTTGGCGATTAGGAGTAATGACTGGCGCTTGAGTCGTAATAGACAAATGGGATTCCAATGCCATCATAATAGCTTGATAAACAAAATCATGAACTAAACGTGCTTCATGAAAACGAACTTCATGTTTAGCAGGATGTACATTAACATCAACCTGTTTTGGATCAAGTTGTAAAAAGACAACATAACTTTGCTGCTCATGAGTTTGATTAATATAAGCTTGACGCAAAGCATGATTGAGTAATTTATCCTTAATAACACGACCATTAACGTAAAAATATTGCAGATCACTAACATCGTTACTAGCGACCCATCCTTGAATAAGTAAATCATCATGCTGCCAATCGAGTTTAACTGCTTTTTGCATAAATTCTCGACCACAAACTAATTCAACCCTTTTTTCAAGTGTGGATGATCGGTATTGTTTAACCAGTTTACCATTATGTTGCAAATTAAAAGAGACATCAGGACGCGCTAAAGCAATTCTACGAACAAACTCTTCAATATGCATAAATTCGGTTTTATCGGTTTTCAAAAAACGACGACGCGCGGGTGTATTATAAAATAAATCCAAGACTTCAACCGTTGATCCCACGGGATGAGCCGCAGGTTTAATAACCGGTTTCATATCGCGACCTTCGGCATAAACTTGCCAAGCTTCGGATTGCTCGGCGGTACGGGAAGTTAACGTCAATCGAGATACTGAACTGATACTCGCTAGCGCCTCACCACGAAATCCAAGGCTAATAATTGAATCTAAATCATCTAGTGTACTAATTTTACTGGTGGCATGACGGGCTAAAGCTAATGCTAATTCCTCTTTAGCAATACCAAAACCATTATCACGAACACGGATTAACTTACAACCACCTTGTTCGAGATCAATATCAATTTGCGTACTACCTGCATCAAGACTATTTTCGACTAATTCTTTAATAACAGATGCCGGCCTTTCTACCACCTCACCAGCGGCAATTTGATTGGCCAATTGTGGTGATAGAATATGTATTGCCATTAGTGCCGTTCTCCAAATTTAGGATTTTGTTTTACATAGTTTTTTATACCCTGATAAATTGCTCTTGCAATCTTATCTTGGTGAGTATTACTAGCAAGTAAACTTTCCTCTGTTTCATTAGATATAAAGCCAACCTCAACCAAAATAGAAGGGATATCCGGAGACCGTAATACACCTAAACTAGCATGTTCAGGTTTACGTTTATGCAGTTTGATTGATCCACTCATCTCTTTAATAACTTGTGTTGCTAATTCATATCCTACACGCTGAGAATAGGAAAATTGTAGATCTAATACCGCCTGGCTTAAATGACGATTATGGTCATCACTAAGCGCATCACCAGCTCCGCCTAATAGCTGAGACTGTTTTTCATCTTGTTCTAGCCAACGCCCCAGTTCAGTATCCGCACGTTTAGTTGACAATACCCAAACGGATGCGCCAGAAGCACTTCGATTTGGCGCTGCATCAGCATGAATTGACACAAGTAAATTAGCTTTGTTTTTACGCGCGATATCTGAACGCTGCGATACCGAAATAAAATTATCACTACTGCGTGTTAAAACCCCTTTAAAATTAGGATCATTATTTAATAAATTGGTAAGCTTTTTAGCAATAGAAAAAGTCACTGTTTTTTCATAAAGATTATGTTTACCTATTGCACCAGAATCTTTACCGCCATGCCCAGCATCAACAGCTATAATCACTTTAGCGGCATTAGCTGAGCTACAAAGTAGCAAAAGCATAAAAAAAGCCATTAATTTTTTCATTAGTATTTTCGCTAATTGTTAATGTAATAAATTAATAATTGACTGACCTATTTTGGTATTTGCTTGTAAACAAACACTGCGTTCAAGCGCTAAATAAGACAAATGGATTTCAATATCGGCAATGGGTAATATGCCTTGTGCTTGCTTTGGCCACTCAATTAAACAAATTGATCGAGAAGAGAAATATTCGCGTATGCCCATAAACTCTAATTCTTCAGGATCAGCTAATCGATATAAATCAAAATGATAAACTGAAAAATCGTTAAAATGATAAGGTTCAACTAAAGTATAAGTAGGACTTTTAACATTACCTTTATGACCAAGTTGTTGTAAAAATCCTCGACTAAACGTTGTTTTACCCGCACCAAGATCGCCAATTAAGTAGATAACTATCGCACTATTGTGATTAGATAAATAATTTAAACATTGCTCAGCAAGCTGTTTACCCAATAAAATTGTTTCTTGCTCGTTAGCTAAAATAATCGGTTTCATAACGAATTCTTTGCTCAATAAATGATCCTTATTATATACTAATAACCATTAAAGATGTACCAAGCAAGGTTAACTTGCTTTTTTCTTAAAAATTCAAAGTAAAATAGATATTTTAGTAAAAAGTGGAAAAATGTTACATACAATTTCAACTCATCACTCAGTAAATATTGATACAACACTCATATCTACGCAAGATGCCGTACTTTTTTGGCAAAATGGCGTTATGATTGCTTGTCAAAATAATCCCTTACTGAATGATATTTTACAAAAAACCACGCATTGTTATGTACTTGACAACGATATTATTGCTCGTGGCATTAGTCAATTCATCGATGTAAGGCTTGAAATCATCACTATGCAACAAGTAGTTGAATTGACTGCTAAGTATTATCCACAAATAAATTGGGAATAATCTTTTAATATCATTAAAAGAATTCATTATTCTTAAATAACCACATATCAAAACAAAATTGGCACATTTGCAAATCTAAATCTTGCAGTTTAATATAAATTCAACTGTGTTTTAATGAATAGCTGATATTAATGACCAATTTATTAACTTTATCACAAGCAAGTGCTCGATTAAAAAAAGGGGATGTCATTGCCTATCCAACCGAAGCTGTTTTTGGATTAGGTTGTGATCCTGATTGCCAATCGGCAGTAATGACACTATTACAACTAAAGCAACGATCAATTGATAAAGGGTTGATTTTAATTGCTAGCCATTTTAAACAACTTATCCCTTATATAGATGAAACAGCGTTAACAATAGAGCAACAACAAAAAGCAATTGCCAGTTGGCCAGGTCCTATTACTTGGCTTATGCCCAAAAATAAAACCACGCCTTATTTTTTAACGGGGCAATATAATTCAATTGCGGTAAGAGTAACAAATCATCCCTTAGTTTGCCAACTTTGCGATCTATTTGGAAAACCATTAGTCTCAACCAGTGCCAATCGTTCTGGTCATGAACCTTGTCGAACCGTAATTGAAGTAACTAAACAATTTGGTGACACATTGCCTATTTTACAAGGTGAAACAGGGCAACGCTCACAGCCCTCTGAAATTAGAGATATCAAAACAGGACAAATTATTAGGCAAGGATAGTGTTATGCAAAATTTATATATTGGCGTAATGTCGGGAACAAGTATGGATGGAATTGATATCGCGCTAGTTGATATCAAAGCAGGAAAAGTCACATCCATTATCAGTGATTGTTATCCGATGCCAAATTCAATTAAACAACAATTACTAACACTATGCGACACAAAACAGACAACATTACAAGATTTAGGTCAGCTTGATCATCAACTTGGACTATTATTTGCTAATAGTATCAATCAATTTTTACAAAACAATCATATCAATAAAAATCAAATTAAAGCGATTGGCTGTCATGGGCAAACAATTTACCATCAACCAACAGGTAATAATCCTTTTACCATGCAAATTGGTGATGCCAATATTATTGCCGCTAAAACTGGCATTATCACCATTGCCGATTTTCGCCGTAAAGACATGGCTTATGGTGGACAAGGTGCTCCACTAGTACCTGCTTTTCATAAAGCAGTACTACAAGATCCACACATCAATCGAGTAATATTAAATATTGGCGGCATTAGTAATATTTCTGTCTTAATTCCTAATCAAACAGTCATTGGATACGACACGGGGCCGGGTAATGTATTACTTGATGGCTGGATAAATGAAAATCTTAATCAAAGCTATGATAAAGATGCGATGTGGGCAAAAACAGGTCACATTCAACAAAACTTATTAAATAAGTTACTTGATGAAGCATATTTCAAATTACCTGCACCTAAAAGCACTGGGCGCGAATTATTTAACTTACCGTGGTTACATAAAAAACTGACAGGCATGAATTTAAAGGCACAAGATGTTCAAGCAACCTTAGTGGCATTAACTGCAGTATCTATTAAACATGAAATTGAAAAATTACCCATCAGTAACAATTTACCTTGCGAATTATTGGTATGTGGTGGTGGTGCTAAAAACCCACTGATTATGCAAAGATTATCGACATTATTACCTAACTGGGCAGTATTAACCACAAATGACAAAGGAATAAACGGTGATGATATGGAAGCAATTGCATTTGCATGGCTTGCTTATTGTCGAATCAATCATATTCCATCCAACATTCCTGAAGTAACAGGAGCAAGCCAAGCAGTATGCTTAGGCGTTTTATACCAATAAAAGAATTAATCAGATGATTTTGCCTGTTTATTATAACCAATCAACTCATAAATTTTTGCGGCATATTGGTTAATTTTGATAATTAATTTAACCCCATCTTCACCCGTATTACACCTAAAAATAGACGTTAATAAACTTAACGCGGCAAGAATGTTACTTAAACGATCATAAATAGATACAACAAAACACCTTAAACTAAGCTCTGACTCTTCATCATCTTTCCCATTAGGCGTTTAACCTCGTCAAGCTTAGCGAAAAAAACATCTTTACTGATTATAGTTTTAGGTGTGTATTGGCTAAATTCAATGCTATTGACTAAATTTTTGTTACTTTAATCATTAACCAAACAAGTCATACTTTTCTTAACCCTATAAGTGAGATAGCATCATTAAGTCTCTTGTTTACTTACTGCATAAAACTAGACAAATCAATTCACACTCAAGTAATTCAGCAATTAGATAGATTAAACAAGATACAACACCAAAAATGAGAGCACGAGTAAAATAACCCGCTAGTTATGATTATAATAACTGCTTTAGTAAAAAGATATTGATCTAAATATCATTATAGATAAATTAAATTATTTTTATTTTTATTTTTAATAAAATTAAATCAAACCAAATTTCTGTAAAGCTTTAGCGATTCCATCATTATTATTATCATCAGTGATAAATTCAGCATGTGCTTTTAGCCCATCAACGGCATTAGCCATGGCGATTGGATGATCAACCGTTAAGAACATCTCGAAATCATTCATTCCATCACCAAATGCATAAGTTGGTACATCGGTGAACCCTTTTCGCTGTAATAACTGAATTATGCCATTTCCTTTAGAACCACCGTGATTAAAAACATCAACACAATAGGGGGTATTACGAATAAAGGTCAATTCAGGAAATAGATCACGATAATGTTCTTCGCCTGATTCACATAACAGCAATAACATTTGAATAGGTTGATTTAAATAGATCTGATCATCAACGGGAGGAACGGGTTGTTTTAAATAATGATAAAATACTTTAGCAGGTTGACTATCTTGCGAAACACGCATAATTTCATAATTATAAAAAGATAGAGGTATATCCATTTGTTGTTTGGAAAATTGATAAATTCTAGCTATCACATCTTTATCAATATTATTCGTAAAGACCGTTTCACCTTGATAAAGTACCACTTGACCATTCATTCCAACAATTGAATCGATTTGTGTTTTATGCATCAAGTCAACGACTTCACAAGGCGTTCGTCCCGTCGCCAACATGGGAATAATATTATTTTGTTTAAGCTTATTTATAGCTTGATAAGAACTGGGTAAAACTTCAATTTGACTATTAAATAGTGTTCCGTCTAAATCAAAAAAAACGATAGCTTCAGGCTTTTTACTCATACTACAAATCCAAAATATATTTAATAAAAGGAATAGTTAACTTACGTTGTTGAGCAAGCGTTGCAACTTCAAACTTTTCTAATAAAGAAAACAGTGTACGCATATCACGATTAACACGTTTTAATAAAAACAATCCAACTTCGGTTGATAATTCAAAACCACTTAATTTAGCTCTTAATTGTAAAGCTTTAAGCTTATCATCATCACTCAATTCTTTTAATTGATAAACTTGTCCCCAAGATAATCGAGAAACCAAATCAGGTAAAGTAAAACAAATCTGTTTAGGCGGTGCATTAGCTGTAATTAATAACTTACTTACATTTTTCTCAGTTAAACGATTAAATAAATCGAAAATAGCCTCTTCCCAATCTCTGTGACCTGCTATAGCATCAATATCATCTAAACACACTAAATCATAATTATCCAAGCCTTGTAAAATTTCGGGAACAAGATGGTAATACTGCTTTAAAGGAATATAACTGGCTAACTTATTTTGATTTGAAGCATGCAACAAATGAGTCCGACCAGAAGCACTTGCCGACCACATATAAAAAACATTGAAACCTGGCTTATCAAATAAAGCTTGTAACGAATCGAACAATAATTGATTATCGCCCACATAAAAACTATCAAAAGTTTCACTATTAGATAAAGAAAAAGGTAAAGGTAACTGTGAAAGAGTAATAAAATAACCTCACAATAAAAATAATTTCATGATAAGTATAAATTTGCTACCACAAAAATCAATCACTTTTGTATAAAACAAATCAAGCACAATAACCATCTTACTTAATAAGTTAAATTGAGCAATACAGATCAAATAACAGTGTTTAAAACATCATCACTAATATATCAAAATTTAAGCAAACAAACTTATTTTTTGTGGATAACTTTGTGATAAATACGGCTAATAAGCTGTTATAATCGGATTAATAACCTTAAAGACAAAAACAATTGTGGATAAATACAATAGTTATAAACAAGTCTAAATCCAAAAAGATCCGATCAATTAACAGCATTAGATCACAACTAAGATCCTAAATAATAATGGCAAAACTAAGTTATCAACAGAAGTCATCTAAACTAATAACAATAAAAATAAAAAGATCAAATAAAAGATCTTATTTAATTTAAATAGCGATCAAAATAGATCATTTGACGTAATCAAAAAGATGAGTACAATTCCTAACGCTAAATAAACCCAAATCACCTGATCCAAAACGACGATCATCAGTATATAAATAAAAACAACGAGGCTTTTATGTTTTATCCAGATCTTTTTGATGTCATTATTGTTGGTGGCGGCCATGCAGGAACAGAAGCAGCAATGGCATCAGCTAGAATGGGCAGAAAAACACTACTATTAACCCATAATATCAATACGTTAGGTCAAATGTCTTGTAACCCTGCAATTGGTGGTATTGGTAAAGGGCATCTAGTAAAAGAGATCGATGCAATGGGCGGACTCATGGCACACGCTATTGATCTAGCAGGGATCCAGTTTAGGATCTTAAATAGTAGTAAAGGACCTGCTGTGCGAGCTACTCGCGCTCAGGCAGATCGATCGCTTTATCGAAAAGTGATCCGAACAACACTTGAAAACCAACCTAATTTAATGCTATTTCAACAATCAGTTGAAGATGTGATCATCGAAAACGATCAGATCACAGGTGTAAAAACTCAAATGGGCGTATCTTTCAGAGCGAAAGCCGTAGTATTAACAGCAGGCACCTTCTTAGATGGAAAGATCCACATAGGTTTAGACAATTACAGCGGGGGAAGAACCGGCGATCCAGCATCAATTGGTTTATCAAAATCATTGCATCAATATCCATTTAGAATGGGTCGTTTAAAAACAGGTACACCACCTCGTATTGATGCAAGAACCATCGATTTTTCAAAACTTGGAACACAATATGGCGATGATCCCGTTCCAGTATTCTCATTTTTAGGTCATGCTAGTGAACATCCAAGGCAGATCCCATGTTATATAACAAGTACTAACGAAACCACACATGAGATCATTCGTAACAGTTTAGATCGCAGTCCTATGTACACAGGGGTTATTGAAGGTGTCGGACCAAGATACTGCCCTTCCATTGAGGATAAGATCATGCGTTTTGCTGATCGTAATTCCCATCAGATCTATTTGGAACCAGAAGGATTAGATAGTAATGAAATCTATCCAAATGGGATCTCAACAAGTCTACCTTTTGATACCCAGCTTGCATTTGTACGTAGTATGAAAGGGCTTGAAAATGCGAATATTGTAAGACCGGGTTATGCGATCGAATATGATTATTTTGATCCAAGAGATCTTAAACCAACGTTAGAAAGTAAAGTGATCAAAGGGCTATTTTTAGCCGGTCAAATCAACGGCACAACAGGTTATGAAGAAGCCGCGGCCCAAGGAATGCTAGCTGGGTTAAATGCAGCAAGATTTGTATATGATCAAGATCAATGGTATCCAACACGTGATCAAGCTTATTTGGGCGTTTTGGTTGATGATCTTTGTACATTAGGCACAAACGAACCTTACCGCATGTTTACATCTCGCGCCGAATATCGCTTGATGTTACGTGAAGATAATGCCGATATTCGCTTAACTGAAATCGGACGTAAATTAGGGATGGTTGATGATTACCGTTGGCAAAAATTTAATGAAAAATTTGAAGCAGTGGAACAAGAAAGGGCACGTCTGCGTGATATTTGGGTTCACCCTCACATCGAAACCATTGATGAAGTAAATGCGGTCTTAAGTGCTAATTTAACCAAAGAAGCCAATGGCGAAGAGCTACTAAAACGCCCTGAAATGAATTATCAAACGTTAAAAAAACTATCACTGTTTGCGCCAGGGTTAAGCGATCCGCAAGCGGCTGAACAAGTTGAAATTCAAGTCAAGTATGATGGTTATATCAAACTACAAATTGAAGAAATAGAGCGTCAAAAACGTAATGAACAAACATTGATTCCTGCGCATATTGATTATGCAGAAATATCAGGGTTATCTAATGAAGTGGTGGCTAAATTAAAACAACATAAACCTGTTTCTATTGGGCAAGCTTCACGTATTTCGGGTATTACGCCTGCTGCTATTTCAATGTTATTGGTTTACTTAAAAAAGAAAAATTATGTTAAAAAAGAAACTCACTAATCTAATTGATCAAACCGATCTTTTGATCTCTGATCAGCAAATAGATCTGTTAATTAATTATGTTGAAATGTTACATAAGTGGAATAAAGCTTACAATTTAACTGCCGTGCGAGATCCTAACGAAATGTTAGTTAAGCATATTATGGATAGTCTTGTTGTATCGCCTTATTTAGAAGGTAAAACGTTTATTGATGTTGGAACAGGGCCAGGTTTACCTGGCATTCCATTAGCAATTATCAACCCTGAAAAACAATTTGATCTCGTTGACAGTTTAGGTAAACGAATTCGTTTTTTAAAACAAGTTCAATTTGAATTAAAGTTAACTAATATACATCCAGTACAAAGTCGAATTGAACAATATTGCGATAAAAAGTTTGACGGTGTGATTAGTCGTGCTTTTGCTTCCCTGCAAGATATGCTTAATTGGTGTAAACATTTACCTAATGAACATGGTGCTTTTTATGCGCTTAAAGGCAGTGAGATCGACACCATTCCGGATGGTTTTATGCTTAAACAAAATATTAAATTGACTATTCCTCAATTAGATGCGGAAAGACATTTAGTGATAATTCAATCGTGTTATATTTAATTACTAATACTAGTTTTTACGTCTTTTGACGTAATCTTTAATCCCATCTACGATTGCTTTAGATACTTGATTTTGGAACGAAGCTGTTTTTAATTTTTGTTCTTCTGTAGCATTACTAATAAAAGCAGTTTCGACTAAAACCGAAGGAATATCCGGTGCTTTTAATACAGCAAATCCGGCTTTTTCAAGTGACGGTTTATGTAATTTATTGACACTTTTCATTCGATTTAAAATTGCATTGCCGAGTAATATACCATTGCTCAGTGTGGTTTTTTGTACTAAATCCAAAATGGTATTATCTAAATATTTATCACCACTACGGCTAACGCCACCTATTTGGTCGGCTTCATTTTGTGTTTGTGCTAAATAGCTAGCTGCTGAGCTACTTGCGCCGCGTGTGGATAAGGCAAATACTGACGATCCTTTTACTGATGGGCTGGCAAAGGCATCGGCATGAATAGAAATAAAAATATCAGCGTGTAATGATCGAGCTTTGGCTACTCTTACTTTTAATGGTATAAAGACATCCTCATTACGAGTCATGTAGACTTTTATATTAGGTTCTTTTTTCAAAGAACTGTAAGCTCGACGGGCAATTTGTAATACGACATCTTTTTCACGCGTCTTATTATTACCAATAGCACCAGGATCTTCACCTCCATGTCCAGGATCGAGAACAACAATAATAGGTGCGTTTTTGCTTTTATTGGCTGTTGTTTTGATCTGAGATTGTTTTTTATTAAGATCGCCTTTTTTATACTCTTCTAATAATGCAAGCAAAGGATCATCATCTGTTGCTGATGAAGGTTTAGATGGATAAAGATCGATGACTAAACGATGTTTAAATTCAGCTACAGGCGATAAGCTAAAAGTATTGGGTTGAATACCTTGCTTCAAATTGATCATGATTCGAACTTTTTTTGAATCAAGTTGGGCAACACTTATTGATTTGATATAGGGATCTCGAGGTAATACTTTAGATGAAATCTTTTTTAAAGTAGCATCTAAATTAATATTCTCAATATCAATGGCAAGCCTGTCTGGATTGGTCAATAAAGTGTGTTTGAATTTTAAATTTACATTCGATTCTAATGTTATTCGAGTATAGGTCGATGAAGGCCAAACTCTAACAGCTATGACCTGAGCTAAGTTTGCTGCAAAACCTACTTTTGTGACAGATAATAAACATGTCGCAATAATACCTTTAATGAGTAGGCGTTTTGTTGGACTAAATGTTTTTGACATATCTAAACACATTATTTTCTAAATAAATTGATCGTGAATAATAGCATAAAATATATTGATATTAAAAAGAATGATTCTCATCTTTAATTAGCTTTTTTATGTGATAAGTTATCAATTGATTATGTTATAGCCGCGGCCTTGATATTTTTTATTCAGGTTAGGATTATATTTAACTCAGGTTTAATCAATTTGGTTCTGTTGGTGCTGTCTGTTAAAACTTTTAAATAATGAAATTTATATTTTTGATGAAAATAGGAAGTAATCAAATTGGCGTTATCATGCATTTTTCAGTTTACCTACTTATTTTACACGACTAGAAAAATTAAAAATTACGTTATTAATAAATCAGTTATAGCAAAATTATCTTTACGATAAATTTTGACTAAACGCTAAATAGTAAATTGATTGGTAATGTTTTTAGTTAGCAAAATAGCCTATTTTTTACTGTTAAATTTTTTCTAACATATTGCTATATTCAATAAAAAAATCCAATACGTTACTTTGTTTTGTTATTTTTCATTTTTATTATAGACCCTACTATTACAAAGGATTACAATATGGCACGCTAAAATCGCGGATTTAAACCCGTTTTCATTTTAACAATTAAATATAGCTGAGTTATTGATGAGCAAAAAACTACATATCAAAACTTGGGGCTGCCAAATGAATGAATATGATTCAACTAAAATGGCAGATCTCCTTGAATCCACCCACGGTTTAACTTTAACAGAAAATGCAGAAGAAGCAGATATTTTATTACTCAATACTTGCTCTATTCGTGAAAAAGCCCAAGAAAAAGTATTCCATCAATTAGGTCGTTGGAAAAACTTAAAACAACATAATCCAAATATTATTATTGGGGTAGGTGGTTGTGTTGCTTCACAAGAAGGTGCACATATTCGTAAACGCGCACCATTTGTTGATATTATTTTCGGACCACAAACTTTCCATCGTCTGCCTGAAATGATTGAGCAAGTTCGTAGTGGTAAAGGTAATCATGTTGTTGATGTCAGCTTTCCTGAAATTGAAAAATTTGACCGTTTGCCAGAGCCGCGCAGTGAAGGGCCAACAGCTTTTGTATCGATTATGGAAGGATGTAATAAATATTGTACTTACTGTGTGGTACCTTATACTCGAGGTGAAGAAGTCAGTAGGCCATGTGATGATGTTATTTATGAAATAGCTCAACTTGCTGAACAAGGCGTTCGTGAAGTCAATTTACTCGGTCAAAATGTAAATGCTTACCGCGGTCCAACATTTGATGGTGATATCTGTTCTTTTGCTGAACTACTACGCTTAGTTGCGGCTATTGATGGTATTGATCGTATTCGTTTTACAACCAGTCATCCAATTGAATTTACTGATGATATTATCGATGTTTATCGTGATACGCCAGAATTAGTTAACTTTTTACATTTGCCGGTACAAAGTGGTTCAGATCGTGTGTTAAATCTGATGAAACGCACACATACCGCTATTGAATATAAATCAATTATTCGTAAATTACGCAAAGTTCGTCCTGACATTCAAATTAGTTCAGACTTTATTGTTGGATTCCCTGGTGAAACCCAAGAAGATTTTGAACAAACCATGAAACTCATTGCTGATGTGAATTTTGATTTAAGTTATAGCTTTGTCTATTCAGCACGACCAGGTACGCCAGCAGCCGAAATGGAAGATAACGTCACAGAAGACGAGAAAAAACAGCGTTTATATATATTGCAAGAGCGCATTAATCAACAAGCGATGCAATTTAGTCGCCGCATGTTAAATACTGTGCAACGTATTTTGGTTGAAGGACCTTCGAAGAAAAACTTAATGGAATTAACAGGACGTACTGAAAATAATCGTATTGTTAATTTTGAAGGTCTACCAGATATGATTGGAAAATTTGTTGATGTAGAAATAACTGATATTTATCCTAATTCTTTACGAGGAAGAGTGGTTCGTACTGAAGATGAAATGGATTTACGAGTCAATCAATCGCCAATGTCAGTAATTTCACGAACGCGTAAAGAAAATGATTTAGGGGTGGGTATTTATCATCCATAACTATAAGAAAATATCGTGAAGTGTTATCACTATGCTGTGCACTTTTTAATGCGTTAAAATATTAAATATTATATCAATAACGCATTGGCAGTTAATTTTAATTATTAGAGGACTTATCATTGAATATTTTGACTTGTGAAACTTTACTTGAGCCGGCTGATAATCAGCGGTTAAATAGTCTTTGTGGTCCTTATAATGACAATATAAAACAATTAGAGCGTCGATTGGGTATTGAAATTAACCATCGTGGTAATCTATTTTCAATTACCGGTGATCCTATTTGTGTTACTGCGGCCAACGATATTTTAAAAGTACTTTATAAGCAAACTAAATTAAAAAATAAAATAGTTGATATTGAACCAGAACAGATTCATTTAGCTATCAAAGAATCTGGGGCTCTTGAAAAAGCAAGTGAACACTTACCTGCTTATGTTGATTATCAAGCAGGTAAGCTTGTTATGATAAAAACTAAGCGTGGTGTAATCAAACCCAGAACAGCAAATCAAGCGCAATATATTGCGCATGTGTTAGATTATGATATCTCGTTTGGTATTGGTCCGGCAGGAACAGGTAAAACCTATTTAGCGGTAGCCGCAGCGGTTGATGCTTTGGAAAAGCAACAAATTCGTCGAATTGTATTAACTCGCCCTGCGGTTGAAGCCGGTGAAAAACTGGGGTTTTTACCCGGCGATTTAAGTCAAAAAGTGGATCCTTACTTACGTCCTCTTTATGATGCTTTATTTGAAATGTTAGGTTTTGAAAAGGTTGAAAAACTCATTGAAAAAAGTGTTATTGAAGTTGCGCCTCTAGCTTATATGCGTGGACGTACTCTTAATGACGCATTTATTATTTTGGATGAAAGCCAAAATACGACTATTGAACAAATGAAAATGTTTTTAACCCGTATTGGTTTTAATTCTAAAGCAGTCATTACTGGTGATATCACGCAAATTGATTTACCTCGCCATCAAAAATCTGGATTACGTCATGCAATTGAAGTATTAAGCCAAGTTGACGAAATTAGCTTCAATTTTTTTAATAGTGAAGATGTTGTTCGTCATCCTGTGGTTGCAAGAATCGTCAATGCTTATGAAAATTGGGAAGAACAACATAAGCATCAATCTGGCGAAAGAAGTATTTAGAGGAGTCATATTATCCCTATCTCAAGTAAAAAAAAGAGAAGCAATATTCGAGATCACTCGGCAGAAACAAACCTGTTTTTGCGGCGAGTGTTATTTGCTTTTGTTATTATCTTATTATTAATATCGGTTTTACTCGGTAATTTAGCTGATTTGCAGATTTCTAATTTTAGTTATTACAGTACAAAATCGAATAATAATCGTATCGAAATTATTCCCATTCCACCTAGCCGTGGAATGATTTATGATCGCAATGGCACACCCTTAGCCATTAACAATATAACTTATCAACTCAATATTATTCCTGATAAAATCAAAAATCTTAATGAGCAATTTAATGAATTAAAAAATATTGTTAATTTGACTGACGAAGATATTGAAAATTTTCAAAAAGAACGCCGTAATTATAAAGCTCATCGACCGGTGCCACTTAAGGACAATTTAACTCAAAAGCAAATTGCGCGTTTTGTTGTTGATCAACATCGTTTCCCTTATGTTTCAATTGTGGGTATACAGCATCGCTATTATCCATTTGGCGCATCATTAACGCATATTATTGGCTATATTTCAAAAATTAATACTGCTGATAAACAACGTTTAGATGATGAAAATAAAACCAGTGATTATGTGGCAACCTTTAATATAGGTAAAATGGGTATCGAAAAATACTACGAAGATGTATTACATGGTACGCCAGGATATGAAAAAGTTGAAGTTAATAGCCGAGGGCGCATTGTTCGTCAACTTAATCAGCATCCACCACAAGCTGGTGAAGATATTTACCTGTCTATCAATCTTAAATTACAACTTTATATCGAACAGTTACTTGCTGGCCGAAAAGCAGCAGTGGTTGCTATTGATCCTAATAATGGTGAAATTTTAGCATTGGTTTCAAGTCCGAGTTACGATTCTAATCCGTTTGTTGGTGGAATATCGAATGCTAAATATAGCGAATTACTCAATGATCCTAATAAACCTCTTTATAACCGAGCATTACTTGGCTCTTATCCGCCTGCTTCAACAGTAAAACCCTATATTGCCATTGCCGCTTTAAGTGAAGGTGTTGTCACACCCAAATCGACTATTAATGATCCGGGTTGGTGGCAACTACCTGGTACCGATAGACGATATCGAGACTGGTTAAAATGGGGACATGGGCGCGTTGATGTGTTAAGAGCAATTGAAGAATCAGTTGATACCTATTTTTATCAAGTTGCTTATGATATGGGTATCGATCGTTTACATCAATGGATGACTAAATTCGGTTATGGTGAACGAACCGGTATTGATATTTCACCAAATGAAGAAAATAAAGCCGTTATGCCTAGTCGTGAATGGAAAATGCAACGTTATAAAAAAGCTTGGTTACAAGGTGACACCATTCCGGTAGGGATTGGCCAAGGTTATTGGACAGCAACACCTATACAGTTAGCTAAAGCACTTACTATTTTGATTAATAATGGTAAAACTTATACGCCACATTTTTTATTATATAAAAAGAGCGATATTTTAAATACCAATTCGAATCCACCTGCAGTTAATCAACAAAATTATATTGAAACTAATAGTTTAGTTGATGTTAATCCCAATTACTGGGCATTAGCTAAAGAAGGCATGCATCGGGTAATGTTTGGTGCACGAGGAACAGCTCGAAAAGTTTATGCTGATGCAAAATACCAAGCAGCCGGTAAATCGGGCACTGCACAAGTTTATGGTTTAAAAGAAGATGAAGTTTATAATGCCCATAAAATTCCTGAACACTTACGTGATCATGCGTTATTTGTTGCTTATGCTCCTTTTGATAAACCAACTATTGCGTTAGCCATTGTGCTTGAAAATGGTGGTGGTGGTAGCTCAAATGGCGGAGCCGTCGCGCGAAAAATATTGGATTACTATCTATTAGGCGATAATTCAACGGAATTAGATGAAACTCCATCACATGCAGGGCATGAAGATTAATTATGAATAATATTAAAAAAACTTTTTGGCAAAAAATCCATATCGATCCACTATTTTTTTTATTTATTACACTATTACTTGGCTATAGCCTTTATATTCTTTGGAGTGCTACTGGTCAAGATTTTGATATGATGCAAAAACGGGTAATTCAAATTTTACTTGGTTATGTTGTCATGATTGCAATTGCGCAATTTTCGCCTAGAACCTTTGAAAAATGGGCGCCATATTTATATTTGTTCTGTATATTGATGTTGTTATTGGTCGATATTTTTGGTTATGTAAGTAAAGGTGCGCAGCGATGGTTGGATTTAGGTATTTTACGCTTTCAACCCTCTGAAATTGCTAAGATAGCTGTCCCATTAATGGTCGCTAAATTTATTCATCGTGATGGTTGTCCACCACCATTAAAAAATACCTTTCAAACTTTAATTATTATTGCTGTTCCTGCTTTACTTGTTGCTATGCAGCCAGATTTAGGTACTGCAATTTTAATTGTTATGTCAGGTATTTTTATCATATTTTTAGCTGGCATCAATTGGCGATTTATTTTTATTGCTATTATTTTAATTGCGATATTTTTACCGATAATGTGGTTTTTTCTTATGCATGATTATCAGCGACTTCGAGTATTAATGTTATTTAATCCTGAACTCGATCCTAGTGGTGCAGGTTATCATATTATTCAATCTAAAACCGCTATCGGCTCTGGCGGGATCTGGGGTAAAGGCTGGCTTGAAGGCACGCAATCTCAGTTAGAATTTTTACCGGAAAGACATACTGACTTTATTTTTTCCGTTATTGCTGAAGAGTTTGGTTTTATCGGCACGATAATACTATTAGTGTTATTTTTATGCTTAATTATCCGTGGATTAGTTATTGCGGCGCAAGCTCAAACCACATTTGGTCGTATACTCTCAGGTGGTTTAATTTTAGTGTTTTTTGTTTATGTCTTTATTAATATTGGTATGGTTAGTGGAATCTTACCGGTAGTTGGTGTACCATTACCGCTAATAAGTTATGGTGGCTCTTCCTTAGTCGTATTAATGGCAAGTTTTGGCATTATGATGTCTATTCACACTCATCGATACATGTTATCTAAAAATATTTAACGGAATTGAATTAAATGAAAAAGAAATTTAAATTATCTTTTGCTTTGTTAGCGCTTGCAATTTGTTCTTCGGCATCAGCTGAAATGGCTTTTCCTATTCCTGCTATTCCTCAATTAGATGCTGAATCTTATATTTTAATTGATGCTAAATCTGGTGAAATTTTAGCGCAATATAATGCTGAACAACAACGCGATCCAGCAAGTTTAACGAAAATGATGACCAGTTATGTAGTTGGACAAGCATTACAATCAGGGCGTATCAAAAATGATGATATGGTCGTTGTAAGTAAAGATGCTTGGGCAACAGGAAATCCTATTTTAAAAGGCTCATCATTGATGTTTTTAGAAGTGGGTAAAACGGTTTCGGTTTCTGATTTAAATAAAGGAATAATCATCCAATCTGGTAATGATGCCTGTATCGCAATGGCTGAACATATTGCGGGTAGCCAAGGTGCTTTTGTTAATTTAATGAATGAATATGCAAAAAAAATAGGTTTAGAGCATACGCATTTTGAAACTGTACATGGCTTAGATGCACCCGGGCAATATACAACAGCAAAAGATATGGCATTTTTAGGAAAAGCATTAATCCATGATTTACCTTCCGAGTACGCTATTTATAAAGAAAAAGAGTTTACTTACACATTATCTAAACCACAATTAAACCGAAATGGTTTACTTTGGGATACCACTTTAAATGTTGATGGTATTAAAACTGGGCATACCAATGCTGCTGGTTATAATTTAGTTGCCTCAGCTGTTGATGGTAATACGCGTTTAATTTCTGCTGTATTAGGTGGACGCACGTTTAAAGGACGTGAAGAAGAGAGTAAAAAGTTATTAGTTTGGGGATTTCGTTTCTTCGAAACAGCTAATCCAGTCAAAGCAGGTACGCCATTAACAACAGAATCTATTTGGTATGGCGATCAAAATAAAATTCAGTTGGGTGCAATTGAAGGTGCTTATGTTACTGTGCCAAAAGGGCGTTCGGCTGATGTACAAGTACAATATATTATTGATGATTATATTTACGCACCTATTACTAAAGGGACCAGTGTAGGTAAAATGCAGTTTTTATTAGATGGCAAAATTATTAATGAACAACCATTAGTTGCATTACAAGATGTTGAAGAAACAGGATTCTTTGGATCGGTATGGGATTGGATTTGTTTAAAATTCAATCAAATATTTAACTAAGTATTTAACTAAATTTTATTAAACCATTTAATAAGTCAAAACTTATTGAATGGTTTTTTATAACATAAAACAATTTGTCAACTTATTCACAGCACAAAGGTAACGTTCTTACAGCGCTTATTACTTTGTTAGTCACGCGACAATATTTATTCTATCTTGCTTGATTTACGAGCATTGCCTGTTTATTACTCATCGCTTTTAAAAAGATAACTGTTTGGTCTTATAAAATTATCTTTCCAACAACGTTTTGAAAAGAAGAGCGTTACGATGTCAAACGGTATAAAAATCTACCAGATGTAACGCATTAAAACTTTTAAGATCAGCAACTATTGATGTTACATCTAGCTCATCTACTATAAGCTCTCGTTTTTCTAAAGTAATTTTGGCCGGTTTAGCCTAAATATTAACTATTTTATGCGTGGCTAAAGTCGGGATAAAAGTCATTTGTTACACGTAATTTTTAATCACTACAATCGGCAAATAACGGTAATTTATCTTTAACGCATGAGGATACAAAAGCATTTTAATATAACTTACTCTTAGTAATATCTCTTTTAACTCGTTATAACATCTTTTTATCGGTTGATATTGTATATTCTTAATACGATTAGAATAGAAGCATAATTAAAAAGTGAATGAAGACTAACGACATAAGCTAACAAGATGACAGTAAAGCTAATTTTTAACGTGTAAACACACAGTATTAATAAAGCTAGCGTTTATATTTGTGGATTAAAAAAATACTTAGTAAGTTCACGAAATTTATTCAAATTTTTATTTTTTGAGGTTACTTTCTTTTTAATGCATAACACTATTGTTGCTATTTTTATAGAAATAACGCTAGCAAACCTTATCTAAATATGGTATAAAACGCGCGCAACTCTTCACATTCATTTTTCAAAAAATCCTTGTGAGGTAAAGCAAAAATTTTAAAATTTAATTAACGTTATAACACACACATATCATTACTCTTTGCCGGGGTGCCTTTTACTTTAAGTCATAAGGTCGGATAAAGCGGATATGTGGAGGCATAACCCCAACGTCAAAATGAGGAAATCATGACTACAGTATCAATGCGCGATATGTTACAAGCGGGTGTACATTTTGGACACCAAACTCGTTATTGGAACCCAAAAATGAAACCATTTATTTTTGGTGCTCGTAATAAAGTTCACATCATCAATCTTGAAAAAACAGTTCCTTTATTCAACGAAGCGTTAGCTGAATTAAACAAGATTGCCGCTCGTAAAGGTAAAATTTTATTTGTTGGTACAAAGCGTGCAGCTAGCGAAGCGATTAAACAAGCAGCAGAAAGCTGTGGGCAATACTACGTAAATCACCGTTGGTTAGGTGGTATGTTGACTAACTGGAAAACAGTACGTCAATCAATCAAACGTTTAAAAGATTTAGAAACACAAGCTAGTGATGGTACATTTGACAAATTAACCAAAAAAGAAGCACTAATGCGTGCTCGCGAAATGGCTAAATTAGAAAATAGCTTGGGTGGAATTAAAAATATGGGTGGCTTACCCGATGTGATTTTTGTTATTGGTGCAGACCATGAACATATCGCAATCAAAGAAGCTAACAATTTAGGTATTCCAGTCATTGCTGTTGTTGATACAAACTCAGATCCAGATGGTATTGATTATATTGTTCCAGGTAATGATGACGCAATTCGTGCTATTCAATTATATGCAAATGCGGTTGCTGATGCAGTACGTTCTGGTCGTGAACAAAACCAATCTCCAGTATCTGAAGAAAGCTTTGTTGAAGAAGCGCCAGCAGCTGAGTAATAAACTCAAATATTTTCAGGGTCGATAATCACTATCGACCCATTCTAATGAAAATCATCACAATGGTTAAATAGAGGATTAAAAAATGGCTGAAGTTACCGCTTCTATGGTAAAAGAACTGCGTGAAAGAACAGGCGCAGGCATGATGGAATGTAAAAAAGCATTAGTTGAAGCGAATGGTGATATTGATCTTGCTATCGACAATATGCGTAAATCAGGTCAAGCAAAAGCGGCTAAAAAAGCTGGTCGTGTTGCTGCTGAAGGTGTGATTATTTCTAAAATTTCTGCTGATAAAAAATCAGGTATTATTTTAGAAATCAACTGTGAAACAGACTTTGTTGCAAAAGATGCTGGTTTTATCGCATTTAGCGAAAAAGTAGCGACAGCTGCATTAAATGATCACATTACTGATCTTGCTGCTTTACAAGCTAAATTTGAAGAAGAGCGAACAGCGTTAGTTGCTAAAATCGGTGAAAACATTGGTATTCGTCGTGTTCAAGCAATCGCTGGTGATGTGGTTGGTAGTTACCAACATGGTGCTCGTATCGGTGTTTTAGTTGCAGCTAACAGTGGCTGTGATGAAGAATTAGTTAAACATATCGCTATGCACATCGCTGCAAGTAAACCTGAATATGTTAACCCAAGTGATGTTCCGGCTGATGTGGTTGAACATGAACGCAATATTCAAATCGATATTGCAATGCAATCAGGTAAACCACGTGAAATCGCTGAAAAAATGGTTGAAGGCCGTATGCGTAAATTCACGGGTGAAGTATCGCTTACTGGTCAACCATTTGTAATGGATCCAAGTAAAACTGTAGGTGATCTACTTGCTGAGAAAAAAGCGACAGTTGCGACATTTATCCGCTTTGAAGTGGGTGAAGGTATCGAAAAAGTCGAAGTTGATTTTGCAGCCGAAGTTGCTGCGATGTCGAAACAATCTTAATTGTTTTATAAAAACCGCCGTAAAGGCGGTTTTGTTTATCTACAAAATATTTTAAAATTATTACCCGCTAGCTAACCTAGTTTGTCAGGTAATTAAATAACGAAATAGTGAGACTTCATATGGTAACCCCTTTCTATAAACGTATTCTTCTAAAACTCAGTGGTGAAGCACTACAAGGCGATGAAGGTTTTGGTATTGATCCCACCGTTCTTGACCGTATGGCACAAGAAATAAAAGAACTAATCGAAATGAATGTTCAAGTGGCTGTTGTTATTGGGGGCGGTAACCTATTTCGTGGTGCAGGTCTTGCTAAAGCAGGTATGAATCGAGTAGTTGGCGATCACATGGGGATGCTAGCAACGGTAATGAATGGTCTTGCAATGCGTGATGCTCTGCATCGAATAGAAGTTAATGCGCGTTTAATGTCTGCTATACCTTTAAATGGTGTGTGTGATGATTATCGTTGGACTGAAGCAATTAGCTTACTTCGTCATGGTAAGGTGGTTATCCTTTCAGCAGGTACAGGTAATCCGTTTTTTACAACCGATTCTGCTGCTTGTTTACGTGGTATCGAAATTGAAGCAGATGTGGTTCTAAAAGCGACTAAAGTTGATGGTGTATATTCTGCTGATCCTGTTAAAGATCCAAATGCAACGCTTTATAAAACATTAAATTATGAAAAAGTGTTAGATGATGAACTAAAAGTTATGGATCTTGCCGCATTTACATTAGCGCGTGATCACAATTTACCTATTTGTGTGTTTAATATGAATAAACCTGGTGCATTACGCCGTGTCATTTTAGGTGAACCAGAAGGAACATTAATTAATAATCAGGCAACAGTTAGCTGTTAGTCTTTTTTATTTTAAATAAGGTTTTTATTATGCTAAATGAGATTCAAAAAGAAGCGCAATCGCGCATGGAAAAAAGTATTGATGCGTTTCAAACTCATATTTCTAAAGTGAGAACAGGCCGTGCATCACCAAGCTTATTAGATGGTATTATGGTTGAATATTACGGCAGTCCAACACCACTACGTCAATTAGCGAACGTGGTTGCAGAAGATGCAAGAACCCTTGCTATTACAGTATTTGATAAATCATTAACACCAATGATTGAAAAAGCAATTTTAACTTCAGACTTAGGACTTAATCCCGCATCAGCAGGTACAGTAATTCGAGTGCCTTTGCCACCATTAACTGAAGAACGCCGTCGTGATTTAACAAAAATCGTGCGTAATGAAGCTGAACAAGGTCGCGTGTCTATTCGTAATATTCGTCGTGATGCCAATGATCAGATTAAAGCACTGTTAAAAGATAAAGAAATTTCAGAAGATGATGAACGTAAATCACAAGATTTAATTCAAAAAGCTACCGATGCGGCGATTAAAAAGTTAGATTCGGTACTCGCCGATAAAGAAAAAGAGTTAATGGAATTTTAATTTTTTAGCTTAAAAGCCTAGTTATAACAACTAGGCTTTTTTTTATGTAAATAATTTGCTTCTTAAGATCGGTTTTTTCAATTAATGTTTCATAAAAATGGATAGTTACTGTTTTATTATTTTATTTGTTGGATGCAGTGATAATTCCTATTCACCGTCAGCATCGCAAAAGCAGGTTAATGATTCCAATCCATTATAGGTAGTTCAGTATTATGCCTAATTAACCGTAAATTCGGAAAAAAGTTAATTTGAGTGCTAATCATGGTAAAAGTACTAATCCTAAATAGAAAAGAGTTTTAGGCATGATTTATCGTTATGCTTCGATCAAATGGATGAGCGACTGTAAACACGACTGGTTGATATTGATATTACCAAACTTAAAAACGGTTAATTATAACTGAGGTTTTATTTAGTAATTATTGGTTTAAATTGTCTATATTGTGTGATTAGTTTTGTTTCTAATTATCATAATTTAAGTATATAATGTGATGAAAATAACATTATAGGGCTATATTTGTTATTTTTATAACATTTACTAACATTTATAAATGACTAACAATATTTACTAGACATCATTAACAATAATTAAAGGAAAGCTTATGGATTATGCAAAGTATATTGATCATACTCTACTTGCAATGAATGCCACAGAAGATCAAATACGTAAACTCTGTGATGAAGCAAAGCAGTACCATTTTTATTCCGTGTGTGTGAATTCTGGTTATGTACCTTTAGCCGCTAGCTTATTAAAAGGTAGCGACGTCAAAGTTTGCTCGGTTGTTGGTTTTCCTCTTGGTGCGATGTTAACTTCTGCAAAAGCATTTGAAACTGAAATGGCGGTTAAAGCGGGTGCGCAAGAAATCGATATGGTTATCAATGTTGGTTGGCTAAAAAGCAATGATTGGGATGCCGTTAAAAAAGATATCGATGCGGTCTTTAAAGCATGTAATTCAGTGCCATTGAAAGTAATTTTAGAAACTTGTTTATTAACTAAAGATGAAATCGTAAAAGTTTGTACAATTTGCAAGGAAATTGGCGTTGCTTTTGTTAAAACCTCTACTGGATTTAGTACATCAGGCGCAACGGTAGAAGATGTCAAATTGATGCGAGACACCGTTGGTGATAAAATGGGTGTTAAAGCATCAGGTGGTATTCGCGATCGGCAAACTGCTGAGAAAATGGTTCAAGCTGGTGCTACACGGTTAGGCGCTAGTGCAGGCATTGCAATTGTTTCAGGCAATTCTACCTCATCAAGCAACTATTAATTGATCCTTTCATAAGCTACTGCAAAGTAGCTTATTGCTATTTAATGGAATGGCAATGGAAACACAACCTCAAAAAAGAGTTAACGCACTTATTGAGTACCTAAAATCGACCGATAAAATTCATTTAAAAGAAGCGGCTCAAATGTTAGCTGTATCTGAAATGACGATTCGGCGTGATATTAACAATCAACCTTCACCTTTAACGGTATTAGGCGGTTATATTGTTAATCAGTCCCAAAATCAAATTACCCAATACTTTGTTAGCGATCAGCAAGATAAACAGGTAGAAGAAAAACGTTACATAGGTAAGCTTGTTAGTCAACTAGTTAACGAAAACGATACTCTTTTTTTTGATTGTGGTACTACCATCCCCTTTATTATCGATGCAATTCATGAGGATATATCCTTCACTGCAATTTGTTATTCGCTTAATGCCTTTTTAGCGTTACAACATAAACCGAAATGCAAAATTATTTTATGCGGTGGGCATTATCAGCTTAACAATGCCATCTTTACCAGTATTAGCCCACATAATCAATTAGATTTTATATGCCCTAATAAAGCTTTTATTTCGGCTGCAGGTATAGATCTTATACAAGGTGTTACTTGTTATGATTTTGATGAACTGAGTATGAAGCATCAAGCCTTAAATAAGTCTTGTCAGAATATTTTAATTGCTGATCATACCAAGTTTAATCAGGTTAAGCCGGCTTTTATTGCTGAACTTAATCAGTTCTATCAAGTGATTACGGATAAAGCGCCAAGCGCTCAGTACCTTACTTTTTTTAACGATAATAATATCGGTTTAATTTATTGATGATGAAAAATATTACAATTTTAGGTTCAACAGGGTCAATTGGCTGTAGTACGTTGGCCGTTATTCGGCAAAATTGGTCACAATTTAAAGCTTATGCCTTAGTCGGCGGTAAAAATGTCAGCAAAATGACCGAACAGTGCCAAGAATTTAAACCTAAATACGTGGCTATGGCTGATGAGCAAGCTGCCATAGCGCTTAAGGCTAATTTGCTAAATCTGAATTTAGATATTGAGGTATCGAGTGGTGAACAAGCTATCTGTGACTTAGCTCAATTACCGGAAGTAGATTACGTTATGGCGGCTATTGTTGGCGCGGCTGGATTAAAACCGACCCTTGCTGCTATTAAAAAAGGTAAGCGTATATTACTGGCAAATAAAGAGTCATTAGTGACTTGTGGTCATTTATTTATGCAGGCGGTGAAGCAATATGGCGCACAGTTACTACCGGTCGATAGTGAGCATAATGCTATTTTTCAAAGTTTACCTTGTGCCGTTCAAGAACAATTAGGCTTTGCTCATTTAGCCGATTATGGCATAACTAAAATAGTACTAACCGGCTCGGGTGGTCCATTTCGAGATTTACCTTTAAACTCGCTCATTTCAGTTACACCCGAGCAGGCGGTTGCGCATCCTAATTGGTCAATGGGAAAAAAGATTTCAGTTGATTCAGCAACGATGATGAATAAAGGCTTAGAGTATATTGAAGCCAGATGGCTATTTAATGCCAGTTTCGATGAAATGGAAATTATTATTCATCCTCAATCGATTATTCACTCTATGGTACGTTACCAAGATGGTAGTGTCATCGCTGAACTAGGTGTACCGGATATGTGTACACCTATTGCCTATGCTATGTCATATCCACAGCGTATTTTGTCAACTGTACCACCCTTAGATTTTACAAAAGTTTCGGCATTGACGTTTACTGCCCCCGATTTTAATCGCTATCCTTGCTTAAAATTAGCGATAGATGCTTTTAATCAAGGGCAAGCGGCAACGACGGCTTTAAATGCCGCCAATGAAATCGCTGTCGAGGCTTTTTTACAACGCAAAATCGGTTTTATGGATATTGCAAATCAAGTTGCGGCAACCTTAGATAAACTCAATTTACCCGAACCCAAGACTATCGAGGATGTGTTAGTAATTGATAAGTGGGCTCGACAACAGTGTAGTAAGCTATAACTTAAGTGTTATAGCTGTGTTTTATAGACGCGGCAAGGTGTGCCCATCGCAATGACATTACTTGGTATATCACGATCAACTATGCTACCAGCTGCAATAACGGTGTTATCGCCAATGGTCACATTAGGTAATACAATCACATTGCCGCCGATCCAAACGTTATTGCCGATTGTAATTGGTTTTGCAAATTCAAGTCCGCTATTGCGAATTTGACTATCTAATGGGTGTCCTGAGGTATAAAATCCACAATTGGGTGCAACTAATACATTATCGCCAAAAGTAATTTTAGCCGCATCTAACATAATGCAATTGAAATTAGCAAAAAAATTTTCGCCAATTTCAATATTGTAGCCATAATCACATTGAAAACCAGGCATGATCGTAAACTGTTGCCCAGTTTTGCCTAATAGGATTTGGAATAACTGTTGTCGTTGCTGTTTGGCTAGTGGCGATAATTGGTTTATTTGAAAACAAATATCTTGTGCATAAAGCCTTTCGTTAGCCAGTAAATCGATCTCTGGGTTATAGAGCATACCTGCTAGCATTTTCTCTTTTTCGCTCATGTTGCTACGCCATTTGTTTTGCTGTTAATGCAGGGTTATCACTAATAAATGATTGTAAAAAAGCGCTATCAGGAAGTGCAGTTAACGCCCCTTTTTGAGTTGTTGCTAACGCGCCGCAAGCACTGGCAATAGTCATCATGCTTTCTAACATAAGTTTATCGTCTGGCATTCCGGACGTTGCAATACTACTGAGTAATCCTGCAACAAAAGCATCGCCTGCACCGGTTGTATCAATACTGTTAACATGATAGGAATCGAACGAAAATGTTTTACCATGCCATAAAACTACACTGCCATCTTTACCTTTTGTAACTAATTTGAGTGTTGCATCATAATGTTGTTGTAACTTATTTAAAGCGGCACTCCAATCGTTAGATTCGGTTAACCAAAATAGCTCTTCATCGGAAAGTTTTAGTATGTCGGCATCATGACAAAATTGCGTAATAATTGTGCGCATTTCATTTTTATCATGCCACATTTGTTCGCGTAAATTGACATCAAAGCTGATTAAACCCTTTTTACCATTCAACCTTTCAATCGCTGTTTTTAATGTTTGACGGCAAGTCTGCCCAACTAAAGCTAGCGAGCAAAAATGCAAAATATCTTGGTTAAAATCAGGAATCGCCTGCTGAGATAGAAACTGATCGGCAGACGGCGACACTAAAAAAGTAAAACTCCTTTCGCCATTATTACCCAGATCAACCACCACCGTACTGGTTCTATGGTTATCATCTTTTTCTAAACTTTGGCAATCAACGTGGTATTGATTAAATGTTTTTTCCATAAAGTGACCAAAAGGATCATTACCAACACGACCTATAAATGCGGAAGGAAGTCCCAATTTTGCTACACCAATAGCGACATTTGCAGGTGCTCCTCCTGCACAGGCTTTGTAATTCATATCACCAAATGGTAAAAGATCGATAACAGCATCGCCAAGCGACCAGACTTTAGTTTTATTCATTTTGTTACTCAATTTAAAGTTAATAGGTTTAAGTGTTGTGACTTTATGGCTGGTTTATTTAAACAGTTAAGTCAGCTTAAACGAAGTTTTATAATTAGTCATTAACAATAGACTAAAGCATTTACAAAAAAATTCATTGTTAACGTTAAAAATGTGTGATTATTATCACATATTTTGCCTGTTAATTGATCAAAAGTTAACGTTAACAATTAAGTTAGGGTAATATAGCTTGATAAGAAAGGTGGCTATATTAAAGTCATCATATTGATGAAAATTATATTTAATGCGGAATGTATAAAGGGGAGTTTATGTCTATTGCAATCGATCAAGCAAATCAAGCTGTTAAACAGTTAGAAAAGGTAATGAATAAACAGTACTATCCATGTTTTCATCTGGCACCACAGTCTGGATGGATGAACGATCCTAATGGTCTTATCTATTTTAAAGGTCAGTACCATGCTTTTTATCAGCATCATCCTTTTGATGAAAACTGGGGACCGATGCATTGGGGGCATGTGGTGAGTGATGATTTAGTCACATGGAAAAGATTACCTATTGCGCTAGCACCGGGTGATGCGTTTGACAAAAGCGGTTGTTTTTCTGGATCGGCAATAGATAAAAATGGTGAGCTTTGTTTAGTTTATACCGGTCATATTTGGTTACAAGGTCAAGGGAATGATGAACACATTTGTCAAACTCAATGCCTTGCTACAAGTAAAGATGGTATTCATTTTGAAAAACATGGCACTATTTTAACCCCAGAAGATGGCATTATGCATTTTCGTGATCCCAAAGTTTGGCAACAAGCAGGTCAATGGTGGATGGTGGTAGGGCAAAGGGATAACAATGATGTTGGACAAATATTATTGTATCGCTCTCACGATTTTAAAAAGTGGCAATTTGATCACGTGGTGGTTAGTCATATCGATCCTAATGTCTATATGCTTGAATGCCCTGATTTTTTCCCGCTTGGTGATAAATGGATCTTGATGTTTTCACCGCAAGGTATGAAAGCAAAAGGTTATCAATACCGTAACCGATTCCAATCAGGCTATATTGTCGGTGATTGGCAACCTGGGAAAACGTTTTCGATAGTTAAACCATTTCAAGAAATGGATTTTGGTCATGATTTTTATGCACCACAATCGTTTGTTGCAAAAGATGGTCGGCGCATTATTTTTGCTTGGATGGATATGTGGGAATCAATGATGCCAAGTAAACAAGATAAATGGATGGGCGCCTTTACGCTTCCGCGCGAATTAGTTTTAGATCGCAATAATAATGTCCGTAACCGTCCAATTAAAGAGCTTGAAGCATTACGAGAAAAGCCTAAAAACCTGAGTGAAATAACACTCAATAATGAATTGAAAAATACCGATATTGAATCAATTAGTTGCGAGATTAATGTCGATATTGATTTAACCCAAAGTAATGCTGAACGTTTCGGTTTACAGCTAGCGGCAACGCCAGATGGTAAGCAAGCCACACTATTGTATGTGGATCTGCAATCGAATCGTATTGTACTTGATCGTAGTCTTTCAGGATTAGCATTAAAGGGATATCGCAGTGTTCGGTTACCTAAAACTAAAAAGTTAAATTTGCATATTTATGTTGATGCTTCATCTGTTGAGGTTTTTGTTAATGGTGATTTATATAGTTTATCGAGTCGTATTTATCCAAAATTACCGGCTAAACGAATCGTTAACTTATTTGCTGAAAATGGCCAAGCAAAAATTATAAGATTAGATAGTTGGCAGTTAAAATCAATTTATGAATAATTGCTAATCATCCCACTACTTTAGTGTAGTGGGATAACAGTTTTTGTTTATAATGAATCTCGTTGCAAAAATGGCGCAGGTACATAGGTTACGTTTTTGTTAGTTTGGTTGTTTATGATGTGTAATGCGGCTTGTTCGCCTATCTGATAATGAGGTAATTGTACGGTGGTTAGCGGTGGATAAAAAAGTTCCCCTGTGCCGACCATATTATCATAACCTACAACTGCGATATCTGTTGGAATATGAAAACCTTGACTTAACAAAAATTGATAAGCAACAAATGCAATACGGTCATTGCCACAAATTAACACATCAAAGTCTGGTTTTTTGTTACAGTGCTGTTTTAATATATCAACTGTCATCATATATTCTTGGGTAAGGTTATTTTCTACCGTTGTGGTGTGGTAACTGATAATGTCATTTAAATTACGACCTGCGTCTAACCATGCTTGCTCGGCACCTTTACGGCGAGTTTTACCAGCTAAGCTGGTATTTGACAAATAAATACATAATGGTTTTTTATAGCCTTTTTTAATCACTTGTTGCATGGCGTAGTATTGACCTGTGTAATCATCCGGAATATAACACGCTAGATCTTCACTATCACAGATGCAATTGGCTAATACCACGTTTTTCCCGAGTAACTTTGTCGGAAGTTCAATTTTTCTTAGTCCCATAGTGGTATAAATAATGCCATTAGGTCGATAAGATAGCAGAGTATTAATGGCATGATTAGCTTGTTTATCATCAAATAGATTAACAATAAAAGTATTCCAACCGTGTTGTTGTGCTGTTTTTTCGATCGCTTGTAATAATTCTACAGAAAAAGGGGTCATTGCTGTTTCTAATGCTAAAACACCTATTGCACGAGGGCCAGAGTTATCGCCACGAATTTTACGTGCTGACAAGTCCGGCACATAGTCAAGTTGCTCAATTGCTTTTTGAACCCGATTATAAGTCTGTTTATTTAATTTTTCAGGATTATTAATTGCGCGTGATACCGTCATCAACGAAACCGATGCCAACTTTGCAACATCCTTAAGTGAAGCCATAATTAAATCCTTTTGTTTAGCATTAAAAAAATCTTTTTCTAATAATTATTTCAAATGATGATACCACAAATAAAAATGATAAAAAGTGTGAGGGAGTTATCATTTATGATAACCGGTTGTATCTATTTTCTGTCAATTGTGACAATAATGTTAACATTAACATGTTAACGTTAAACTTCACAATATAAGAGTAATAAATATGAATATAATAGCAAATAGAAATTATTGGTTTTCATCTGGTTATCTTATTACCTTTTATGCAGCTTGGTCTCTTTGGTGGTCTTTTTATGCAATATGGTTAAAAAGTAAAATTGGCTTATCGGGTGAGCAACTTGGAACGGTTTATGCGGCAAACTCGGCTGCTGCCATGTTTTTTATGATATTTTACGGCATCATTCAAGATAAATTACAAATCGGCAAAGCTGTTATTACCTTTCAAAGTATCGTGATGATATTAATTGGTCCGTTTTTAATTTATGTTTATGAGCCGTTATTAAAAAGTGATTTTATTATCGGTGTCTGTATTGGTGCACCAGTGTTGAGTGCCGGATTTATTTCTGGATGTGCTTTAATTGATTCGTTTATTGAGCGCATTAGCCGCTTATTTGGTTTTGAGTTTGGTCCAGCTCGCTTTTGGGGATCGTTTGGTTATGCTGCCGCGACGTTTGTTGCTGGTATTTTATTTGGTATCGATCCTCATATTAATTTTTGGATGGCATCTGCTGTTGCTGTTATCTTTTTTATTATTAATTTGACCTTTACGCCAAAACGTTATCCAGTGGATGCAAACAAGGATAGGGTTATTGAAAAAACCTCAACCATTCCAACATTAAGTGAAATTTTCTCATTATTTGGTATGAAAAAATTTTGGCTATTTGTATTTTTTATTATTGGGACAAATAGTTTTTATACCATTTATGATCAACAACTGTTTCCAAATTTTTACACAAGTTTTTTTGAAAAAAATGAAGATGGTTACCGCGTTTATGGTTATTTAAACTCTTTTCAAGTTTTTTTAGAGGCGGCCTGTATGATCTTAGCACCCTATTTTATTAATAAAGTGGGTGCTAAAAAGTCACTATTAATTGCTGCACTCGTGATGATTTGCCGAATTGCTTTATCTGCATCACTACATAATGTTTATCTGATTTCATTAATAAAATTATTTCATGCCATTGAAACGCCGCTGTTTATTTTGGCGGTATTTAAATATGTTGTAGCTAATTTTGATGCTAGATTATCATCAACCCTCTATTTAGTTGGCTTTAATATTTCATCTAATATTGGTGTGATTGCACTGTCATGGGTGGTGGGTAAATTATTTGATAATACTGGCTATTCAACAACGTTTTATGTGCTTGCTAGTATTGTGCTATTTATTTTAATTGTTGCTATATTTACCTTAACCAATGATCGAAAAAATAGACTTCAATCACAATAGTTATTGTTATCTACTTTATAAAATGGAAACGGAAGTTTCCATTTTGCTATTTAGTTTATGATCAATAAATACAAAGCTTGCTTCTATGATGAGTTTGCGAAACAATAGATAATCACTATGATTAATGTCTATAGGTTGTTGTTGTGAATATTACCAAAACAGTAGTTACGCCTGATATGCTATGGCAAACAATCAGGCAAGAAGCATCAAAATTAGTAGAAAGTGAACCGATGCTAGCCAGTTATTTCCATGCCACTTTGCTTAATCACGAAAATTTAGGTAATGCATTAAGCTATATTTTAGCCAATAAACTTGCTACCCAAGTCATGCCTGCAATTGAAATTCGTGAAATTGCACGGCAGGCTTATAAGGCTGATCCGCATCTTATTCAATCCGCTATTACTGATATTATTGCGGTTTATGTGCGTGATCCCGCCACTAATTATTATTCAACTCCTTTACTTTATTATAAAGGCTTTTTATCGTTGCAAGCTTATCGTATTGGACATTGGCTTTGGCAACAAAATCGTCAATCACTCGCCACATTTTTACAAAGTCAGATTGCTATTGTGTTTGGCGTTGATATTCATCCTGCTGCAAAAATTGGCTGTGGTGTGATGTTCGATCATGCGACAGGTATTGTCATTGGTGAAACTGTCGTCATAGACAATGATGTATCGATTTTACAATCGGTAACACTGGGTGGTACAGGTAAAGAGAATGGGGATCGTCATCCAAAAATTCGAGAAGGCGTCATGATTGGTGCTCATTCAACGATTTTAGGTAATATCGAAATTGGTAAAGGGGCAAAAATTGGTGCCGGTTCAGTCGTATTAGAGCCAGTGCCAGCCCATACAACTGTTGCTGGAGTACCAGCAAAAGTGGTCGGCTGCCCTGATTGTGATAAACCAGCTTTGAATATGGATCAAGATATTTGATTGCGTGAAAAGATTTCCGTCGACAATAGTCGACGGTAGGTCAAAACCAAAATTTAGTGGTTAGAATTAACATTCACATCCATAGTTGGATATGGAATATTAATACCATTTTCAGTTAGTAGATTTTTAATATTTTCCAGTAATTCTGCTCTCACTGACGGGTAATTTTCGTTTGATGTCCAAACCAAAACATTAAAGTTCATTGATGATGCATCTAACAGATCTAAACGAATAATTGATTCTTTATTTGTCAAAATATTGTTGGTTTGGTTTACTGCTTGTCTTAGCACTTGGTAAACATTTTGAATATTTGAATCATAACCCACATTAATAACCAAATCTAAACGTCTTTCTGGTAAACGGGTAAAGTTGATTATATTGGCACTAACTACCTGACTATTAGGAATAACAACAAGTTCGTTAGTTGGTGTAACAATCGTTGTAGAAAAAATCTGTATAGAGTCAATGACGCCTCTTTGACTGTTGATAACAACGGTTTCACCCACTTTAAACGGACGAAATATTATTAATATGACGCCTGCGGCAAAGTTAGACAGTGAACCTTGCAGTGCCAAACCAACAGCTAAACCTGCAGCACCAATAACTGCGACAATTGAGGCTGTTTGTACGCCTAACTGTCCTAAAACTGCAACCAGTGTCACGACCATAACGGCATAATAAGATAATGCGCTGACAAATTTCACCACTGTTGGATCAACATGGCGGCTGCTTAAAATGCGTTTTAATTGACGACTGATAAACTTAGAAATTGCTCGACCAATTATAAAAATAATAATGGCAAAACAAAAATGCGCTATATAGCTAAGCACAATGCCATCATATTTATCAATAAATGCGGTAGTTTGAGTTAAAATATTTTCAAAATTCATCACATAATCCTATTTGAGAACGATAAAAAGTTAGTTTAAAAAGTCATACATACATAGCATTTAAACTAACTGTTTTGCTAGTAACGCCCAACGTGTATCAAAATTGGTGGTAGGAAGATATTTAAAGCCTGAACGAGAATAACGTGACATCATCCCTTCACAAAATGCTAATAATTGACTAGATAAAATACGTTCATCAGTAGTAAATGCAACCCCTTCGCGAATTTTTCGTTCTCGCAAAACTTGTTTTATTTGAGTTTCTATTCGTTCAAATAATTGACTGATTCGCTCTTGTAATTGTTCTTGTTCAAACATTAACGCATGCCCAGTCATAATCCTAGTTAATCCAGGGTTTTTTTCTGAAAAACCTAATATCAGCGCTAAAATAAGCTGTAAGCGGGTGAATGTTTTAGGCTCATCTTGCATAATGGTATTGATGCGTGAAAGTAATATATCTTCAATATAAACAATCAAGCTTTCAAACATTTTGGTTTTGCTTGGAAAATGTCGGTAAAGTGCTGCTTCTGAAACACCGACAGTGGCGGCTAATTTCGCCGTGGTAATGCGTTGCGTCCCTTCATTGGACTCAAGCATAGTTGCCAATGCTTGCAAGATGTCTTCTTTACGATTCTTATTTTTGCTGGTCACAATCATTTTTTACCCGAATGCCCAAATCCACCTTCCCCTCGTGCTGAGAGTGTAAATTCATCAACAATATTAAATTCGGCTTGTACCACAGGTACGATAATCAATTGTGCAATTCGATCACCGGCTTCAATTATAAAAGGGGTTTGGCTGCGGTTCCATACCGGAACAAAAAGCTGTCCTTGATAATCAGAATCAATTAAACCGACTAAATTACCGAGTACAATCCCATTTTTAGATCCTAAACCTGAACGAGGTAAGACCAATGCTGCTAGATTTGGATCGGCAATATGCATGGATAAACCGGTAGGCGTTAAGATGGTTTCACCCGGTTTAATTTCGGTTGTTTTATCAAACATGGCTCGTAAATCAATACCAGCTGATCCTTCAGTTGCATAAGTGGGGAGTGGAAACTCATTACCTAAACGTTTATCTAATATTTTAATATCAATTTTTCTTTTCATTATCACTCGCTTTGTATCGTGTTATCACAGCTTCAAGTAATTGTTTTGCTAATTGTTGTTTACTACTTAATGGTAACCTTTGTTCGCCATTTTGCCAATAAAGGGTTAATGCATTTTGATCGGAATTAAAACCAATTTTTTTATCTGAAACATCATTAGCACAGATTAAATCTAAATTTTTGGTGATTAATTTTTTTAAGGCATATTTTTCAACATTATTGGTTTCTGCGGCAAAACCAACAACAAAAGGCCTTGAATTTTTTAATGCGGCAACACTTGCAACAATGTCTGGATTTTTGGCTAATTTAATCACAAGTTCATTATCGTCCGTTTTTTTTATTTTTTGAGTGGCAATTGTTGCCGCACGAAAATCGGCAACTGCTGCACAAGCAATAAAAATAGACGATTTTTGCGCTGCAGTTAATGCTTGATTATACATTTCATTTGCACTTTTAACATCGATTCGTGTGACATGTTTTGGCGTATCTAAATTAACTGGGCCGCTAATAAGTGTAACATTTGCGCCCATTTCTGCCGCAGCTTTAGCAATAGCAAAGCCCATTTTTCCTGAACTGTAGTTACTGATATAACGGACAGGATCGATTTCTTCAACCGTTGGCCCAGCAGTAATAGTAATTGATATCCCATCTAATAATGATGAGTGGGTAAAATAGCTATTGAGATTTTCGACAATCACGTGTGGTTCAAGCATTCGACCTGGACCGATATCACCACAAGCTTGGAACCCTTCATCAGGACCAAGAATTAAGGTGTTTCTATCATTCAATACCGATAAATTATGCTGTGTGGCTATAGCTTTATACATTTGTTGGTTCATAGCTGGTGCTATAGCAATTTGAGCCGGCGTGGCTAAACACACTGTTGATAATAAATCATCAGCAATGCCATTGGCGATTTTGGCAATAATATTGGCTGTTGCCGGTGCAATTAATACAATATCTGCCCATTTTGCCAGTTCGATATGGCTCATTGAAAGCTCAGCCGACGGGTCAAATAGATCGCTGGAAACAGGATTAGCACTCACAGCTTGTAGTGTCATTGGTGTGACAAAATGACTTGCTGATTCAGTAAGAATGACTCGAACTTCAGCTCCCGCTTTTTTTAAATGGCGAACAAGATCAGGGCATTTATAAGCTGCAATACCGCCTGTAATCCCTAATAAAATATGTTTACCAGATAGATTCATGCTCAAGCTTTCCCCATAATTCAGTCTAAATCGCTATATTACCACAATTCAGTTAGATAATAAGTAACTCTTTCGCATTGGCTAACGTTGCATCAGTGATTTTATCACCGCCTAATAATCGAGCGAGTTCATTTACACGGCCATTATTATCTAATTTTTGCATGTCGGTTGAAGTCTGTTTTCCCTTTGTTTGCTTACTAACAAAATAGTGTTGATTAGCCTGTCCGGCGACTTGTGGTAAATGTGTAACAGTTATCACTTGTGTTGACTCGCCAAGTTGCCTTAATAATTGACCCACTTTAGCCGCAGTCGGTCCACTAATCCCAACGTCAATTTCATCAAATATTAGCGCAGGTGTTTCCATTTTTTGTGCAGTTAAAACCTGAATAGCAAGTGCGATACGTGATAACTCCCCGCCTGATGCTACTTTAGCTAAAGGTTGTGCTTGTTGCCCTGCATTTGTCGTCACTAAAAAAGTGACTAAGTCCGCACCATCTTCAGTTAAACGATTTTCGTCATAAGCAATTTCAATGCTTAATTGTCCATTTGGCATAGATAACTCATGCATCAATGCTGTTACTTTTTTAGCTAGGGTTTTACTTACAGTTAATCGTTTTTGATGTAACTTTTCTGCAAGTTCAATGGCGATTTGATGATACTTTTTAATATCCGCTTTTAGTTGTTCACTTTGTTCATCTTGTTGGTTAATTTGTTTGAATTCGGCCAATAACTGTTGGTGTAATTCTGGTAGTGCTTCAGGCGCCACATGATGTTTGCGAGCCAACGCTATTTGTTTTGATAGGCGTTGTTCAAGTTGCATAACCCGAGCTGGATCAAGATCTAGATTTTCACTGTAATGACGCAGTTCATAGCTTGCTTCTTTAATCTGAATGGAAGCCTCTTCTAACATGGTATAAATATTATTTAGCGTCGGATCGAGTTCAGTTAACTGCTGAACGCTATTTTTGACACTACTGAGCAGATTGCTCACATTGTAATCATCAGCTTCGTCTAATAGCATAACTGATTGTTGACTTAGATTTATCAGTTGCTCGCTATTAGATAATCGTTTGTATTCTTCGTCTATTTGTTGGTATTCACCTTCAATTGGCGAAAACTCATTTAACTCTTTAAGTTGATATTGTAACAGTTGCATATGAGCATCACGTTCTTGCCGTGATGTTTCATATTGTTGATAAGCTTGTCGAGCGACTTTCCATTGTTTGTGAGCTTGTTGCATTTGTGCAAGTAATATTGGCTCGTTCATATAATGATTTAATAGAAGCTGTTGATAGTCACTACGTAGCAAACGTTGATGTTCATGCTGTCCATGAATTTGAATTAACATTTGCCCTAAATCTTTTAATTGTGAAATAGGAACAGTTCGTCCGTTTATAAATGCTTTAGAACGGCCATCTTGGTTAATTACTCTTCGTAATATACATTCATTACCTTCATCAAGTTGATTTTCAGTAAGCCAATTAAAGGCGGCTGGTGTATCATCAAGTACAAAACAAGCAGAAATATCAACACGTTCTGCGCCATAGCGAATAGATGAAGCGTCAGAACGATTACCTAAACACAACCCTAAAGCATCAATAGCAATAGATTTACCGGCACCTGTTTCACCCGTTATTGCTGTCATACCTAAGGTAAAGTCGACCAGTAGCTGATCAACAATAGCAAAATTATTAATAGTTAATTGCGTTATCATAATAATGAATACATAAGACTAGTTATAATATAGGCAGTATAACAGTAAAAACACTGTAAATAAATACAGTTTTTTGGTGAAATAAAGACGTGTAATTAATTAGTTAATCAATAATGTGTGCTAAGCTTAATTTTAATTGCTTTTGGGCTGTTTATGTTATTAATAATGCAATTTGGTAAAAAGTAAATGATTATTAATTAGTGGGATAAAATAGATAAAAAGCCATGAATAGTTGTCTATTTATGGCTTTAAAGTGATCTATTTAAAATAGTGAACTCATAACTTCATAAATTAACTGTAGGTTGAGTAGAACCAGTGCAATAGCCGCTAACCATCCTAATATGATAGTTAATTTGCAATTAACAAATTCGCCCATGATTTTTTTGTTGGAAGTGACTAACAATAAAGGAACCATTGATATCGGTAAGGCGATACTGAGAAATACTTGAGTATAGATTAATAAATTTTCAACAATGCTCTCTTTTTCACCCCATATATAGATGCATAAAATAACAGGGGCGACCGCTAAACCTCGGCTTATCATTCTACGAGCCCAAAGAGGAATAGATAGATTAATAAAACCCTCCATTACTATTTGTCCGGTAAGTGTGCCTGTTATTGTGGCGTTTTGACCTGATGCAAGTAAAGCAACAGCAAATAATGTTGCCATTATTGAACTGGCGACAGGTCCAACCATTTGCGGATTTTTTAAAGCGTCATAAAGCTGAGTAAAGCGACCAAGATTGTCAGGATCATTACCATAAAAAAGCGAAGCGCCAAGAATTAATAACAGACAATTGATAATAAATGAAAAAGATAATTGTATGTTAGAGTCAATAGTTGCATATTTGATAGCATTTTTTAGGCTAGATGTTTTTGTTCTATTATATTTTCGGGTTTGGACAATAGATGAATGTAGATATAAATTATGTGGCATGACCGTTGCGCCAACAATACCTAGTGCAATTACTAATGCTGAGTCATGGCCTTTAATGGATTGGGTAAAAATATCTATTTTAGGAATAAATCCATTAATTATGTCACTAAATTGAGGCGAGGCCCGTAAAACTTCGTAAGAAAAAATAATAAATATAGTGGCAATTAAGCAAAATACGATAGCTTCTATTTTTCTAAATCCAAACCGTATTAATATTAATAAAATGACAACATCGAAGACTGTTAATAACACACCGATCAATAGCGGGATATCAAATAAAAGGTTTAATGCGACAGCGCTACCAATCACTTCTGCTATTTCTGTAGCGATAATCGCCAGTTCAGTTGATATCCATAAACAAAAAGAAAATTTTTTGCCTACCATCGATTTTGTTGCTTGAGCAAGATCCATACCAGTGACTATGCCTATTTTGACGCACATCGCTTGCAAAAGCATAGCAATTAAACTCGATATTAATATAACTGACAGTAACAGATAACTATAAAGGGCGCCTCCTTGTATAGAGGTGATCCAGTTACCCGGATCCATATAACCGACAGCAACTAATGCGCCGGGTCCCGAAAAAGCCCAGAGTTTTCGAAAAAAACCAGACTGAGGATCCGGAATTTGGACTGTATTATTGATTTCTTCAAGGCTTATTGTCGACGTTTTTAACATAACTAAGATCTCTACAGTAAAGTGTATGTTTTTATTATATTGATAATGAGAATCATTATCAAATAAAAATAACCTTTCATTCCATTAAGCCAGTTACCTATAGTATATAAATACTCGATTTAGCTCACAATGCATATTTTTATATTCGAATAATTTTTATTAATAACTAATATAATCCCTTTAATATATTTTTTAAATGCTTATCACTCTTATTGTAAGATTGATTTATATTTTATTAATTATCAAATATTTGCATTAAATTTTAGTGGGTTAATTTTATGCAGATTTATAAGATTTCTCTCTTTTGTTGAAGAATGTTTGCCAACTAACTAAATTTTATTTTTTCGTGGATTAATGTGTAATATAATTTAAAAACATATTAACAATAATATTAGGAATTAATCTAAATGTTTGGAAATAAAACAAATCGGCAAATTATTATTTGGACCACACTTATTGGTGGGTTTATTAGTGCATTAGTAAAATGGGGCTCTGAAGTCAATATGCCGCCTCGCGTTCCTGGCGAAATTTCACCACCAGCAGCACATATTGATGCATGGCTTGGCTGGCTAGGTATTAACTCTCACTCTCTCGATTATGTCTATCAAACTGCAATAGTATCTGGAGCGGTGACACTTTACCATTGGTTATTTAGTTTTGCGTTTGCCTTTGTGTATGTTTTTATCGCTTATTTTTGGAATAATATTCGTTTATGGTATGGTGCGTTTTACGGCATTATTATTACCGTTGCCATGCATGGATTTTTAATTCCATTACTCGGTTTTCGTCATCCTGCTTATGATCCAGAAGGAACGGTGGGTTGGTTATGGAATTTAAATGGTTATGAACTTTGGAGTGAAATTTTAGGTCACATCTATTGGGGCGTATCAATTGAAATTTGTATGATTGCCGTACTTGCTCATTTTTCAAGACCAATTCGTGGTGAATGGCGTAAGTAATTAGATAAAATAATAAAAAACCAATCCCGCTATTGTGCTAAATAGCGGGATTTTTTTTGCTAAAATTAAATTTGTTATAGTTAAAAACTATATTAACCAATAAAAAAGTAGAATTATTCAATAACATTTTTTTTTGTTATCTTTTTAACCACTAAAGAAATGTGATTAAGATGAAAAGGAAACAAAAAATGAATACTGCTGTTATTGGTTATCCTCGTGTTGGTAAACTTCGTGAACTTAAGTTTGCAACTGAAGCTTATTTTAAAGGTAATAAAACCCAAGCTGAATTATTAAACGAAGCAAAAGCGCTTCGTGCAGAGCACTTAAAACAACAACGTGCACAAAACATTGCTTATATCTCATCTAATGACTTTTCATTTTATGATGCGGTTTTAGATACCGCTTGTTTACTTAATGTGATTCCAAAACGTTATCAAGATTTAGGTTTGCCTGAGCTTGATCGCTATTTTGCGATGGCGCGTGGCTATCAAGGTGACAAAGGCGATGTGCGAGCTTTAGCAATGAAAAAATGGTTCAATACCAATTATCATTATTTAGTGCCTGAAATTGAAGATTCAGTGCAAATTAAATTAGCTGGCAACAAACCATTTGATGAGTATCAAGAAGCAAAAGCGCTCGGTATTCAAACTAAACCCGTTGTAGTTGGTCCATTAACCTTTTTTAAATTGGCCCAATATTTAGGTAATAAAAAAATCACTGACTTTAAAGCTGATATTATTAAAGCTTATCAAGATATTATTCAAAAATTTACGGCATTAGGTGCAGAGTGGATTCAAATTGATGAGCCAATTTTAGTCACTGATCTTAATCACGATGATATCGCTTTATTTACTGAGCTTTATCAAGCAATCTTATCTGTCAAAGGTGCGACTAAAGTGGTTCTACAAACCTATTTTGGTGATGTACGTGATTGTTATAAAGAGTTAGTTGCTCTGCCATTCGATGGTATTGGTCTTGATTTTGTTGAAGGAAAACAATCACTAGCATTACTTGAAGCTAATGGTTTTCCAGCGAATAAAGTGTTATTTGCAGGTGTTGTTAATGGTAAAAACATCTGGAAAAATAATTATCAAAAAACGTTAGCTTTACTTGGTAAGATTAAACAAAAAGCGGCTAACATCGTTATTAATACTTCATGCTCATTATTACATGTACCTTATACGTTGCAGAATGAAACCAAACTAACCATTCAACAACGTGCTTACTTTGCTTTTGCTCAAGAAAAACTGCAAGAACTTGCAGAGTTAGGCCAATTATTTAAAGAAGCTAATCCTGAAAATAGTGCAGCTTATAAAGCAAATCAAACATTATTTACCCGTGAACGTGAAGGGGCAAATCATTCTGTACGTGAAAAAGTGGCTGCGTTAAAAGCGTCTGATTTTACCCGTTTACCGGAATTTTCAGTACGTGAGGCAGCACAGAAGAAAGCCTTTAATTTACCACTATTGCCAACTACGACTATTGGTTCTTTCCCACAAACACCCGATGTGCGCGTAAATCGTGCAAAATTCAAAAAAGGTGAAATTTGTTTGAATGAATATACTGAGTTTAATAAGCAAAAAATTGCAGAATGTATCAAGCTTCAAGAAAAAATTGGTATTGATGTATTAGTTCACGGTGAATTTGAACGTAATGACATGGTGGAGTATTTTGGTGAAAGCTTAAATGGCTTTGTCTTTACCGAAAAAGCATGGGTTCAATCTTATGGTACTCGTTGTGTTAAGCCACCAATTGTTTGGGGTGATATTTCACGTTCTAAACCGATTACGGTTGAATATTCAAAATATGCGCAAAGTCTTACTGATAAACCTGTTAAAGGTATGTTGACAGGACCTGTGACAATTCTTAACTGGTCATTCCCACGTGAAGATATTTCACAAAAAGAATCAGTATTCCAAATTGCGTTAGCCATAGGTGATGAAGTATTAGATCTTGAAGCTGCTGGTATTAAAATCATTCAAATTGATGAGGCCGCACTTAAAGAAAAATTACCATTACGTAAAGCGGATTGGAACAGTGAATACCTTGATTGGGCAATTCCATCATTTAGATTAGTACACAGCAAAGTGCAAGCCGATACACAAATTCATACCCATATGTGTTATAGCGAATTTGCAGATATTATTAAAGATATTGATGCAATGGATGCCGATGTGATTTCGTTTGAAGCTTCACGCTCAAATCTACAATTGATTGATGTACTTAAAGCTAATAACTTTAAAACAGAAGTTGGGCCGGGTGTCTATGATATCCATTCACCACGTGTTCCGCCTGTTGCTGAAATTAAAACAACCATTGAAAAATTACTTGCAAAAATTGACAAGCAAAAACTTTGGATCAATCCAGATTGTGGCTTAAAAACTCGAGGTGAAAAAGAAGTGGTTGAAAGCTTAGAGCATTTAGTTCAAGCAACCTTAGAAGTTCGAAAAACACTTAATTAATACTCTGTTTGCCAAGTAAGGTCTCTTGGTTATACCTCAGATTCCGCCACCTTTTTTGGTGGCGGAAATGTCAGTAAGGACAATCGTTGTCACACGAATGGATGAAACAGATGAAAACAAATTTACTTTTTAATAAAAAAACGGTGTTCTCTTTTGAAGTTTTTCCACCCAAAAAAACATCACCATTAGAGACTATCTATAGCACATTACGTGAACTTGGCTATTTTAAGCCTGATTTTATCAGTGTTACATATGGAGCAGGCGGTAGTTTAAATGGTCAAACCACCATTGATATTGCACATTCAGTTAAACACACTTATGGTATTGAAAGTGTTGCCCATTTACCGGGTATTAATTTTGATAAAGCTGAGATGAGTAAAATTTTACATGAGCTAAAATGTGCAGGTATTGACAATGTTTTAGCGTTGCGTGGTGATATTAGTCCGAATGTACAACCCAAAAATGATTTTCGTTTTGCCAGCGAATTAGTATCGTTCATTAAAGAAAATGGGGATTTTAATATTATTGGCGCATGCTATCCAGAGGGACATCTTGAAGCTGCTACCCTTAAACAAGATCTGATTCATTTAAAAGAGAAGGTGAATGCAGGTACCGATCAGTTAATCTCACAGCTCTTTTTTGATAATGACTATTTCTATGCGTTTTTAGATAAAGCGCGTGATATGGGGATTAACGTACCAATTGAAGCAGGCATTATGCCGGTAACGAATAAAAATCAAATTGAACGTATGGTTTCAATGTGTGGTGTGAATCTACCGAAGAAGTTCAAACAGATGATGGAAAAATATGAACATCATCCTGATGCATTCCGTGATGCTGGTATTGCTTATGCTATCGATCAGATTGTGGATTTAGTTTCACAAAATGTTGACGGTATTCATTTATATACAATGAACAATAGTTATATCGCTAGAAGAATCAGTGAAGCGGTATCAACGTTATTAGCAGTGCCAAAATCGGCTTAGAAAAGATAGATTAGACAGAAAATTGGTTGCGGGGGCTGGATTTGAACCAACGACCTTCGGGTTATGAGCCCGACGAGCTACCAAGCTGCTCCACCCCGCGTCAAAGAGGTCGCTATATTATAGTATTAAAATAATAAAGCAATACCTTTTTGGCACAACTGCCCCATTTTTGAACATATTATCTATAAATAGACACTTTTTTTACTAAAACGAATAGGTTTCTTTAAACTTTTTTACAAAATGAATACTTTTTAAATTAAAAGACTAAGTCAGTTTTATTCAAAATTTTTTAAAAGAGTAAATTCAGGTATTTGTGTTGCACTATTATCAAACCTTATATAGGTAACGTTTTGCCATAAACATTTTTTTTGATTTATACCTTTAATAAATTGGTCCCAGTTATCTAACTTCCATATATCGCGAGGATTATTACGATCTAAAATTCGTTGTTTTAATATTTCAGCTGGTACAAAAACTTCTAACACATAAGTATCAACATTAGAAAAATTAAACTGTTGTATTATTTTACTAATGTAATCTTTATCTGAAAAATAACTTAAAAAAGGTGCATCAAGTATCACTGAATTATTTAGTTTTAAATTCTCACTGGCAATATCCAACAGCGTTTTGTATTCAATATCCATCACTTGCTTTTTATAATATTCACATTCATCTCTTGCGGTTGGTTGATACCCCCGAGATATTAACAGTTCTCCGGTAAATCGATTAGCAATAATATCTTTATCTAAATAACAGTAATGCAGTTTTGTTGCTAAAAACTTACCGACAGTTGATTTTCCTGCTCCAGCTGAACCAATTAAGAAGATGGCTTTAGGGTTAGATTTTTTGTTCATATTTTATTTCCTTTTCGTATCTGCGAAACATCGTTCATAAGTGCGAACCATTATTGTGAACTAACTAATAAATTGAATAATATAAGATAAAATGGAAATGCAATAATAATATGACATGCTATAGTTAATACAGAATTAAAGTTTAATTATTTAACTTACTTCACAGTTCACATTTGCGAAATTATGAAACGACAAGATATACCATTAAAACTAAATAAATCGGCTGCTCGAACCATCGATTTACTTTTATTATTTGTCAGTAGTGAGAAATTTTTAACGCTGAATAATATTTGCGAAATGATGCAATTGCCTAAAAGTAGTGCTTTTGAATTAGTACAAACGCTAGTTTATAAAGGCATTATTGAGATAAAAGATGTAAAGCAAAAAACGTATGGATTAAGTTTATTGGCGTTTGAAATTGGTAGCTCTGTGATTATCAATATGGGTATAGCTGATGCTGCAAGACCATTTATACAAGAACTTAATCGCCAGACAGGTAGCACGGTATTTCTTGGTGTTCAAGATAAAGGTAAAATTGTCTATATTGATAAGGCTGAAAATCATTCAACAATTAAGCCAACAGCAAGACTAGGCTCTCGACGTAATTTACATACTACAGGTTTGGGAAAAGCACTGTTAAATGCTTTTTCGGATCAAAAAATTATTGAGATTTTAGGACCAGAGCCTTACCCAAGTAAAACACCATTATCACATACCAACCAACAAGAGGTGTTGCATGACGCATATAAAACCCGAGAGCGAGGATATGCAATTGATGACAGGGAAGATAACTTAGAAATGTATTGTATAAGCTCTGCTATTTATAATTATGAAAATCAACCAGTGGCTTCATTTAGTGTAGCGAGTTTGTATAGCGGTATGACGAAAGATAAAGAGCAAATGATTGCTAAGTTGGTGAAAGAAACTGCAGTACAAATTTCAAGAAAATTAGGATTTACTGGAAATAAATTATATCAAGTAAATGGTTAACCAAGATTATTGGAGATAATAAATGTATCGTAAATTAGACAATCTTAATAAAATTGTAGATTCTGGCATAGTCTTAATTGTCAGATTAGCAACGGAAAGTGAATCAATTAAAGTTGCTGAAGCGGCCATTGAAGGTGGTATTAACGTTATTGAAATTCCAATGGCTGTTCCTAATGCATTACAAGTAGTTAAATATTTGTCGGATAAATATAGAAATAAAGGAATTTTAGTTGGTACAGGAACTGTATTAGATGGTGAAACTGCCAGAGCTGCAATTTTAGCTGGTGCTGAATTACTGGTCAGTCCCAATTTGAATCCTGAGATGATTAAAGTGGCTAATCGTTATCAAGTTGTCACAATGAGTGGTGCTTATACCCCTACGGAAATCCAAAATACCTTAGAAGCAGGTGCCGATATAGTCAAGTTATTCCCTGCCGAGTTTGTTAATCCTAGTTATGTAAAATCAGTATTGGCACCGCTATCGCATGCACCAATATCACCAACGGGAGGTGTTACCCCAGAAAATGTTCATGAATGGTTTTCTGCTGGTGCAGTATGTGTTGGTGTTGCAAGTTATATTACAAAAGCGGCGGCACAAGATAATGACTATAGCAAAGTAACTAAAGCTGCTCAAAACTTTATTGCGGCAGTAAATAACGCCAAGAATAAATAATACCGATATTTGTTAAGTAAAGGCATATTTTTATATGTCTGTGGGATCGTTTTGTCTAAAAAAAGGTGCAGATATGACAATACAACAAACAACAAAACCAAAATTAAGATGGGGATTCATTATTTTACTTGTAATTGGGGCTATCGTTAATTATTTAGATAGATCGAATTTAAGTATTGCCAACACAACCATAGCACAAGAGTTTGGTTTGTCTCAAACTCAGATGGGTTTTCTATTATCAGCATTCCTTTGGCCTTATGCTATAGCCAATTTACCTGCAGGATGGTTAGTTGATAAATTTGGCCCTAAAAAAATGTTTGCTTGGGCGTCTGGTTTATGGTCTATCGTAACTATTATTTGTGGTTTTCTCAATAGCTATTCTATGTTTTATGCAATGCGAGTGGTATTAGGTGTGGTTGAATCGCCATTTTTTACCTCGGGATTGAAAACAACACAAACATGGTTTTCAAAAGAGGAGCGAGGGGTACCGGTTTCTATTATTAATACTGGTTCGCAAATAGCGAATGCGATAGCTCCGCCCTTATTAACCATTTTAATGTTAACTATGAGTTGGCGTGGTATGTTTGTCATTATTGGCGTATTCGGTTTACTGGTTATGCTAGTTTGGTTAAAAATTTATCGTAATCCAACACCGCAAGAAATGAGCATTATTAAAGGTGAAAATAATCCAGAACAGCCTGAAACTAAACAAGTTCAATCGTCTTGGGGGGATTTGTTAAAACAAAAAATGACTTGGTTTATGATTCTGGGTAATTTTGGCATCATGTTTACCATTTGGGTTTACTTAACTTGGTTACCGAGCTATTTAGAAAAAGAACAAGGTTTTACTATAAAACAAATGGGATGGATCGCTTCAATTCCGTTTTTCTGTGGCATTATTGGTGTTTTATTGGGGGGGATCATTTCTGATTATGCTATTCGACATGGCTTTAAACCAATTAATGCTAGAAAAATTCCTATTGTTGGTGGAGCGATCATTGCTGCAGCTTCTGTTGCTCCTATTGCTTTTATTGATAATACCACATTAAGTATTATCTTATTATCAGTAGGTTATTTTGCTTCTCAATTACCTTCTGGTGTTATTTGGACATTAGCTGCTGACGTTGCTCCTAGTCATCAAGTTGGCTCTCTTGGCGCAATTCAAAATTTTGGTGGCTTTTTAGGTGCGGCAATGGCACCCATTGTAACGGGTATTATTCTCGATATTACAGGTAGTTTTGGCTATGTATTTATCTTAGGGGCATGCTTACTTATTTTAGGTGCTATTTCTTATGGTATCTTTTTAAGAAAACCGATCACTAAGCAGGATTAGGTTTTATTATTAAAACTATATGCCCATTGTTTAATGAGCTCAACGATGTTCGTTGGGCTCTTGCTTGTTATATCGACAAAACTTTACTATATTAACCTAAATTTTAAACATTTTTAGCCATTTAAAATAAGGAATATTTATGTCTAATCAATATCATGGATCATGTTTATGTGGAAAGGTTAAATTAACGGTACCTTTTAAAAATACCCAATTTAGTGCTTGTCATTGTCATACTTGCCTTAAATGGGGTGCGGGGCCATTTATGACATTAATGTATGATGGGCAATTCGTGGTTGAAGGGCAAGAAAACATTAGTGTGTATAATTCATCTCAATGGGCAGAAAGAGCATTTTGTCAAGAATGTGGTACTCACCTTTATTATCATATGAAAGATACACAACACTATTATATTTCTACTTGGATTTTTGAAGATATTAACGATCTACAATTTACTACTGAAGTATTTATCGACAAAAAACCAACTTGTTATGCGTTTGCTAATCCTACCCATAAATTGACAGAGGCTGATATCTTAGCCATGGCTGCGGCTAATAAATAGTACAAAAAGTTAATTGTTAACGTAATTATCGATCATCAATAATTAGCCAATAAAACGCATTATTATGGTGTGGTTTTATTGGTTAATTTGACGATAAACTTATTTTTAAAAAGTGATGTTAATACATGAAACCAGTAGGAAAAAAGAAAATCATTTTCTTTTTTAGCCCAGATCATTACTTGTCACAATGGTATCCTTGTCGTTTTATTATTGATGATATTGAATTTACCAGTACCGAACAATGGATGATGTATGCCAAGGCAATGTTATTTCAAGATTTGGATTGTGCTAATGCTATTTTAGCGACGTCTTCTGCCAAAATGCAGAAAAATTTGGGTAAAAAGGTAACTAATTTTGATGATAATATTTGGAATATTCATAAAAAAGAGATAGTTTTCAAAGGAAATTTTGCTAAGTTTTCGCAAAATGCTGAGCTCAAAACCTATTTATTATCGACCAAAGGTAAAGTATTAGCAGAGGCAAGTCCGTACGATAAAATTTGGGGAATAGGTTTAAGTATGGATGATGAGATGCGCTTTAATATGACTAAATGGCGAGGTCAAAACTTATTGGGTGAAGTTTTAATGCAAGTTAGGGAGGCATTAAAAACATCAAAGCTTTAATGTTTTTTATTTGGTATTAAGCTCGTTATTGCAATAAACACAATTATTCACTGACAACTAAATGTTCTTGAATACCTAATTGGGCAATGCCTAAACGAACCTTTTGTCCTGCTTTCAAAAAGATTGATTTAGGTTTAATGCCAAGACCAACGCCAGCGGGTGTACCGGTTGCGATAATATCACCGGCTTGTAAACTCATAAATTGGCTGACATAACTTATGATCTGTTTAACATTAAAAATCATGTTGCTGGTATGACTGTGTTGATAGCGTTTGCCATCGACTTCTAACCATAATTCAAGATTTTGTGGATCTTTAATTTCGTCGGCTGTGACTAGCCAAGGGCCAATAGGGCCAAAACTATCGCAACCTTTACCTTTGTCCCAAGTTCCACCACGATTTTTTTGATAATCACGTTCAGAAACATCATTCACCACGCAATAACCAGCAACATAAGTTAATGCCTCTTGCTCTTGAATATATTTGCCTTCTTTGCCTATGACAATACCTAGTTCTACTTCCCAATCGGTATGGGTTGAGCCTCGGGGTAATACAATATTATCATTAGCACCACTAATGGCACTGGTCCATTTATTGAAAATAACTGGTTCGTTAGGAATTGGTGCGCCAGTTTCTTTTGCATGATCGATATAGTTCAAACCAATACAGATAAATTTACCGACTTTACCAACACAAGGGGCAATACGCTCAGGACGATTAATTATTGGTAGCGTATCAATATCCATTTGGCTAATTTTTGTTAGCACATTTTCGGCTAATGTTTGTGCATCAATATCGGCAATTACCGCACTGAGATCGCGCAGTTGATCTTTATCATCTAAGATGGCTGGTTTCTCATTTCCTTTCAAACCATAACGCAGTAATCGCATATTACTCTCCCTATCATTTTACAGGCTGATTTTGCCCAAAACTTATTGGTACAGTGCTTGTAATGGTATAACGGTTTTTGCCGGATCGCAATCGAGTGCAGCGGTGGTGGCATAGGCTGCATTCATCGTTGTATCGTAGTGTACTTTATATTGTATTGCACTTCGACGCAGGATTTTTGATGCTTCAATGGCTGCGCGTCCCGAAGTGGTATTAAGAATATAACTATATTCACCATTTTTAATGTGGTCATGAATATTGGGTCGACCCTCGTTCTCTTTTTTAACGATTTGACAAGCAATACCGGCTTGTTGCAATATTTTAGCTGTGCCGATGGTGGCATCAATTGTAAAGCCATGGGCAACAAGTCGCTTAGCCACTTGGAGTAGGCGAGTTTTATCTTGATCACGAACTGATAAGAGCGCTTTCCCCGATTTTTTCATATTCGATAAACTACCCAACTGTGCTTTAGCAAAGGCTTCGGCAAAGGTTTTACCAATTCCCATTACTTCACCAGTGGATCGCATTTCAGGCCCTAAAATGGGGTCAACGCCGCTAAATTTATTAAACGGTAATACCACCTCTTTAACTGAGTAATAAGACGGGATGATTTCTTTCGTAATATGTTGTTCAGCAAGTGATTGTCCTGTCATTACTCTAGCTGCAATTTTTGCTAAGGGCAAACCAGTCGCTTTCGATACAAATGGTACTGTACGTGCAGCTCGAGGATTGATTTCGATCAGATACACATCATTATTTTTAATCGCAAATTGACCGTTCATCAAACCTTTAACATGAAGTTCCTGTGCTAATTGTTTGGCTTGCTTGCGTAATTTATCTAAAATTTCTGGACTGAGAGTATACGTTGGTAATGAACAAGCAGAATCCCCCGAGTGAATGCCGGCTTGTTCAATATGTTCCATAATGCCACCAATGACAATTTGTTCACCGTCGGCAATCACATCAATATCAACTTCAATGGCATCATCTAGGAAGTGATCAAGTAATACCGGTGCATTATTCGATTCACTGACCGCGGTTTTAAAATAACGCCGTAGGTCTTGTTCGTTATAAACAATTTCCATTGCTCGTCCACCTAAAACATAAGATGGTCGAACCACTAAGGGATAACCAATCTGTTCGGCCTTAATCACCGCATCTTCAATATCGGTAACAGTAGCATTAACGGGCTGTTTTAATGTTAATTTTTCAACAATAGCTTGAAAGCGTTTTCGGTCTTCCGCTTTATCGATCGAATCCGGTGAGGTACCAATAATCGGTATGCCAGCCGCTTCAAGCGCACGAGCCAATTTTAAAGGTGTTTGTCCGCCATACTGCACAATAACCCCATTTGGTTTTTCTACATAAGCAATTTCTAATACATCTTCAAGCGTGACAGGCTCAAAATAGAGTCGATCTGAAGTATCATAATCGGTTGATACCGTTTCGGGATTGCAATTCACCATAATGGTTTCATAACCATCTTCACGTAGCGCCAGCGCTGCATGTACGCAACAGTAATCAAACTCAATTCCTTGCCCAATTCGATTCGGTCCACCACCTAATATCATGATTTTAGGACGACTAAATTGCGGCTTAGCTTCGCACTCTTGCTCATAAGTTGAGTAAAGATAGGCGGTGTCGGTTGCAAACTCAGCGGCACAAGTATCAACGCGTTTATAAACCGGATGAATATCGTATTGGTTTCGTCGATCACGAACGTCTTGTTCTTTAACATTCAACAGTTTAGCAATACGTAAATCTGAAAAACCTTTACGCTTAAGTTGCCATAATGATTCTGAATTAAGGCTAGCTAATGATTGTGATTTTAGTTGGTTTTCAAGGCGAATAAGTTCTTCAATCTGCACTAAAAACCAGCGATCGATATTTGTTAGTGTGAAGATCTCATCTAAACTAAAGCCTGCTCGAAAAGCATCTGCAATATACCAAATACGTTCAGCCCCCGCTTCTTGCAGTTCATACCGTATTTTGCTGAGATTTTTTTCATCATCATAATTTTCAATTTTCGGATCAAAACCACACGCACCGACTTCAAGTCCTCGTAGTGCCTTTTGTAATGATTCTTGAAAAGTTCGACCAATAGCCATCACTTCGCCCACTGATTTCATTTGGGTAGTTAAGCGGTCATTACATCCGGCAAATTTTTCGAAGTTAAAGCGAGGTATTTTTGTCACAACATAATCGATAGACGGCTCAAATGATGCAGGTGTTTTACCGCCAGTAATGTCATTGGAAAGTTCATCAAGCGTATAACCAACCGCTAACTTAGCGGCGATTTTGGCAATAGGAAAGCCAGTTGCTTTCGATGCTAGTGCAGATGAGCGTGATACACGTGGGTTCATTTCGATAACAATAAGTCGCCCTGTTTTAGGATCGACCGAAAATTGTACATTTGAGCCGCCGGTTTCGACACCGATTTCACGCAGTACCGCAATCGAGGCATTACGCATGATTTGGTATTCTTTATCGGTCAAGGTTTGGGCAGGAGCAACAGTAATAGAGTCACCCGTATGGATGCCCATTGGATCAAAATTTTCGATCGAACAAACAATAATACAGTTATCATTTTTGTCTCGAACAACTTCCATTTCATACTCTTTCCAACCTATCAAAGATTCATCAATCAATAGTTCATTGGTGGGAGAAAGATCCAATCCTCGAACGCAAATCTCTTCAAACTCTTCGGTGTTATAGGCAATACCACCGCCAGTTCCACCCATCGTAAATGAAGGACGAATAATGCAAGGAAAGCCAACTTGTTCAAGTACGGCATAAGCCTCTTTTAATGAGTGCGCAATACCTGAACGTGCTGTATCAAGTCCAATTTTTTTCATCGCTTGGTCAAAGCGCTTACGATCTTCTGCTTTATCGATAGCATCAGCGGTGGCACCGATCATTTCAACATTAAATTGTTTTAAAATACCTTGCTTTTCAAGCGCTAAAGCGCAATTTAGTGCCGTTTGCCCGCCCATAGTTGGTAAAATAGCGTCAGGTCTTTCTTGTTCGATGATTTTGGCAACAGTTGACCAGTGAATAGGTTCTATATAGGTGGCATCAGCCATCTCTGGATCTGTCATAATGGTTGCCGGATTGGAATTGACTAAAATAACGCGGTAACCTTCTTCACGCAGGGCTTTGCAGGCTTGGGCGCCTGAATAATCAAATTCACATGCTTGACCAATAACAATTGGGCCAGCGCCAATAATTAAAATCGATTTGATATCTGTTCGCTTAGCCATATTATTGCTCCTGCTTATAAATTTTTATTAATTCAATAAAGTGATCAAAAAGTGGGGCGGCATCATGGGGGCCAGGGCTTGCTTCAGGATGGCCTTGAAAGCTAAAAGCCGGTTTTTGATTGTGATGAATACCTTGTAATGAATCATCAAATAAAGATTTATGTGTGGCGCGTAAATTGCTTGGCAAACTGGCTTCATCGACAGCAAAACCATGATTTTGCGCAGTGATCATGACGCGATTATTTTCTAAATCTTTGACAGGATGATTACCGCCATGATGCCCAAATTTCATTTTGACGGTTTTAGCACCACACGCCAGTGCTAACAGTTGATGGCCTAAGCAGATACCAAAGATAGGAATATCGGTGGTTAAAAATGCCTTAATCGCATCTATAGCATAACTACAGGGGGCGGGATCACCAGGACCATTTGATAGGAATATGCCATCTGGGTTTAGTGCTAATACTTCAGCCGCGGGTGTTTTAGCGGGTACCACTGTTAATTTACATCCACGATCAACTAACATACGTAAAATATTTCGTTTTACGCCAAAATCATAAGCAATAACATGCAAAGGTAGTGTGTTCTCTGCTTTCGGCATAGGATTTTCATTCTCGCTTGTCCATACACTTTGTGTCCATGTATAGCTTTTAGCACAGGTCACCTCTTTCGCTAAATCTAACCCTGATAATCCTTTAAAATTTATTGCTTGTTGCTTGGCCGCTTGGGCATTATCCAATAAGGTTTGTTTATTTGTTGCTGTTATGATTACGCCATGTTGTGCACCTTTTTCACGTAATATTCTGGTTAAACGACGGGTGTCGATATCTGCAATAGCAATGACATTATGCTTTTTTAAATAGCTTGAAAGATCAAGCTTACTACGGTAATTGCTGGTTATTAGGGGCAAATCACGAATGATCAAACCTTTAGCATAAACTTGACTAGATTCGGCATCGGCATCATTCGTACCGACATTACCAATGTGTGGATAAGTTAAGGTAACGATTTGCTCGCAATAAGAGGGATCAGTTAAGATTTCTTGATAGCCAGTCATTGATGTATTAAAAACGACTTCGCCAACTGTTTGTCCGTCAGCGCCGATTGATTTACCAATAAATGTTGAACCATCTTGTAACATAAGGAGGGCATAAGTTTGCATAATTAAAAAGACCTTTTGAATAAAAATATATTTAAATTGAATAAAAATTCAATCTTGCTTATCTTTCCATATACAGCACTTGGCTAGTTTATTACAATATTTTAAATAAAAAAAGCATTATTATTAAAAATAACTAAATAATAATGTCTAATTTTTGAGATTTTAGTTGAGTTTTGGTATTTGTTATTGATTTTTGAAAAATTGGCTTGAAAGTGAATAATTATTCAAATAAAATTATTTTGAATCATGATAACTAAAGGGGTATTGCATGCACGGGTTTTATCAGCGCCATTTCTTAAGATTACTCGATTTCACACCAGCAGAAATTAATCAATTAATTAATCTTGCTATTGAATTAAAACAGGCGAAGCACCAAGGAGTGGAAAAAAAACATTTATCAGGTAAAAATATCGCTTTAATTTTTGAAAAAGACTCTACTCGTACTCGCTGTGCATTTGAAGTTGGTGCTTACGATCAAGGTGCGCAAGTGACTTATTTGGGGCCAAGTGGTAGTCAAATTGGTCATAAAGAGTCGATTGCTGATACTGCACGAGTGCTTGGTCGAATGTATGACGGTATTGAATATCGAGGTTATGGGCAAGATATTGTTGAAACCTTAGCAAAATATGCTGGTGTGCCAGTTTGGAATGGTTTAACTACCGAAGCGCATCCGACCCAAATCCTTGCTGACTTTATGACCATGCAAGAGCATATTGGAAAGCGAGCTTTAAATAGTGTTAAATTTGCTTACTTGGGGGATGCACGTAATAATATGGGCAACTCATTAATGGAAGGCGCGGCATTAATGGGAATGGAAATTCGCTTAGTTGCGCCGAAAGCTTGTCAACCTGAAGCTGAACTGGTGCAAAAATGCCAAGCGATAGCCAAAACCACTGGTGCTAAAATTATCTTAACAGAAGATGTTGCCGAAGGTGTAAAAGATGTTGATTTCCTCTATACCGATGTTTGGGTATCAATGGGTGAACCGAAAGAAGTATGGGATGAGCGAGTAAAATTATTAACTCCATACCAAGTCAACCAAAATGTGATCAAATTAACCGGCAACCCTAAAGTTAAATTTATGCATTGCCTACCAGCTTTTCATGATATGAATACGACTGTAGGAAAACAGATGGCTGCCCAATATGGTTTGAAAAATGGCTTAGAAGTGACTGATGAAGTCTTTGAATCCGAGCATAGTATTGTTTTTGATGAAGCCGAAAACCGGCTACACACCATTAAAGCTGTCATGGTTGCAACCTTAACTAAAGACGAATAATATACCTATCTGGACTTAATGCTTATAAGGCATTAGCTTTTTTATAATTTGCCGACTTTAGTCGGCAAAATTTTATCAATAAGAATCACGACATAATGACTAAACAAGATCGCAATAAAGATTTTAAAAAATACCTAAAACTTACCAATCCAATCCATTTTTTAGCGGTTGGGCTAGGCAGTGGTTTATCGCCTATTATGCCAGGAACCATGGGCTCATTAATGGCAATTCCGTGTTGGTTATTATTTAATGGCTTGCAACCCATTTTATACTGGGTATTGATGGTTGTTGCCTTTATATTTGGTTGTTTTTTATGTCAAAAAACATCTGATGATACGCATACTCATGATTCGGGACATATCGTTTGGGATGAATTTGTCGGCATGTGGATAACTTTATTTTTTATTCCACAAGTTTCTATTCTCTGGGTCATGATTGCTTTTGTTGCATTTAGAATATTCGATATGGCAAAACCGTGGCCTATTCGTTGGTTTGATAAGCGTGTACCAGGTGGATTTGGGATTATGGTCGATGATGTTATCGCCGCTATTTTTTCTTCTATTACTGTTTATCTATTCACTTATCTGATTAACTGCTGATTTAAAAACAATATTGTTTTGCTTTCTCTTATTCTCGCTTGTTTTTATCTTAACAAGCGAGTTGTCTTTCATAGCGATGATAGCTAAAAAAGAGCCATTTAAATTGGCTAATACATTTTTTGTGACCAGCCAAGTTTAGTTGAAAGATTATTAAAGTAATCATAGTCTTTAGAGTGAATCAGGTTAAATTCATACTCTGAACGGCGAATAATCACATCCTGACTTGGTTTCACCGGTAAAATTATTTGACTGTCACAGGCGATATTTAGATCGAGTGCGGTGGTTGGAAATTTAAGATGAATAGGTTTGTCACTTTTAATAACTAATGGCCTAACTGCTAATGAATGCGGAAACATAGGTGTAATAATTAAAGCATCTAAATGTGGGGCTAAAATAGGCCCGCCCGCAGATAAAGAATAGGCTGTTGAGCCAGTTGGTGTGGCAATAATTAAGCCATCAGCCCGCTGTGAAAAGGCATTACGTTCATTGATGTAGACATCATAATCAATCATATGCGCAACCGTATTAGGGGTAACGACAATTTCATTAACGGCAAAACCCGAGTTGATTAATTTGCCATTATCATAAATAGAGACTTCGACTAAAAAGCGAGGATCATCATCATATTCACCTGCAATCACTGGGCTTAACTGCTCGATCACTTTTTCATGTGAAATATCGGTTAAAAAACCCAGATTGCCACGATTGACGCCAATTACCTTAATTTTATAGTGTGATAAGCAACGTGCTGAGCGCAACATATTACCATCGCCACCTACCACGATAGCCAAATCTGCTTGTTCACCGATTTTATCTAGTGAAGCATAAATGTTGTTCGGGAATTTAATATATTCCGCTAATCGGTCTTCAACTAAAACCTCAATTCCCAATTTAACCAGCCAATCATAGAGTACGCTATGTGTTTCGATTGCCTCAAGTTTTCTTGGAATGCCAATTAAGCCAATGCATTTAAATGGTGCACGCATAGAATATCCTTGTTATTGTTAGATATAAATCGCTGTATTTTTTTATAACAGCCAAAAAAATATCTATCAACTTATTGTTAAGCTTGTAATAATAAAATTTGTCCCCATAATAACCGTTATTAACTAAGTTTTCGACTACATTTGGAGTACCGTATGACAGAGCAAGATAAGAATATGTCAGAAAATGAATCTAACATTGATACCGCAACCGAATCATCAACCGAGCAAGCTACACAAGCTCAACCTAATGTTGATGAGCAATTAAAAGCGAAAGATGCACGAATTGCCGAGCTTGAACAAGAATTACAAATTGCTAAAAAGAATGAAAGCGAAGCCATGATTCGTGCTCGTGCCGAGATCGACAACGTGCGCAAACGTGTAGAGCAAGATGTTGATAAAGCCCGTAAATTTGCGCTTGAAAAGTTTTCGAACGAATTATTACCTGTCATTGATAATCTAGAACGTGCTTTAGAATCAACTGATAAGGATAATCCACAGCATCAAGCAATGGTTGAAGGCTTAGAGCTGACCTTAAAATCATTTTTAGATACCGTGAAAAAATTTGGTATTGAAGTGATTAACACCCAAGATTCACAATTAAATCCAGATTTACATCAAGCGATTAGTATGGTTGAGTCACCTGAACATCAATCAGGTCAAATCGTAAATACCATTCAAAAAGGTTATACGTTAAATGGTCGATTAATTCGTCCAGCTATGGTAATTGTTGCTAAATAAAGTAAAAAATGAGCCGCCTTAAAAGGGCGGCTAAACTTATTTATTGCGTTGCTCTTCTCGCGTCAATTTTTTCATTTTTTGTTCAATTCGTTGACGTTTTAATGGTGAAAGGTAATCAACAAATAATTTACCTTTTAAGTGATCCATTTCATGTTGAATACAAATAGCAAATAATTCATCGGCATCAATTTGGTAAGGGTTACCATGGCGATCAAGTGCTTTAATTTTAATTTTTTCTGCTCTTGGTACAAATCCACGGCAATCAGGAACTGATAAACAACCTTCTTCAATACCTGTTTCACCTTCTTGACTAATAACCTCTGGATTAATAATGACATAAACTTGACTTTTGTCTTCCGAAACATCAATAACAATAATTTGTTCATGTACATCGACTTGAGTTGCCGCAAGTCCAATACCATTTTCGGCGTACATTGTCTCAATCATATTATCAATGATGGTTTGTAGCTCAGGTGTAAAATTAGTTACAGGTTTTGCAACTTTGCGAAGTCGTTCGTCAGGAAAACGTAATACCGGTAAAATAGCCATAAATTGTTCGATCTACTCCTCATTTGTTAGGTTTTATCAACTTGCTCACATTGTAAACATTTATCTTGGTAATGAATAGCCTTAGTTGGCTATTGATAAAATATATCTTATCAATTCAAGGTAAGGCATCTGTTTTAGATGTGAATCAAGAGGAATGTAATGAGTAAATATGAATTCTTGCTTCGAATTTCAATGCTTGGTCATGGAAAACTGGCTATTTTTAAAAAATTGAGTCAGTTTTTTGTATCTGGTCTACCTAATCAAATTAAGGATGTGCCTTTTTTATTAGAAAAATTAGGCTTAAGCCAAACTCAACAAGCACATTGCTTATCTATCTCTTATTTACATTTTGAACCAATACTCAAATGGTTAAATAATTCTTTTCCACCTAGATCGTTGATCGCTTATTGTGATTTACACTATCCCGCTTTACTAAAGCAAATCAGTTCTCCCCCTATATTTTTATTTGTGATGGGAAACGCTCAGCTGTTATCTTCTCCCCAAATTGCGATGGTCGGTAGCCGTGAATTTAGTGAATATGGCGCACAATGGGGACGATATTTTGCCGGTGAACTTGCGATTAATGGTTTAACGATAACCAGTGGTTTAGCGCTTGGTTTAGATGCAATTTGTCATCGAGGGGCACTTGAAGTCGCGGGTAATACTCTAGCCGTTCTTGGTAGTGGCTTAGCTAAGATTGCGCCCGTATCTAATCTTAAACTTGCGCAAGATATTTTGGCCCAAAATGGGGCATTAGTATCAGAATTTTTGCCCTTTGAAAACGCGAGATCTGAGTACTTTCCAAGACGCAATCGAATTATTAGTGGATTAAGTTTAGGTACGTTTGTGGTTGAAGCCTCTGAAAAAAGTGGATCGTTAATTACTGCGCGTTATGCTATTGAACAAAATCGTGATGTGTTTGCTTTACCTGGGGATATTGATAATCAAAACTGTAGTGGAACCCATTATTTAATTAAACAAGGTGCCTATTTAGTGACTCAACCTATCGATATTTTAGAACACTATAGTGGTTATTTATCAACAATGGATCGGCAAGTAAAAAAACAACATGATGACACTAACAATAATATTTTGTATCCCGAAATTTTTGCTGTGATCCATCACCAACCTATAGCTGTTGATGTGATAGCCTCATTAGTTGATTTACCGATTCCAGAACTAACCAGTAAACTATTAGAGATGGAAATTGCTGGATTAATTATGACAGTAACTGGCGGTTTTATTCGTACAAGAACTTGCTAATACATTTTATATTGTCGTAAATATTTAGCTGGATTATAGGCTAAGAATAACTGCCACCGATATGAATCGGTGGGGGAATATACTTTTTATTTTTCTTCAATTTCTAATGCAATTTCAGATAGGATAATACCGGTGTTATCGGCATAGACAAAATCACCTGAAAAGAAAGTTACACCGCCAAAGTTAACACGGATATCGACTTCACCCACACCTTGATCTTCTGAGCCGACAGGAATTGATGCAAGAGCTTGAATACCGATTTCAGCATCAGCAAGATAATCAACTTGACGAACCGCACCATAAACAATTATGCCTTCCCATTGATTTTGAATAGCAATATCAATTAATTCTGCATCAATCAGTGCTCGTCGAACCGATCCTCCACCATCAATCACCAATATTTTGCCAGTACCATTAGATTGTAAGACTTCGTATAATAAGCCGTTATCTTCAAAACATTTTACTGTTACAGCTTGACCTGAAAATGACGATACACCACCAAAATTGCTGAAAATTGGTTCAACGACGTTAACATCTTCTGGGTAATAATCGCAAAGAATTGAAGTATCAAACTCCATCATCGAGTCTCCTTTTGCATTTTAAATTGTGTTTAGTATAACGCTAACATTGATTAACACGATATAAAATTTAAATAAACGTGAGCTAGCTCAAAATAATACCCAAACAATAAAGTAAATTAGTTAATAAAGCAAGTTTGACCATCTGTATTAACAAAGGTAATGCTTCATTTGAATTGCGATATTGTAAAACCGCATAAATATGTTTGCCATATAGTGGTAAGATTATTAAGAATAATCCACTGTAAATAGTGTGTAGTTGATAATAAGCAAACAAGCTAAAAAAGCTTAGAGAACAGAGCAATAACAATATATGATAGTATCGTCCAAGCGTGTTTCCCATCAAAACTACAAGCGTTGTTTTATGATTGAGCCGATCACTGTCAATATCGCGTAAGTTATTAATATTAAGAACCGCTACGGCCAATAAGCCGCTCCCAATAGATGGTAAGATAATCGATACAGATAATAATTTAGTTTGTAAATAATAACTGCCCATTACCCCAACTAAGCCAAAAAAGAGCAATACGGATAAATCACCTAGTGCAATATAACCGTAAGGTTTTTTGCCAATGGTGTAAGTGATGGCTGCGATAATCGCCAAAAGTCCTAACAGGATAAAGCTTAATAATTGATAAACACTATTACAGGCAACAATAATTAAAATTAATCCCGATAAGATACATAACAAAATGTTAATCCATAATGCTATCTTTAATTGCTTTAAGGTAATTAAACCTAATTGAATGCCTCGAGCATGTGCGCTGAGATTTTGCTTATCACTCCCTTTAATGGCATCACCATAGTCATTGGCTAAATTAGATAATATTTGTAATAGAGCGGCTGTGGTGATTGAAAACAGCATAATAAATAGATTGAATGCGTGCTGCCAATAAGCTAGCGCATTACCCATAAGAATTGCAGAAAGCGAAAGTACTAATGTTTTTGGACGTAAACTAATCATCCACGGATAACATTTCATTGACATTTAACATGTTATTTAAATTTAAAAAATTTGTAGTCATCATAACAGTAATTGATATTAACTGCTAATGATGAACTAAGTGAATTTTATTTATCTAATTTTAGCAATATAAGTTCTTTTCATTTTTTTAAAGAATCGTCTTACTTGCCCTTGTCTTAATGCGGCAATAAAAAAACCAAGCGAGCCGTACATCACGCCAAGCATTAAAATCATAAATACATTAAACCAATTATCTGTTAGGCCTAAACCCATTTGATTAACGCCGGCGATCATATTGGTTGCCCAAGTTGAGGGTAACATTCTTGAAACTGTTTGCACCCAAAGAGGCATGGCATCGAGCGGCCAAATTGTACCGGATAAGTAAAATACAGGCGTTGTTAAAAATGCCAGTGTTAAATAGATCATTTCTGCTCTACGTAAACACTCGGTCAGTAATTTGCTGAGACCTAAAACTGCAAGCAATAATGGAAATGTCATAATTAAAATTTCTGGTATGTTTGCCAATTGCCTGTATCCTAAAACCCAAGGCCATAAACCAAATAGCACAATTGATAAGAATAACCAAATTGGAATTAAACCGCATAAACTACCTATTACCGCGATTTTGGGTGGTTTTCCTTGAGGCAGTGAGTTTAAAGTTATATTCGTGCGCGTTGAAGCAATCAAAAATGAGTGTTGTAATAACATCACTAATAAACCCGGGAACGTTATTGCAGCAAAGCTAATTCCAGCATTATAAAGAGGCTCAGTTTGACCATTTATTGGTGAAAGAATGACATTGATTTGTTTGTCTGAAAAACCATTATTTCGCATAATTCGGCTGTTAAATTCCGTTAATATTTGCTGATAAATGCCCTTTATGTCCACCTGTATTAAGCCATTAGCTAAACGGCTTGAAGCATCACCATAAGCTGGGATTGTCACTTCTTGACCACTTAAGATCCGTTTTTCAAAATCTCGGGGAATGGTGAAAACAGCAAACAGTTTACGATTATTGATATCGTCATAAGCTTCTAATGAACCTTCGTATATAATTGTTTCAATCTTGGAACTGGTATTTAAAGAACGAATAAGGCTACGGCTGGTTGCGGTATGATCTTGATCAACAATTGCTACAGGTAAACTCGTAATCGTACCATTACTATACACTAAGCTCATCAACGAGACAGATACTAAGAGCAACAACCACATCGGGCGTATTAGCATAAATAAAAATATTTTTGCAAATGAAGACCAAAATATTTTAACCACCAAATGTTTCCTCTTACTGTGAATGTAGCCGTCTAACTAAGCGTTTTCGAACTAACACTGTAATAATTATTGGGTAAATCATTAAAATACTACAGGTTTTTAGTACTGAAAGATAACTAGAATGCCGCAAAAATAGATCAAACAATTTATTTAGAGCATAGGTTAACGGCTCAAGAGATGAGATAAATCTTGCAATCCAAGGCATCGATAATTCGGGTACAACTACACCAGAATAAGTGAGTGCCAAACCAACCAAGACACCAATATAGGTGTAGGCATCTAAAGAGGTTTTGGTAAATGTGTAAAGCAAAATACCAATACTTTGTGCAGCAATAACATAAAAGAACACCACCACAATCATCGCAAAGGGTGAACCTGATACGCGAGCATGCGAAAATAGCACCAACATGGCGATTTCGAAAATGAGTAACATGGTATACCAAATGGTATAAGGTGCTAACTTACCGAGCACAAACGGATAATTTGGGCGAGTACGTTTAGGTAGCTGCGCTAAAATATGAATTGTGGTTGTGACTACAAATAGTTGTAACAAATGCACGACAGCAGAGAACTGTTGGAAGTACATCGAGTTACCGCTCGCATTAAATAGCCCATCATAATTGAAGTTAACTTTTGCCAACGTTGGAACAGGTAAGCCAACACTGGTTGCCATTGTGGTTCGATATTGAGTATTTAATGTGGCAATCAAACCTGAATAATCCATAATTGAATACAGCCCTGCACTATAATACAACGCATTATAATAAAGCATAGGCGTAGGTTGACGACCGGCTAATACGTCCGCTTCAAAATTGGGTGGAATATACAAAATGGCATAAATTTTAGCTTTTTGTAAATCACGTTCAGCAATAGAAAGTTGGCTATCATAATTGATAAGATTAGCATGTGCGCCAGCATTGAGATCGCGCACTATTTCACGTGATAAACTACTTTTGTCATTATCAATATAGCCAACTGGCAAATCAAATAATACCCCACGATGGAAGATACTACTGATTAATATGAAAATAATCAGCGGTAAAATCCACATTAACCAGTGGAAGGTAAACCGTCTAAATATGACTGGTATTTCAGCGTTAAATGCTTGTTTAAAACGCTGCCAAAAGTCTAAAATTAGTTGTCTAATTTCCATAAGGTGCTCATGCCAGCGCGTAAACCTGCAATAGGTGTAGTTGGATAAAGTCTAACTTCAAATGTTTTTAAGTCAAAGTCGCCGGTGGCACGAGTTGCGCGCTTAGTTGCGTAATCACCCATAGGCGCGATATAACGAATTTCCGCTTCAACCTCTTTATTGCCAAGTGCAGGTACTTCTAATTTAACGTGATCACCTTTGTGGATATTAGGCATAATATTTTCACGAAGATTAAATACAAAATAGGCTTCGGGTAATCGAATTATGGTTAATAATGGACTATTTGCATTAAATAACTCACCAACTTCAGCCGGGATAGAGCCAATTTCACCTTCAACTGGGGCTTTAACTTTCAAGTCATCGTATTGGATTTGTAACTGTTTAAGTTGTTCTTCTGCTTGCTTTAATTGCGCATCATAAATTTGACGTTGTTCAACTCGGTCACCATTTTTGGCTTGATCTAAATTAGCTTGCGCCGATTGAACTTGTTGAAAAGCAGCGTCGCGAGTTTTTAAAGCATTATCTAATATTGATTGAGAGACAAATCCTTTGCTTGAAATGGCTTTATTACGTTCATACTCTTTTGATGCATTGTTGTAATCTACTGTGGCTTGTTTAAGTAGTGCTTCGTAGTAACGAATACTTTCTTCCCGTGTGCCATGTTCTGAAAGTTCGACTTGCGCCTGAGCTTGATCGCGAGCCGCTTCGGCCGCTTTGACTTGCGCTAAAAGCTCAGGACTATCAAGGGTAATAACAATCTGATTTGGCTTAACATCATCGCCTCGATTGACATTGATGACTTGTACCCGACCTTTCGCTTTTGACGAGATACTGACATTAGGCGCATCAACTTCACCTTGTAATATGAGTTGATTATTGTGTGATCGAATTAAAATTGTCATTGAAATTAAAATAACAATTAATGCAATAATAATAAAAGTTCTTTTATTCATAAATTTTTTAAGAGTGACAGTAATTAGATAAGGCCTAAAGAGTTAGGATAATTGTATGCAATATGGATTTTACATACGTAAATTGTAACTATTCTTTATATTATACGAAATGTGTTTTATTTAAACAACGAAAGCACGTTCTTTGTTTAAAGAATACGTAAATATTGGCACTTTTATTGATTTTACTATTATTTTATTTGGACGATATATAAATTTCAATCATTCTAAACTACTATTTTAATAGATTTTATTTATGAATGAGATTAGTTAAAAGAAATAGATAAAAACCGACTTATTTAGTATGATATTTAAAATTGAAATACTAAGGCCTAAAATTTATGAAAAAAATAATTATTATTGGTGGTGGCGCTGGTGGTTTAGAGCTAGCGACAGACCTAGGCGATAAGCTGGGAAAAAGTAATAAAGCACAGATAACGTTGATCGATAAAAATAGTTATCATCTTTGGAAACCACTATTACATGAAGTTGCAACTGGTGTTCTTGATGAACAAGTTGATAATATTTATTACTCTTCTCAAGGGCAAGATCATGGTTTTGGATTTACTCAAGGTACGTTTACCGATATAGATCGTGATAACAAATTAGTTAAAATTATCGACAATAATAATGAAACAACGTCCCTTGCGTATGATTTTTTAGTGATAGCAATTGGTAGCACTTCTAATGATTTTGGTACGCCAGGTGTGAAAGAGCACTGTATCTTTTTAGATGATCAAAACGCGGCAATTAAGTTACGTGAAACCTTAATTTCTAAATTTACCAGTTTTTGCTCTATTATTGATGAGAGCGAAACAAAAGATGAAGATAAAATCCGTATTGCTATTGTAGGTGGTGGCGCAACAGGTGTTGAATTAGCCTCGGAGCTACCTCATATGGTTGAAACCTTCGGTGCTTGTGGGCGCAATAAAATGTGTTCTGATTTGTTAGATGTTTCGGTAATTGAAGCAACAGATCGAATTCTACCAGCCTTACCAGAAAAAACAGCGGAAAGTATTACTCAAACTTTACAAAAACGTGGTATACATGTGTTGACTAAAACCATGATTACCAAAGCTGAAAGTGACGGTTTTTACCCTAAAGAAGGGGACGAGATTAAAGCCGATATTATGATCTGGACTGCTGGTGTTAAAGCCCCTGACTTTTTAAAAGAGATTGCCGGTTTAGAATCGAGCCGCTCTAATCAATTGGTCGTCAAACCGACATTACAAACTACGCGAGATGATAGTATTTTTGTTATTGGTGATTGTGCCTATGCTATGCAAGATAACGGTCATGCATCTCCTCCTACCGCGCAAGCCGCACATCAAATGGCAAAAATATGTTATGAAAACATTGTTAACTTGTTTAATAATCAACCAATGAAGTCATTTAAATATTCTGACAAAGGTACCATAATTTCGTTGCACGATACTGCACAAGGAGTGGTTAAATTAGGCAGTAAAAGTGAAATGAGTGTTAAAGGCTTTTTAGCGTTAATGATTCATCGGTTACTTTATCGTACACATCAGGCGAGTTTACTTGGCGTATTTAAAACCATTCGGTTTGCTAGCGCAAGTAAAGTGATGTATAAAGCTAAAGCATCGTCGATTTTTACTAACAGAGATTAGTTTTTACATAAAAACATATAGCTACTTATAAGAATAAAAATTATAAGTAGCTATTTTTTTATATAATTTCAGCTAATGAGTTTAGCTGTTTGGGTTTTTATTGATGCGTTTTGTTTCTGTACTGGTGTTATTATTAACCAGTTTTATTTGTGTTGCTGACTACAAACCTCAAGATGGGGATATTATCTTTCAACCCTCTCAATCCCGTCAAAGTCTTGCTGTTCAACAAGCTACTAACTCACCTTATAGTCATATGGGAATAATTTTTATTAAAAATGGAAAACCTTATGTCTTTGAAGCGGCAAATAAAGTGGTCTATACACCGTTTGAGAAATGGATAAATCGAGGAAAAAACAGAAAATATATAATTAAACGTCTAAAAGATCAACCTTTATCACAGCAAGAAATTTCTCATTTAAAACAAGTTGCTCATTCATTTGAAAATAAGCCTTACGATATTTGGTTTGGTTGGGATGATACATATATTTATTGCTCAGAATTAGTTTGGAAAATTTATGACCGAGCATTAGCATTGAAAATTGGACAATTACAAAGAATTAAAGATTTTAATCTGTCAGCACCAGCAGTTAAACAAAAATTGAAAGAGCGCTATGGGAATAATATTCCTTATCAAGAAAGAGTTATTTCGCCTGTCGCTATGTTTAACTCGCCATTATTGATTACTGTTGATAAGCATTGGTAGTGTTAAACTAACAGTAATTTTTTTATCGGAGCAAAGCTTTTTCGGTATAAGTGATTAATACCGTGCGCTTCAATGGCAATTAAATGGGCTTTAGTTGGATAGCCTTTATGCTGAGCCAGTCCATATTGTGGATACAATTTGTCTAATTCAACCATTTCACGATCACGCGTCACTTTTGCAAGAATTGACGCAGCACTAATTTCAGCAACAAGTAAATCACCTTTAACCACGGCTTGTGTTTGAATGCCGAATTTAGGACAACGGTTACCATCTACCAAAACAAAATTGGGTTTAATCGATAATCCATCTACAGCTCGTTGCATAGCTAACATGGTAGCGTGTAAAATATTTAACTTGTCTATTTCTTCAACAGATGCCCTTGCAACACACCAAGCTAATGCATTTTCTTTAATAACATCAAATAGTTGTTCACGTTTTTTTTCAGACAGTTTTTTGGAGTCTGTTAATCCCTTAATCGGTTTATTGGGATCTAAAATAACCGCTGCGGTAACGACATCCCCGCATAATGGTCCTCGTCCAACTTCATCAACACCGGCAATTAATGTGGCATCAGGGTAGGTAAATTCTAACAACAAGGTGAGTCCTCTAAAACATCAAGTACTGCTTGAGCGGCTTGTTCATCGGCATTACAACGAATTTGCTTATGTAACGATAAAAAGGTTGCTTTCAATTCTGTATTATCACTTTCTAAGAGAGGAATAACGTGATTAGCGATATTTTCGGGTGTACAGTCATGCTGAAGTAATTCAGGTACAATCGCTTTACCGGCTAAAATGTTAGGTAATGAAACATAAGGAGTTTTGATTAATTTTTTAGCTAGCCAAAACGTAAAGGCTTTCATTTTATACCCAACCACCATTGGGCATTTAGCCAACATACATTCTAAAGCAACCGTTCCTGATGCCAAAATAGCTGCATTACTTGCAATCATTGCTTCACGCGCCTGACCATCGAATAATTGAACCTTAAGATTAGGGGCGATTTGTGCTTTAATTTGTTCAAACTCTTGTCGCCTTTTTGCATTTGCTAAAGGTACAACAATATGTAAATCTGGAAAACGTTGCTCTAGCAACTGAGCAGCTTGTAAAAAAGGCGCCGATAATAGCGTGACTTCAGCATGACGGCTTCCCGGCAATAGCGCTAAACAACGACTATTAAGTGGGATACCTAATTGTTGGCGCATTGCGAATTGATCGGGTATTAAAGGGATATCATCCGCCATTTTATGACCAATAAAACGACACGGCACATCAAACTTATCATAAAACGCTTTTTCGAACGGTAAAAAGACCAAAATCAGATTTGTATTACGTTTAATCTTAAACACGCGTTTTTGCTTCCATGCCCAAACTGATGGGCTCACATAATGTATGGTTTTAATACCGGCTTGTTTTAGCCTACCTTCTAAAGAGAGATTAAAGTCAGGGGCATCAATACCAATAAAAACATCTGGTTTAAGGGCGATTAAGCGTTTAGTGATATCTTGGCGGATGGATAAAATGCGGCGCAATCTTCCTAATACTTCGACAATTCCCATTACCGATAACTCATCCATTTCATACCAAGCTTGACAACCTTCGGCTTGCATTTTGGGGCCAGCGATACCGATAAATTGAATATTGGGATGAAGTTTTCTTAAAGCGCAGATTAGACCTGCGCCAAGAATATCGCCAGAGGTTTCACCGGCAACTAAAGCGACAGTAAAGGGCTTATCTGCCATTAACGAATCATGCCACGTGTTGAGCGCGCAAAAAAGTCGACAAATAATTGTACTTCTGGATGCTGTTTTGCGAGTGTTTCAATTTCTATTTTAGCTTCATCTAAACTTAATCCGTTTCGATAAAGAATTTTGTAGCTATTACGAATGGCTTGTAGCGCTTCTTTACTAAATCCACGGCGTTTTAAACCTTCATAATTAACACCATGCGGAGTGGCATGATTACCTTGGGCAATCACATAAGGGGGGACATCTTGCGCAACACCTGAACAGCCACCTACCATTACGTGTGATCCTATTACACAAAATTGGTGTACAGCTGTCATACCTCCAATAATGACATAATCGTCTAATTGAACATGCCCACCAAGTGTTGCATTGTTGGCTAAAATGCAATGATTTCCAATATGGCAATCGTGTGCAATATGGGCATTTATCATAAATAAATTATCACTGCCAATACGCGTTAACTCACCACCTTGAACCGTTCCTCGATGGATAGTCACACTTTCACGAATCATATTACGATCGCCAATTTCGGTGCGAGTTGGCTCACCTCGATATTTTAAATCTTGATTAACTTCACCGATTGAAGCAAATTGATAAATTTGGTTATCGTTACCAATTTTAGTATGACCATTGATGACAACATGTGATTTTAAAAAAGTCCCATTGCCAATTTCAACATTTTCACCAATAAAGCAAAAAGGTCCAATTTTGACGTTATCGCCAATTTTTGCGCCTTTTTCAATTACTGAACTTGGGTGTATTTCCGTTGCCATAGCAGTTCCTTAATACTGTTTTAGGGATATTTTAAAAACCAAGTTATTTACGAGCACACATCATTTCTGCTTCGCAAACCAACTTGCCATCAACAGTTGCAACTCCATGGAATAGTGCAATACCACGACGTTCTTTAATATATTCAACATCAAGCACGATTTGATCGCCTGGTACAACCGGTCTTTTAAAGCGCGCTTTATCAATTGATGCAAAATAATAAAGTTGTCCTGGTGATAACTCTTCAATACTTTTAAACGCTAAAATTCCCGTAGCTTGTGCCATAGCTTCTAAAATTAATACGCCAGGAAAAATCGGTTTATTTGGAAAGTGACCTTGGAAGAAAGGTTCATTAACTGTGACATTTTTAATCGCTTTTAATGTTTTACCTTTTTCATAACTAATTACCCGATCAACCATTAAAAATGGATAACGATGAGGTAATAAACTGATGATTTCTTCAATATCAAGGGTATTAAGTTCGGTAGTCAAAATAGCTATCCTTTTACATTATTTTCTATAAATTTTGTATATTATAACTGAGGATGCCACTATCACTCAAGGATGATTTAAATCCCCCGTTTTGTTTAACTATAGCTATTATTGCTATATTAATAATAGTTTTATTAAATAAATGATCTGTAAATACTATATTATCCTATATCAAATCATATATAATAATCTGAAATTTAGCTAAAAAGTTCCTAACTTGGAGAGTAGTATGAAATCATTGATTAAAATGACGTTAGTAAGTAGTGCAATTGTATTGGCTTTGGTTGGCTGTGATGATAAAAAAACATCTCAAGAAAAAACACAGTCAGGAACAGATAAAATTACCATTTCAAATGATGCACAAAAAGAAGCTTATGCTTTGGGTTCATCATTTGCAACTTACATGAAAGCAAATTTAGAACAAAATCAAATTAAAGCCGACCAAGATTATATCATTAGTGGCTTTAATGAAACTTTCCGTGATGCATCTCAACTTTCAAAAGATGAAGTAAAAAATGTTTTAGAAGCATTCGGTAAACGTATTCAAGAAGAAAGTAAAGCGCGTTTTGAAAAAGAAAAAGCCGATAATACTGCCGCTGGTGATAAATTCCGTGCAGATTTTGCTAAACAAGATGGCGTTAAACAAACTAAGTCTGGATTACTTTATCAAATTCTTAAAGAAGGTTCAGATCGTCATCCAACTGCCGATGACACCGTTATTGTTCACTATACTGGAACATTAACCGATGGACGTAAATTCGATAGTTCTTATGACCGTGGCGAAACAGCAACATTCCCATTAAGCGGTGTTATTAAAGGTTGGACAGAAGGAATTCAATTAATTGGTGTTGGTGGTAAAATTAAGTTGGTTGTGCCGCCTGATTTAGCTTATGGTGATCAAAGCTTCCCTGGACAAGGTGATAAAGCTTCAATTCAACCTGGTTCAACATTAATTTTTGAAGTTGAATTACTTGGTATCGATAATGGTGATGCTAATAGCGAAAACCAAAATACTCAATCAGCCCAACCAAAGGCAACAAACTAATTGAGTAATTCATTAAGTTACACTCTTGTTGTTTTGGGTCCTGCTTATGGGACCCAATCTGCTTATTGTGCCTATCAATTTGCTCAATCACTGTTAAGCCAAACTTCTTATCGTATTGAAAATATCTTTTTCTATGGCGATGGCGTGTATAATGCTAACGATTATACCGATCCGGCAAATGATGAATTTAATTTAATTTCAGCTTGGCAACAATTAGCAGAAAAATATGCCTTAAAGTTAGGTGTTTGTGTCGCTGCTGCACAAAGGCGAGGTGTGACTAAAAATAATCTTGCACAATATTTTGAATTAACTGGGCTTGGAGAGTTAAGTGAATCCATGGCGACTTCAGATCGGACTATTCAATTTTAACTTAAGGTTATTACAATGAAGAAAATTGCCATTATTATTAGCGCTTTACCTCATGGTGATGCTAAAGGTCGGGAAGCACTTGATATTGCACTTGCTGCATCGGCTATAAATGCTATTTCGGTACTATTTATTGATGATGGGGTATTTCATCTATTGCCAAATCAGTATCCTGATAAAATTTTAATGCGCGATTATATTGCTACTTTTAACCTGTTAGAACTTTATGATATTGATGATGTTTATGTTTGTCAGTCTGCGTTAAACTCACGAAATCTGACTAATATCAACTTAAATATTCCGCATAAGGTGCTTGATGCACCATCTTTAAAACAATTATTAGCTAGTCAAGATGTGGTTTTACGGTTTTAATTATTAAAACTAAAAACACAAATCAGTTTTAACTCTACCCACTGTTTAGATCTTTTTTACTTCTATTTGATATATTGAATGTGTAGGAATGTTTATATAACAAAATACTAATGATATAAGTTATTAATCCAACCTATTACTTTGCTACCCTCAGTCATAGGTTGGATTATTGTTATTAAAATAACTTATAGAAATTGAGTCATAACTCGATTAAACCAGTTTTTTCATTTGGTCGGCAATTTTTTCAGCTTGCTGTCCAACCACAATTTGCACACCTGTTTTACCTAATTTGATTACTGCCATTGCACCAAGTGCTTTTGCTGCTTGTTCATCAATTAAGTCAGAATCATTAACACTTAGGCGTAAACGAGTAATACATGAGTCGATATTGGTTAAGTTCTCTTTACCACCAACAACAAGTAAATATTGCTGTGCAAGTTGAGATGCATCGCTAATAGCAAGTCCTGATTGTGAATTTTGGCTATTTGTTGTTACTGTTTCATCATCTTCACGACCCGGTGTTTTAAGATTGAATTTAACAATCACAAAACGGAATACAACATAGTAGACAACAAAGAACACTAAACCTTGTAATATCAACATATACCAATGTACAGCTAAAGGATTGCGGCTGGATAACAGCATATCGATTAAACCTGCACTAAAGCCAAAGCCAGCTATCCATTGCATGGTTGCAGCGATAAATAGTGAAATTCCAGTTAAAATAGCATGGATCACATAAAGTAAAGGTGCTACAAACATAAAAGCAAATTCTAAAGGTTCAGTAACCCCAGTGAAAAATGCGGCAAATGAAGCGGCTAACATGATCGATGCGGTTTTATCTTTATTGCCTTTCTTAGCTGTATGATACATGGCTAATGCTGCGCCCGGTAAACCAAACATCATAATTGGGAAAAATCCTGCTTGATAGCGACCGGTAATACCAATGGTTGCTAATCCATCATCAATTGATTTTTGGCCACCAAGGAAGGTTGGTATATCATTGATGCCAGCCACATCAAACCAAAATACCGAGTTAAGTGCGTGGTGTAAGCCGACCGGAATTAACAAACGGTTAAAGAAGCCATAAATACCCGCCCCAATAGAGCCTAAATCTTTAATGTATTTACCAAAAGCAACTAATGCATCATAAATAGATGGCCATATAAAATATAAAACAGCAGAAACTAATAGCATCACGATAGAAACAATAATAGGAACTAATCGTTTACCACTAAAAAAAGCTAACGCTTTATGTAATTCAACAGAACTGAATCGGTTATATAATTCAGCTGCAATAATGCCAACTAAAATACCAACAAACTGATTATTAATTTTTTTAAACGCAGGGGAAATTTGTGATTGCCAACCATCAACACTGGTATCAATACCATTAAATAATGCAATAGAACTTGGTGAAAGTAATGTTGTGACAACTAAAAAACCGACTAATCCAGATAATGCAGCTGCACCATCTTTATCTTTAGACATACCATAAGCAACACCTATAGCAAAGAGGATTGGCATGTTTTCAATAATTGCACCACCAGATTTTATTAAAAAGGCAGCAATAATGCTATTTTGTCCCCAACCATTTGGATCAATCCAGTAGCCTATACCAAGCAGTATTGCCGCCGCAGGTAATACTGCCACCGGCACCATTAATGAACGCCCAATGCGTTGTAAATACGCTAAAATTCCCATAAGTTAACCTCATATATTGTTAAACAATATCTAAAAAAGTTAAGTTAAAAACAGTTGTTAGATATTAGTTGTTATTTTTTTATATTTGATATTATATTATTTTACTTCGCAAATTAATTATTTGCTTTTTGTGATTTTTGTCACTAATTTTTTTGATTAAATACTTTAATATAGTAAAATATAGTCAACATATTTTACTTTAAAAAAAAAGAAGTTATTTTATTATATCAGAAGAGGTAGTAGCACATGAGACTTATTCCTTTAGAAAATGCGCAACAAGTTGGCGCTTGGGTGGCACAGCGTATTGTTAATAAAATTAATCAATTTAAACCGACAGCGGATCGTCCGTTTTTATTAGGTTTACCAACGGGAAGTTCACCTTTAGTTATGTATCAACAATTAATCAAACATTATCAAGCAGGTCATGTCAGTTTTAAACACGTTGTGACCTTTAATATGGATGAATATGTTGGGTTACCGGAAGATCACCCTCAAAGTTACCATACTTTTATGCATGAAAACTTTTTTGATCATATTGATATCGATAAAAATAATATCAATATTTTAAATGGTAATGCTCCTGATATCGATGCAGAATGTCGTCAATATGAAGAAAAAATTAAAGCTTATGGTAAAATTAATATCTTTGTTGGTGGGGTGGGTCAAGATGGACATATTGCATTTAACGAACCAGGCTCTTCACTTTGTTCAAGAACACGGATTAAAACTTTAACTGAAGATACCATTATTGCTAATTCTCGCTTTTTTAATAATGATAAAAATCAAGTACCAAAACACGCACTGACTATTGGTGTTGCAACATTAATGGATGCACAAGAGGTAATTTTACTTGTTTGTGGTCATAATAAGAGTTTAGCACTGCAAGCCGGTGTTGAAGGTTCAGTTAACCATTTATGGACTGTGACTGCATTACAAATGCATCCAGCATCAATTATTGTTTGTGATGAGCCAAGTACTGATGATCTTAAAGTCAAAACCTTAAAATATTTTAAACAGATGGAAGCAGATAATCTTAAAATAACTGTTTTATAAAGGATAACTCAATGTACGCATTAACAAATTGTCGTATTTATACTGGTTATGAAATTCTTGAAAATCACGCCGTTATTATTGACGGCGATAAGATTAGCAAAGTTTGTAAACAAGAACAATTGCCAGCTGGCATCACTATTGATGATTTACAAGGTGCCATTGTTGCACCAGGTCTTATTGATATTCAAGTCAATGGTTGTGGTGGAGTACAGTTTAATGAATCACTTGATGCTTTAAGTGTTAAAACACTAGAAGCAATGCAAGCAACAAACCTTGTTCATGGTTGTACCAGTTATTTACCGACTTTAATTACTTCAACAGATGAATTTATGATAAAAGCGGTAAATGTTATGCGTGAATATTTAACCACGCATCCTAACCAAGCTTTGGGATTACATCTTGAAGGACCTTATATCAATCCAGAAAAGAAAGGTATTCATGATCCTAATATTATTCGTCAACCGTCGCAAAAAATGATTGATTTTCTTTGCGAAAATGCTGATGTGATTAAAATTATTACCCTTGCACCAGAAAAAGTTGAAAGTCATTTTATTCAACAGTTGGTTAATGCTGGTATTCATGTATCAGTTGGCCATTCTAATGCGCATTATGATGATTGTCGTCGAGGATTTAATGACGGTATTCGTTTAGGCACGCATCTATTTAATGCTATGCCTTATATTTCTGGGCGAGAACCGGGTGTAGTTGGTGCGATTTATGATGAACCAGAGGTTTACGTCGGCATTATTGCTGATGGTCATCATGTGAGCTGGGCTAATATTCGTAATAGCCATAAAATAAAGCAAGATCATTTAATTTTAATAACTGATGCGATGTTACTTGCTGGTTCAAATTTAACTTCGGGCGTGTTTGCTGGAAAAACTATCTATTATAAAGATGGGCGTTGCGTTGATGAAAATGGCACATTAGGTGGATCAGCCCTAACCATGATTGAGGCGGTAAAAAACGCAGTTGAATATGTAGGCATTGCATTGGATGAGGCATTAAGAATGGCAACGCTTTATCCCGCAAAAGCCATAGGTGTCGATAAACAACTGGGTACAATTAATGCAGGTAAAATAGCCAATCTTGTTGTTTTTAATCGTGACTTTAGAATAATTAAAACGGTTGTTAATGGGGTGATGACCCGCTAGAATGTCAGATAACGAATGAAATTATCTGAGTTAATTTATGACATTTAATTATCTGAACTTAGTTGGCAATGCTGAGCTAATCAAGCAACTTAATTATGCAATGATTTATCGTTTGATTGTTCAGCAAGCGCCAATTTCTCGAATACAACTTGCTGAAATTAGCCACTTAGCTCCAGCAAGTATCACAAAAATTACCCGCCAACTACTTAAAAATAAATTGATTAAAGAAGTTGATGCACAACAATCAACAGGTGGGCGCCCAGCTGTTTCTATACAAGCTAAGTTTAGTTATTATCAAACTATTGGCGTACAATTAAGTCGTTCACATGTTACCATTGAACTTTATGATTTAGGTGCGCATAGTATAGCGTTAGAGGTTTATCCGTTAACCGATTTTACTGAGCAAGAAGTGCAAGACTATCTTGTTGCTTTACTCAAAGAATTTATTCATAAAAATAGTAAAAAAGTGAAACGCCTGATAGCCATAGCGGTCGTACTGCCTGGTTTGATCGACTCTGTACGCGGTATTGTTCGATACGCTCCGCATATTCAAGTTAAAGAGTGGCATTTGGGTGATGTATTACATCGTGAGTTTAATGTCACTATCTTTTTAGGCAATGATATTCAAAGTTTAGCGCTTGCTGAAAGTTACTTTGGCACCACACAAGATGTCGATGATTCAATATTGATACGTGTTCATCGAGGAGTAGGATCAGGCGTAATTGTTAATCAACAATTATTAACCAATCATAACCAAAGTGCTTGTGAAGTGGGTCATATTCAGGTCGATACACTAGGGGAACGTTGTCATTGTGGTAATTTTGGTTGTTTAGAAAATCGCGTCGTAAATAACGCTATAGAGCGCCGAGCTAAACAGATGATCGAACAAGGTTATCCGACTAAATTAACGCTTACTGAGTGTAATATTGCAAATATTTGCAGTTGTGCCAATCAAGGCGATGAGCTAGCTATTAAATTAGTTAAAGACGCGGGTGAAAATTTGGGGCGAGCTGTCGCAATTATGGTAAATATATTTAACCCACAACGTATTGTACTCGCAGGGGAATTAATTAAATCACCCGAAATTTTGTTACATGCTGTAAATAGTGCATTGAATGCTCAAAGTTTAGAGGGATTAAGAAAAAACCTCACCATTAATTGTTCAGTGTTAAATGATTGTTCAGCTATAGGCGCTTTTGCTCTTATTCAACAAGCATTATTTAATGGTTCGTTGTTAATGACATTAGTTGAAGATAGTGAACAATAGTTTTTTGATGATAAAAAAAGCCCGAGGGTTCGGGCTTTTTTATTAGGCTAAAATCCGTAACATTCTTCTTAATGGTTCTGCCGCGCCCCATAATAGTTGGTCGCCAACGGTAAATGCTGATAAATAGTCTTTACCCATATTAAGTTTACGTAAACGTCCAACTGGTGTTGTTAACGTACCAGTAACGGCGGCTGGTGTTAATTCTCGCATTGAAATTTCACGATCATTAGGTACCACTTTTACCCAATCATTATGTGCAGCTAATAATTTTTCAACTTCTGGCACGCTGATATCTTTGTTTAATTTAATCGTGAATGATTGACTGTGGCAACGTAGAGCGCCAATTCGAACACAAAGTCCATCAACAGGGATAATTTGGCTGGTTCCTAAAATCTTATTGGTTTCAGCTTGGCCTTTCCACTCTTCTTTACTTTGGCCATTATCCAGTGCTTTATCGATCCAAGGAATCAAGCTACCGGCTAAAGGCACACCAAAATTATCGGTAGGTAAGCTTCCATCGCGCATTTTTTGTGTGACTTTACGTTCGATATCTAAAATTGAAGAATGCGGATCTTGCAATTCTTTAGCAACTTCGGCATTTAGCATTCCCATTTGGGTTAACAGTTCACGCATATGACGTGCACCACCGCCAGATGCTGCTTGATAAGTTGAGACTGATACCCAATCTATCAAGTTTTCAGCAAATAAACCACCTAAAGACATTAGCATTAAACTGACGGTACAGTTACCACCAACAAAGGTTTTAATGCCTTTATCTAGAGCTGCGTGGATATTCGCTTTGTTAACGGGATCAAGCACAATAACAGCATCATCTTCCATACGTAAAGTTGATGCAGCATCAATCCAGTAGCCTTGCCAGCCTGTCGCGCGTAGTTTTGAATAGATTTGGGAAGTGTAATCACCCCCTTGGCAGGTGACAATAATGTCTAATGCTTTTAGTGCATCAATATTATCTGCACGTTGTAACGTGCCTGTTTTTCCACCAAAAGTTGGCGCAGCAGCACCTGCTTGAGAAGTTGAGAAAAAAACAGGGTTAATATAATCAAAATCGTGTTCTTCAACCATACGTTGCATCAGAACAGAACCCACCATTCCACGCCATCCGACAAAACCAACATTTTTCATAATTTATTTCCAAAAAGTAGATGTTATATAAATAGTCACTTTTACTATTAAAGCAAAATATCATCATAAATCAAAGTAAGATAAGAATTATTTTTTTAGATTATGAAAAGATAACAGCGAATTATATAAAACTATTGTTATTTAAATTACTAGCTAGTTTTTATTGATGTCCGTTACCTATTCTTTTTTTACAATGATAAGTGCGCTTAAGTAACCTATTTGATGATAAAGATTGTCATAAATAATATTTACTTTAACGTTAGCCATTTTTAATTATGGTGTTGGCATGGTTTGCCAAATAAAAAACTCGACAGTATTGAGAAAATTATCCAAAAAATGCCCTTCATATTGATCTGCAATAACGAATACCTGCTGTTTTTTGCTATGGTTTATCGCATTAAGACGAGCAATAAATTTAGCACTTTGCCATGGTGCGACACGTTCATCTTTCAAACCTAGCGAAATCATAACCGGTGGATACGTAACATTATCTTTTAAGTTTAAATAGGCATCTATTTTAGATAAATCATTTAACTGTTTTGCGTTTAATGGCGAACCAAACTCGGCAAAATTTGCGTTGCCAATGGCGATGTTATCTAATCGGCTCATATTTAACATACCCACATTAATAGATGCCGCAGCAAAAAGTTCAGGATGTTTAGCTAATGCCATGCCAATTATAATACCACCCGCACTCTCACCGCTGATAACTAGCTTAGATGGTTGGGTAATATGATGATTAATCAAATATTGTGCGCATTTTATAAAGTCATCAATTGAGTTTTGTTTATTCGCTAAGCTACCGCCAATATGCCAATTTTTGCCTAATTCTCCACCGCCTCGAACGTGAGCAATTGCAATTATTCCACCTCTTTCAAGCCAAATTAAACGTGTCGCATCAAAAAAAGCGAGCTGACTTACACCATATGCGCCATAGGTCGTTAACCATGTAGGAGCAGTACCATCATATTTGATCCCTTTAGGATGAATAATCGTCATGGGAATGAGTGTGCCATCGCTTGATTTTATCCATTGTTGTTCAGCCTCATAGTTGGCAAACGAAAAAGCGCTGGGATTAATCATTTTTGTATCTTGAATTAACCCATTATCAGGATCATAACTAAATATTTTGGGTGGGACAGTCCAATTTTGAGCAGTAAATAATATTTCTTTGTGATCTGCATTACTAAAAATGGCCGTTACTTCTTCATTATTGGCAAGTGGGATCAATTTAACATGATGAGTGTCAGCAAAAGGGATAGTTACAAAGTGGGGGATTGTTGACTCATGATAAGCTAAGTAAATAGCATCTTTGCTTGCGGCAAATTGAGTCAAATCTCCATTTTGCCATGCCATAATTTTTTCTTCTGGTTGGCTATTCTTATTTAGATTCACGCGCGAAATAGTATAACCAGACAAATCATTATATTTAGCTAAATATAACCAATCATCTTTCAGAATAAAATTGGTCACATTTTGTTTTCTATCGATGATTTTTTGCCAATGAGCATTGTTTTTTTGAAGATCATCATAGGGTGTTATATACAAATCGATACTATAACCCGATATAGAAGGTGAGACCGAAGCAATAGCCCAATTTGCCGAAAAGGATAATGAAGTGTTTTGATCAGTAAAGGGGTTATAATCGGATATCTGGCCAGTACCAAATATTAAAACATCATTTTGTCTATTTGCGTTTAAATAGTGATGGTAGACCTCTTCTGTGCCGGATTTTTGACTATTGTGTTGATATCTATCATTTCTTTTATAAAAAAAGGATAAATTATCCTTAGACCAAATGATATTTGGATCTGATATGCCGGTTATATCATCATTAAGATGTGATTTGGTCTTTACATTAATAATTTTTATTGATGATATCTCAGCACCATTTTCATAAATGCTATAAGCAATATATTGACCATCATGTGAAGGATAAAAGTCATATATACCATAGCCAATAGGGGGATCGATTAATACTTTTTCATTATTGAAGCGATCTTTAACAAAAAGACGATTATACGGATGATCTGCTGTTTGTTTAAAATAAAAACAATTATCGCCTACGTATTGAATATCAGATATTCTAGGTTCAGCGCCAAAATCTGTTAACTCATCAAACCGCTGACTCACTGTTTTTTGCCAAGGTAACGCATTTAGTGTTTTGACAGTACGTTCAGATTCAGACAATAACCAATTATTGATTAACTGTGGTTGATTTTCCATCCAACGATATTTATCGTTCGTGTCGATTTGTTTTAATGTTAATTCATTATTAGTTTTACAACAGCTACAAATACTACTTAATAATAGAATCAATATGATGATAACTGTTTTATCTCTAAATATAGTCAAATTTGCCTACCTATTTATTCGATGATCAATGTAAGGCTTTAAATAGAAAGGTATTACTCGTAATGGATAAAAGCAAATATAATTTTATTTGCGTTAAAAATATATTTGCCTTATTAAAGTTAAATTAATTGTTTTTTATTTGACCAGTTTAAAACTCTTCATCTTCTATTATTGATGACGTCATTGACACCATATTATAGTGTTCAATACTTTGTTTAGCGGTTTGCATTAGTTCTGGTAATAAATCATCTAACGCCATTTGCGTTCTTAGCATAAATGTTGCCAATAACATGGGTATATTCACCCCAGTAACAATTTCGAGATTTGGGTAATTTGCCATTAGTCTGGTTAATGTATTAAAGGGGGTGCCACCTTTTAAATCAACAAAACAAAGTAGAGTTTGTCCTTCCTGTGTTAGCATTGTCAATGTTTGTTCAATTTGCTGTTGAAAATCATCTAACGATTGCTCTGTTAAAAAAGGGACTGCTTCACATTGTGTTTGTTTACCACAAATCATTTCAGCACTTTCAATAATGCTGTTTGCCATTGGTCCATGGGTGCTGACTAATACTGCAATCATTGGCAATGTTCTCCTTAGTAATCTAAGCAACGATAATAACGACGAATTGACATTGGATGACGATTTAAGTGTTCGACATAAGCATCAATTCGATTATTGATAGTACGAAAAACAAACGGTGATAAGTGTCCACGATATTTTTCAGCGATACCCGGTAATTCATAATCTTTGGTATCAATAATGGTGTAATTTCCACAAATTTGTGGTAAGAATTTAGCGACACGTTCACTTAATGGACGCTGTGTATCTTCACCAACATAAACAGTAACTGCCGTATCACGATCGATCACTTCTAATGTACCATGAAAAAATTCAGCTGACTCAATGGATTTTGAACGTAACCAATGTTGCTCTTCCCAATAACACATAGCATGAGAATACGTTGCTCCCCATTGATTGCCCGCACCAACAAAATAGTGCATTGTATCGTTATGGTGTTTTTCAGCAACTTCTTGACCAAATTTATCGGCTTTTTTAGCAACAGCAACAATATTTTTAGCAAAGTGTTGATCCATTTGTTGATAAAACTCATCATAATCAGGGAACTCACCGGCTAAATACATTAAACGATCTGCTGTCATAAAGAATTTTAATTGTTCATTCATTGGGTAAGTAATAACATGGTGTGCCATTTTCCCTAATGGCGTATCAGCTTTATCCATGAAAGCGAATACGGTTGAACCCACTTCTTTTTGAATTTTCTCAATAGCTGCAACGACTTCTTGTGTGGTACCTGTGACAGATGAAATAATGATCAATGTGTCTTTAGTGATACGTTTGTTTCCTGTTACTAGATATTCAGCCGCATGTTGAACAAAAGTTTCAATGGCTGTTTTTTCTTTCATATGGACAACTGCTTGCATTGATGATGCATAAGTGCCACCAATACCTAACCAACAAACATTGCTGTAACCACGTTTATGAATTTTATCAATAAACTCATTAATTTGTGGACGTAACGCTAATGCACCATTCATGCTGTCGAGTTCTTTTTGTTCGTCATATTTTCTCATACTGTAACCCTCTTTATTTTAGATTTAGTGATTTCATCAAATTCTGGATATGTTGATTTTTCTAGATTGTGACCTTTTAATTGCGACACTTGATAACTGAGTAAGTGAATTGGGATAGTCATAAACAGTGATGATAAAAGTTCATCACAGTCAATATTTAAGCACAAATCGGCTGTTTTCGGTGTTTTGGTATCATGTGCATAAATAGTTGCAATGTTTTGCACATATTGTTTTAAAAACTGTTTTAACAACTCAGCTCTGTCCATGAGTCGACCTTGTGGCTCAATAAAAACGATATAATCATCGCGATGCAAGCCAAGATAAGGGCCATGCATATACTCTTCTAATTCTTTGCCAAATGCTGTATTGCGGACGGTTTCAGTGAATTTAGTTTCACCTTCGCGTGCAATGCCGTATGTTGCGCCATAACCGATAAAAATCACACGGTTAGTTTGATTGAATTGATCTTGATGTTTCGCAACCCAAGCTTGTGACTGCAAAATGGCTTGAGGCAATAGTTGGGTTATTTTTTGTATTTGTGTGAAATAACTTTCAAATTGTTGAGCGTTAATACGCGCTAGTTTTTGACTAATAGCTAAAGCGATTAACATCAAGTCGAGTATGGTTACACTATAACCTGCACTGACATAAGGCATCTCTTCAATTGGCATTCCCATTGATAAAATATGATTACTCACTTTATACAATGGACTGCTTGGATTGCTGGTTAAACTGTATATAGTTTGATTATTCTCAACAAATTGTTTAACTAAATGAATCGTTGAGTAGCTTTCACCGCCTTGCGAAATAGCAAAATATAAATTGTTGGGATCATTGTAATATGAATAATTAGCCGCAATAGAAGGATCTTCTATATAAACTGGCACGTTTAATATTTTACTCATAAAAGGGCGAGCGCTATAGGCCGCATTAGCGCTTGAACCTGTTGCAAAAATAACAATTGCGTTAAGTTGTTTGATCTGGCTTAAATCGATAATATTGGCAAATAACGTTTGGTAATTATCGAGTATATGTTGATAATACTCAGGTTCTAAAGCCACATAATCTGCGATACTTTTCATTGTTTTCCTCTCATTAACCTAACAAACCGCTCCAGGCACCAAAAATACCTATTGCCGCAATTAATAATAGAATCCAATGTGCTTTCACTTCTTTTTTAACAAGTACAAAAATAAACAGCGTAAAAAGTAACGGTAATATTTGTGGCACAATTCCATCAAATATATCTTGCAGTGATGCCGCGTCTGAACCTGAACCAATTTTTAATGGCATATTTAAGGTAACCATGGTGGCAACCATCGCCCCGACCACACAAAGCCCTAATACCGAAGCGCCATAGGATAATTTATCCATCAAACCTGTTTTTTGAACTTTGTCGATAAATGAAGTGCCGATGTTATAGCCTATGAGTAAGCCAAAATACCGCGCCAAAATTGCCGGGACATTAAAGATTAGTAAAAATAAAAGTGGGCCTAAAATATTGCCTTGCAACGCTAACGAGGTACCAATGCCTGTTGCGATGACACGTAGTGTTCCCCAAAAAAATGAGTCACCTAAACCACTTAATGGTCCCATTAGGGCAATTTTAACGTCATTGATTGAGTTTTTATCAAACTCACTGTCTGTAGCGTGTTGCTCTTCCATGGCAATGCAAATACCCAATGGAAAAGTGATTAACCATGGTGTGATATTATAAAATTCAAGGTGTCGTTGATAGGCATCGGTTAATTCTACTTTGTTATTGCTGTAGATTTTATCCAAAGCCGGACGCATAGCATAGGCATAGCCTAAATTCATTTGTCGTTCATAGTTCCATGACCATTCAGCGGTAAACGAGCGCCAAAAGGTTCTGTTTAATTCTTTATTGGTTACTAATTTAGAATTCTTCATTTTCATAATCGATCTCCTGTGATGCTAATGCATTACCCGTATTGGTATTGAGCTGTTGATTACCTTCGTCTATTGCGCCTTTTTTGCCATTAAATGCAGAATAACCGGTCAAAATTAAGGCAAGACAAGCGCCAAAAATAGCCACGCCGGTAACAGGTACTTTCATGTATACCGCTAATGCAAAGCCAAGAACAAAGAAGGTAGTATTGGTTTTTTTGATCATAATTTTCATTAACATTGCAAAACCAAAAGCTGGTAGTAGCCCTGTGGCAATACCTAAACCATCAATGATAAATTTAGGTATCATCTCTAATAAGTTGTTAACAGCGGCACTACCAAATAAATAGGAAAATCCGACAACTAACCCAATTGGAAGATTGATTGAGAAAAATCCACCTAAGATATTCATTCTATCCATCCCTTTACCATTGCCTTCACTGGCATATTTGTCTGCTTTGTGAACAAAATAAGGAAGAATAAAAAGGAAGCAGAGGTTTTTGACTAATAACACCAGTGACGCAATTGGAATACCTAATGTTAAAGCAATTTCGGTACTTTTGCCTGCACCAATAGCAAATGCGGTACCTAAAACACTGCCTGAAATTATTTCGGGTGGAATCGACCCCCCAATAGAAAACGATCCAACAAAAGCTAACTCTAAGGTTGCACCAATGATAATGCCTTGAGTGATATCCCCCATAACTAAACCTGCTAAAGTACAGGTGACAAGTGGGCGAGATAACATTGATGATCCTAAAAAGTATTCAGCATTTGCTAACATCGCAATTAAAGCTAATAGAAGTGCTGTTAATTCGATACTCATGTGTTGTATCCTCTAAATTATTTTTCAAATTTTTGCTTTGCTTCACTCGGAACTTGTTGAATGTAAATATCAATGCCATCTTGTGTTAATGCAGTTAATAAATCTGCTTCTTGTTCAGTTAGATTGATCGTTTTAGAGTAGCTCTTCGTGCCTTCGCGTGGTTTTGTGCCACCCAAATTGAGGCTGGTTATTTTTCCTTGAGTGCCTCTAATTAGCTTTTCAGCATCGGCAACCGATTCAACAACAATCAGCATTTGATATTTATCAGTGACACCCGAATTAATTGCCTCAATGCTGTCATCAATGGATTTCATGACTAATTTGCCATGTTCAGGTTTAGCTAATCGAATAGCTGATTTGCGTAGTTCGTCATTTGCCACCGTATCATTAGCGACCAAAATAGTATTGGCCCCAACGCTATCGAACCATGAAACAACAACTTGACCATGTAATAAACGATGATCAACACGTAATAATTTAATCATTAATTTTCCTCCTAGGTGAAATCGACAACATATTTAGTATTAGTAGCAAATTTATATTCAATGGCTATTGGTTCACTGTTAATATCAAAATAGTGGTTAGAAATTTTAAATAATGGGTTATTAATTTTGATACCTAGCTGTTTGGCAAGTTCAGCATTGGCAACAATTAATTGTAAATCTTGTTCTAATTTATCAACTTTCTTTTTACTCGAATTGACAATTTCCAGCGCCGATAACACTTTTATGATGGAAAGTTGAAAATCAGGAAAATAGTTAAGAGGTAACAAAAATATAGCTTTTACGACACTGTTTTTTGCCACTTCAAGAAAGCTGATATAATAAATAAGCTCGGACGATTTTATTTTTAATAATTGACTGTAGTAGCTTCCTGCTTGTCTTAAATAAGACTCTTTAATCACTTTTTTATCATTTTGATAATCATAGGGTTTGATGATGCCCGTCATTTCTAGAATATTTTGCGTTGAAAGTTTAGGTGCGACAAATAAACCCACCCCTTTCTTTCTTACAACTTGATTTTTTTCAACTAATCGATCTATTGCTTTACGAATAGTTGTTCTACTTACGCCGTAGTTTTGTTGTAGCTGGCCTTCTGGCGGTAATGCGGCACCAACACCATACCTACCTGTATCTATTAGCTCGCCTAATTGAACTGCAATTTTTTCAAATAACTTCATTTATCTGTCTCGCTATAATTGAAGATATTTTTAGCCGATAAGTGATATTTAAATCGGTTACCTATTAAATATTGCTCAGTGTGTTCAAAAGGCTCAAAGTTATTATCGTAGTTATAACTTGAAACTTTATAGATTGGTGTTTGTTCTTTGATACCTAAATACTTGGCACATTCTTTAGTTGCGGTTTCGTAGGTAATTTCTTCCCGACCATGACTCGGGATGAGCTGGTAATGATCTTTTAAATATTGATAAAGCGACACATTGCTCAAATTTTGTGTTTCTAAACCTCTGAATTTTTCGAAGGGTAAATAACAGATCTCGTAAGATAAAGGCATTTCACCTAATACGCGTTGCCTAATTATTTTGAGTAATTGGTGATTAAAATTAAAGAATTTTGTCAATTCTGAAGGAATCTTGATAATTTGGTTGGAAAGAACTTTGATTTTAATTTGTTTAGGATTTTCTTTATCTATTTCTTCACTAAATGAAGACATTTTTAACATATTGATTTCAAAGATTGTTGGATATTGCGTATTTTTTTTATCAAAAAAAACATAGCCTTCCATGGCCAAATCATTTAACGCTTTTCTAACCGTTGTTCGACTGACGCCAAAATATTCGGCAAGCCCACGTTCTGTGAATTTATCCTTAATTATGGCTGGATTGGCTTTAATTTGCTCTTCAACAGCTGTTTTGACCGCAATATCACGATATTCCAATAGTCATCCCCTTCCTTTTTGGATCGTAATATCTAAAAGATATATCTTAAATCCATTTTTATTGGTTAAAAATTAATTAAAAAAATATATCTTGTCAATCTTAAGTACCAAAATTGTTGTTGTGATCACAATATTTATTGTTAGTAACATTAAATCAGTAAGATAATAAAAAATAGAGCGGGGGAAGAGAGGATGACTCGCATTTTATGCTCGCCCGTTGGGCCGTTGCTTTGGCAACGTTGTCTCGCGATGCTCGGCTCGAACCTCCGTCGGTTCTCATCCTTTAAGCTAAAGTGGATAATAAAAAAGCCCACTCAATGAGCAGGCTTTTTTATTTAAAATTGGTCGGCGAGAGAGGATTCGAACCTCCGACCCACTGGTCCCAAACCAGTTGCGCTACCAAGCTGCGCTACTCGCCGTTAGATTTTTTGCTTCATAAAATGGGGTGGCTAATGGGATTCGAACCCACGACAACTGGAATCACAATCCAGGGCTCTACCAACTGAGCTATAGCCACCATTGAAGCAGGACGAAATATTACGCATAAAAAACAACATTGTCCAGCATATTTTTTAAAAAATATACCAATTGGTTATATTAAAAGCGCTAAAAGTTTAATCTTTTAGCACTAAAACGTAGTTTAAGCCTTATGTGACATGATATCAATAATCTGAGTATCAGTTGCTTTCATGCTATTACTAGCGATAGCCCCTAAGTTGTTGATTGAATTTTCAACACTATCACAGACTATACCTTCGTTTCCTGTGACCCGAATATGGTTTAAAGCCATCAGTACAGCTTTAAACGCTGATGAAACAGATGTTGAAACTTTCATTGCACAGCTATTTGAAGCGCCATCACAAATGATGCCTGATAAGTCGCCAATCATATTACAAATTGCCATATCGACAGGTTCATATCTGCCTTGACCAAGTAACCATGCCATACCCGCTGCTGCGCCCATAGCGGCTGTTGATGCTGCACAAAGAGCCGATAAAGGCGGAAACTTGCTATGAATATAAATGGCAATAGTATGGGATAATATTAATGCTCGAGCTAATTGTTCAGGTGTTGCATCTAAATAGTCTGCTACCACCACAACCGGCATGGTGGCAGTGATCCCTTGATTACCTGAACCTGAATTGCTCATGGCTGGTAACGTTGCGCCCCCCATACGAGCATCAGATGCAGCGGTTGTGCGAATAATGACCTTTGAAAGCAAATCATCAGCTAATAATCCTGTTTGGGTTTGTTCATGTAATGTTGAGGCAATACTTAATCCATAAGCATGCTTTAATCCTTCTTGAGATAGGGCGCAATTTAATTCGGCAGAGTGTAAAATGAATTGAATATCTTCAAAATTTGCATAGGTTGCAAAGTCATAAATTAATCTGACTGATACCTGTTTGATGATATCGTTATTGTTTAATTGATTTGCAGTAATGTTATTTTGTTTAAAAATAACGCTACTGTTTTTTTCAATCAAAATAACATTGGTATGTGAATTTTCGATGCATACTTTAACATGATCGTGTTGAGTATAAATATTGACTTCACAGTAGATAGCTTGATTATTGTTGGCTATTTTCACATTCACTTTGTTATCCACTAACATTTTTTTAGCTAAGGTGATTTGCTCTGTTGTAATATTTTTTAATACTTCAAGTTCTGCATTTGCATCGCCACCTATTGCGCCAATTGCTGCAGCAATAGGTAATCCAACCATACCAGTGCCAGGCACAGTCACGCCCATACCGTTCTTCATTAAGTTAGGTGAAACATAAGCATCAATTTTTTCAATATTATTTTTGTTTAGATATTGAGCCGCAACTGCAGCGGCAAATGCTAATGATATCGGTTCAGTACAACCGAGTGCGGGTAATACTTCGTGTTTCACCAATTTAATTAACTCTTGCCACATTACTTGTTGTTTCATTATTTATCTCCATATTTTAATGGTAATGTTGATGGTGAAATGTTACCTTCTTGATAGCATACTATTTTATTTAATATTTATTGAAAATTGAACGATGTGATTGCAGCGTAAACAGTATAAGACTTAGTTATTTGCTGTTTGATATTAATAACCAATCTGACAATTTTGACTTAAATAATATGGTAAGTAATTTAACTGATAAATACTATTCAAATTCTTTCAAAAAATATAATAAGAGATAATATTTATCTTAAATTTTTTATATGGTTGGTTAGTAAATTAAATAATCAGGAATAGTTCAAAATATGTAATATTTTAGTAAAACTACCTGACTTTTTTTTAATTATTGCAATAATGTAAAGACCTAAAATTTAGATAATGATGGCGATTATGATAAATATTTTATTAATTGATGATGATATTGAATTATCACAAATGCTAAGTGAATATTTGACCAATGAAGGTTTTAATATTAAAAGTGTTTATTTGGGTAAAGATGGTATTGATGAAGCATTATCGGGTAAGTATCGTGCCGCAATTTTAGATGTCATGCTACCTGATATTAATGGTATTGATGTATTAAAAAGCATACGTCAGCAATGTAATATGCCCGTTATTATGTTAACAGCTAAAGGCGATAATATTGATCGGGTGTTAGGCTTAGAGCTTGGTGCTGATGATTATATTCCTAAACCTTGTTATCCACGAGAATTATTAGCTAGGTTGCGAGCGGTTTTACGTCGGTTTGATGAACGTTCAGTTGAAATGGTCGATGACAAAAAATACCATTTTAATGGTTTAACGCTTGATTTACCGCAGCGACTTTGTACTTGGAATGGACAAGTTATTGATTTGACATCAACTGAATTCAATTTATTAGTTTTATTAGTCAAACATAGTGAACGGGTTGTGACTAAAGAAGAGCTATCTGAAATAGGATTAGGTCGAGCTAGAGAGCTTTATGATCGTAGCGTGGATGTCCATATTAGTAATATTCGTCAAAAACTGTCTCAAGTAGCACAAAACGATGTGACAATTGAAACCATTCGAGCAGTAGGTTACCGTATCCGTTAACGATAGAATAGGCTTTGGTATGAATCGTCGATTATTTTGGAAAATACTGATTATATTTTGTGTGATTTTTTATCTTACCTTTCAGTTAACCTGGATAGCTTTCTCCTTTTATGTAGAAAATAGAAATCAACGTTTTCTTAATCATATGCCGACCAAGGTCGATATGATTGCGCAATTGTTACATGTTGCGGGTGAAGATGAAACACTTAATTTTATTGCGCATTTACCTGAACGTGAACGGGCGTTGTTATCAATAAAATTAATTTCCCCTCAAAATGATCAAGTTAATATATTGACTGATGAATTAGAGTCACCAACTTATATTTATCAACGAACAGCTATTGCGCCTGATGGTACTTTATATGCTGTTTCGTTCAAAGAAGATAAAGATGATCGTAGCAAAAAGGTATTTTTTAGTATGCCGTTGCCAATTATGTTAATGGGGGGATTTGTTGGTTTAGCTTTTAGTCTATTTTTAGCATGGAACTTAACTAGGCCAATGCGGTTATTACGACAAGGCTTTTTTCGTGTATCACAAGGTGATCTTTCTGTCAGGTTATTTAAAAAATTAAAGCCTAGACGTGATGAGCTCAGTGAATTGGGTAAAGATTTTGATATGATGGTTGAACAATTAAATATTTTAATTTCAGATCGTCAAGCACTTTTACATGATGTGTCACATGAGTTGCGTACACCGCTTGCGCGTTTACAGTTAGCCATTGGGCTTGCCCAACAAAATAAACAAAATATTGATACTGCTTTAGCGAGAATTGAATTAGAGTCGGAACGATTAGATCAGTTAATTGGTGAAATTTTAAATTATTCACGCGCTGAAATGAATAATCGTACTGATGAATATTTTGATTTAAAAGATTTAATTAGTGTGGTGATTAGTGATGCTAATTATGAAGCCAATCATCAATTAATTGATGTACATTTTAATTTAGCATCCATAACGCATTCTATTATTAAAGGTAATTCGGAACAAATTCGCCGAGCAGTTGAAAATATTATTCGTAATGCAATTCGTTTTTCTAAAGCTGGGCAAGCTGTCGAAGTGTCGTTAAAAGAAGTGGGTAAATATTTGCAAATTGAAGTCAAAGACCGTGGTCCAGGTGTTGATTCAAATAAATTATCGAGTATTTTTGAACCGTTTGTTCGTATCCAGTCAGCGCAATTAGGCAAAGGTTATGGTTTAGGTCTGGCAATTGCAAGAAAGACCGTCATTATGCATAACGGTACGATTCAAGCAAATAATCGTGATGGTGGGGGATTAGTGGTCACTATCAAACTTCCTTATTGGCGAAACCACTAATGTATTATTAATAACACTCAGAATTAACCGTTAATACATATTGTTTGACTAAACTTTCAAGTGTAATTTTGTCGTGACCAGTAAAATTGAGCCTTTGTATAATTTTATCAGGCTCACTGTCTAATATAGCTTTATATTGCGCGATATATTGGCTGGAAATAGGTTTGTATGACCAGTGCCACTCTTCTGGCAAATATCCTCCTTTACGACCTTCATTGAATGGCTGGCAAAAACCATACTTAGGTAAATTTTTTTGTAGCCATTGGTAAAGTATGATGCCTTTTTTATCATTTCTAAAATAACTTGATGAAACACTGGTAATGTCAATATCTGTTCCCCAATGATGTCTTGAGGTACCTGGCATAGATGATAGTTTTAAAATTTGCTCAGCAATTTTTTGTGGTTCATGAAGTTTTGGTAACAAGTCATCCCATTTACGTTGCCAGATGCCATTTTGATACGTGTAATTACGAGTTGCGCTCACAACTATAAACGGTATATCTGGATAAGACTTTTTAAAGTCGTTATAAGCTTTAATTAACTGCTCGGCAGGTTCTTTTTGCAGATACATGCCTTTTTTATTAACAGGCAAAATTGTTGAATCTAACGCAATAAAATTGTTATCTTTCTTTTCGTCAAATTGACCTGTTAATTTATCTAATGGAATTGGTTGTGCCATAGCGAATGTTGAACATAAAAGTAAAGTTATTGTATGAGTAATCGTTAACGTTTTTTTTAAAATTGTTGAATTCATTTTCATTTATATATCACTAATATTTATTAGCCAGATAAGGTGAAAACCAGTATAATCCTTTCCCTAAAAATTTAAATAGCCATAATGTGTAAAAACGAGGCCTTATGTTAACATCATCAACACCGAACATGTCTGTAAATTGTGCAGATGCAGCAAAAATAACACAAACTACTCCAGCAACCAATGAAAAAATTAATCTACTCAATTTTACCCGCCAGCAATTGAGAGAGTTTTTTATATCATTAGGTGAAAAACCTTTTAGAGCAGATCAAGTGATGAAGTGGATCTATCATTTTGGAATAGATGACTTTGATCAAATGACTGACATTAATAAAAAATTACGTGAACAATTAAAAACGTTAGCCGAAATTAAAGCCCCAATAATAGCGATGGAACAGCGCTCATCTGATGGTACTATTAAATGGGCATTGGATGTTGGCAATAATCAGATGATTGAGTCGGTGTATATTCCTGAGCGCGATCGCGCAACTTTGTGTGTGTCCTCACAAGTAGGATGTGCTTTGGAATGTAAATTCTGTTCAACCGCTCAGCAAGGTTTTAATCGTAATTTAACCGTTTCTGAAATAATCGGCCAAGTTTGGCGTGCATCAAATGCCATTGGTGTGACAGGAAAATTAGCTGATAGGCCTATTACGAATGTTGTTATGATGGGAATGGGGGAACCTTTACTCAACTTATCTAACGTTGCACCGGCAATGGAAATCATGTTAGATGATTTTGGTTACGGTTTATCAAAAAGACGTGTTACGCTTTCAACTTCTGGTGTTGTTCCTGCTTTAGATAAGTTGGCAGGAATGATTGATGTTGCGTTAGCGATTTCACTTCATGCTCCAAATGATGCGATACGTAGTGAAATTATGCCAATTAACCAAAAGTATAATATGGCGATGTTACGCGATTCAATTTTACGTTATTTATCTACTTCAAATGCCAATCATGGCAAGGTAACAATTGAGTATGTGTTACTAAATCAGATTAATGACGGCGTAGAACATGCTCATGAGTTAGCTCAATTCTTAAAAAATGTACCAAGTAAAATTAATTTAATTCCATGGAATCCGTTCCCTGGTGCTCCTTACTCTCGTTGCTCAAATACACGTATAGACCGTTTTATGAAAACATTAATGGGTTATGGATTTACGGTTATTGTACGTAAAACCCGCGGCGATGATATAGATGCAGCATGTGGTCAGTTAGCCGGTGAAGTTGTCGACAGGACTAAAAGAACACTATATAAAAAGCAAAACTTGGTTCAGCAAACCGCATAAAAATAGACAACGGAAAAGGGAAAAGTTAATGAAAATATGGTTAGTCATCTTCAGCTGTTTATCCATGATTGCTTTAACAGGTTGCCAAGTTAAAGGACATGAAGAATTTGATCCCGAAGCTGCCGCATTATCTAGAACGCGATTAGGTTTAGCTTATTTGGCTAAGGCTGATGAGTCCCCAGAAAATATCAAAGCTGCACATTATAACTTGAAATTGGCTGCACAATATTCACCTAATAACCCTCAAGTTATGCTAGCAATGGCAATGTTTGATCAGCATGTTGGTGAATATAATGAAGCTGAAATGATTTACAAACGTATCACCTTAATGCAACCCGGTAATGGACTGTATCATGTCCATTATGGCTCTTTTTTATGTGGTAGAAATCGTTATCAAGAAGCCAAACAACAATTTCAACAAAGTATTGATTTAGATCGCCACCGTTGGAAAGCCGATGCGTATGAACAGTATGGTTATTGTGCAATTCAAAACGGTGATCAGAAAACTGCTGATTTAATGTTTAAGCAGCTTTTTAATTATGATGCATCTCGACAAGAAAGTGTCATTAAAACGGCTCAATTATACCAAAAAAATGGTGATACTAAGGTGGCTAATTATCTATTTTCTGTTGCGAAAAAATAAATATTGATAACGATATCGTGCTTGTACAAAGCGGAAGTTTACACCCTAGGCTTGTTGCGTAAGTTTAATTAAATTATGTTAGTAAACCATTTTGGGTGATGGTTTACTTTACGTAATATAACTATGAGAAAAAATCACAACGGTTAATTTATTTACCACTGCTATTGGGTAATTTTCTGATAATTTACGTGGCTACGCCAAAAAGTTTTGAATTTAGGAAAGGTTGTATAATTGAAGCTAAAGGAACATTACCTGTTAGCTTCAATTTATTGTAGTAAATTCACTTCGCTAAAAACGAAGTGAAGCGTTTTTAATTTTTACAAAATTCCATATCAAAACTATGCGTTTGTTGGTTATACACTATTTTAAACGTGCCTTGATCAAGTGGGTTTTGTAATATGTGATTGACGATAAACGGTCGAATATTGGCTTTAATATAACCTGGTAAACCTCTTGCACCACGAATAATATCATAATGATCATGACAAAATGCACTAAGACAAGCGTCTTGTACTTCTATAGTTAGGTTTCGAGGTTGATAAGCTTGATTGAGTTTATCAATTTCACGGCGGATAATCTTCTCAATAACTTCCATTGGTAGTCGTTTAAAATGAACAATATTTTCTCTACCATTAAAACGATTCAGTAATTCTGAACGATAGGTATTATTTAGCTCATTTGTTGCTAGTTCGCGTGCTGCCTCATCAGATAGATTAGGATCAAGATAATAAGGCTGACCAATATTTGATGTCATAATAATCATTATGTCAGAAAAATCGACCGTACGACCGATATTATCGGTTAAACGTCCGTCTGATAAGATCTGCAAGAAAATATTAAATACATCAGGGTGTGCTTTTTCGATTTCATCGAATAGGTAGATACCAATCGGTTTAGCCCTAACTGAATTAGTCAAAATACCACCAGCTTCAAACCCTTCATATCCTGGCGGCGCACCAATTAATTTAGCAACTGCATGTTTTTCCATATATTCTGACATATCAAATCGCACTAATGATTTTTCGTCACCATATACGTATTGCGCTAAAGCTTTTGCCATTTCTGTTTTGCCTACACCGGATGGTCCTAAAAAGAGGTAAGACATTGCTGGACCAGACTCTTTTAGTGCATCGACTTTAGCAACTTTAACCGAATTAGCTACATGTTTGACGATTTCATCCTGACCAAAAATACGTGACAATAAATGCGCTTCTAAATTAATTAAATTTTCAACTTCGTTTTCATCGAGTTTATTGGTTGATATTCCCGAAATTTTACTAAATTCAGTAATTACTTCTTGTCGATTTAGTCGTAGATCTTTATTGGCAAGCATTACTAGTTTTTTATGTTGCTCATTATTTTGTGCAATTTCGGCATCAATTTGTCGAATTTTTTCTTTCAATTTGGTGACAGCTGGCGAGTCAAATCCACCTGCTGTCAATTGAGCAAAGGTTTTTATGGCCGCAGAATCAGAAATTTTGTTTTCCTCTTCTTGCTCCTGAATTTGGGTGATTTCGTCTTGTAGCTGGAAGCGTAATGTTTCAGCATCACGTTGATATTGATATGTTTTGCTAATTTCTGATTTCAAATCTTGCCAATCTTGTTGCCATTGATTTAATTGCTGTTGCAAAGTTTGACGTTCTGTTTCATCAGTACTTTTCGCAATTTTAGCCATTAATTGAGCAATTTTAGGGTGCTGTTTATGCGTCAGTTGGCGGTAGCTTGCTAGTGCGCGATCAAGCAAGGATATTGCGCGTTGAGGCTGTGCTCCACCTAAACCCAAACTATCACGATATTTGCTTGTTAAGTGTATTGCTTCGTCAATAGCATTATCGTCAACTTCGATTTGATGATGTTCAGATAGCTCTTTTGCAACAACTGTAACAATTGCTTTTAAATCACTTCCTGTTGGCTCTTTTACATCATAAAGCGTGTAGAGCTCTGGCATTTTAGTACTAGCTTTTAGCACACTACTAAGTTTATCATCACGAACTTCTAGAATTACTTGAAAATTACCCGATTTATCAGCGTTATTTAATGCATTAATAAAATGAGCATTACCGGTATTGTGTGCCGCTTCTAAAAAATTAGCTGTATCAGTAATAATTAAAACCGATTCAGGTGTTTGCAGTAATTTTTTTAAAATATTTTGAAATTCGTTATTAATTTTAGTGCTATCACCACTGGAAAACAGTGCATCACTATTTAACCAAAATAGTTTTTTAACAATTAAGTCAAATGGTGTGTCAGGACTATTTTTAGCTGCTTGTAAACCAAGGGTAAGCGCCGAAACGCCTACACCAGCTGGTCCTGTTAGTAAAAGTGAGTTTGATGATTGTCGGATCAGAATTGATGATATTCTTTCTAAATCATGCTCTCTTCCCACTAATGAAAAATTGGGATGTTGCGCTAAATATTCACGCCCTCTAACTAGGTACATTGTGCATTCCTTCGTCAGTTATAGTTTAAAAGGGGACGTAGTATTTTTAGTTTCTTTTTTGGCTTCACTCTTTTCAGATAAAACATCACCAGTTACTGCAATAAATTCACGAGTATCACCTTGAACATCTTTGGACATTTTTTCGATTTCTTCTAAATTAGCGCGCATTGTTTCAAGGGCAGAACGGGTGATTTCTGTTGCTTCACGTTGAGTATCGCCAAATTCAGCTAAGTTTTGTAGCATAGCTTCTAAGTCGTTATTGATTTCATCACGACCCGTTGCAATTCGTATTGCTTCGTTCTTAGCAATATCGTTAGTTACTCTCGCCATTTCAGCTAAAGTATTTCCTGCCATGGATTGCGCTTCATTAATCGCTGCTGAGTTAACCGCTGTTACCACAACGCTAAGTTGTGAAGCGACTGATGCAATACCGCGTGAATGCATTGCTCTTGCACTTTCTACTTGTTTTTTAGTTGCAGCTTGCATGTTACGTATTTTAATTGCTTCGGTAGTTAATTCGCCGTAGGTTTGCATAGTATCGACAGTTGCGGTTGATACGGTATCGATATGTTCATCTAAATTACGTCGAGTTTCTTCCAGTTTCATTGACTCTAACAAATTGTCACCAACATCTTTATTTTCGAGTTCTTGTCGGCGTTCACGATGGACTTTTTCAACTTGTTTGGTCGCTTCGTTCATAATGGCATAAATTTGGATCATATTACCATTATTGTCGCTAAGCCCTTCGATTTGTTTAACCATCTTTTCAAGATGACCACGAATAGCACCAAAACGCTCTTTACCTTGGTTAACGAATTTTAAGGCAGATTCAACCATATCAGCTTGTCGTAATGTGTGTTCATCTGATGTTAAATTCAGTAGCTCTTTTAATTTCTCAACATCAAGTGATTCACTACGTTGCGCATGGCGGTGTTTAATTTCTTCTTCAAGATTTGCTAATTGTGTATTTTTATTTTGTATATCTTGTTCTAATTGCGCTATTTTTTCTTGATTAATTGCTATTTTCGCTTTTGAAGCCGCTTTAATTTTTCCAAGTCCGAAGAATATTCTATCTTGCTCTAAAGTATGAATTTCTTCTTTTAGTTTGGTTATTAGTGTATTGTTATTTGTGATTTCATCTTGTATTTGTTTTTTTTCGGCTTGCTTCTCATCATCCCATTCTTGATCTGCTTTTATTTGCGCTAGAGCGTTACGTGTTTCACCATTTTGGCGTAAGTTATAAAGCGCATCAGTTATCTCGGTAAGCGGTTTGATTTTATCAATAAAATCATTAAGGTCATTATTAAAATCAGCATAGACTCGTTGCAATTCAGCGAACACTTCGGTATCAGTCATTTCGATACGTTGCTTAGACATCTCTTCAGAGATTGATTGTAGATATTCTTTGAACTTATCAAACTCTTCTACTTTTTCACGATCTATTTCTTTATTATCGGTAAATTCTAAAATTTGTGTAACTTCTTGAACTTTTTGTTCAAGAGAAAGATTATCGGAAAAAATAACTTTGAAAAAAGTATTATTTTGAATGTTAGCTTGAGGGGATTCTGTTCGGGTAGATTTTTGTCGTTGTCTTACTGAATAATCATTTTGTTGAACTGTTGCAGCTTTTTTACTGGACGATACACTCATTGTTCTATTCCTTTTTATATTCACTTATTATTTAATAACTTTATATCTTATTTCATATAAAGTAATAAAGTTTGGTATAATTAATTTATTTTTATAGAAAAAATAAACCTCATTTTTTCATCATGTTATTATCTATTTTACATTTCATTTTGACAAGAAAAAAACAACATACTTGGTTCATTTCTAAAAAAGCGTAACTAAAAGTCATAAAGAAAAATTAGATGTATTGCTATTTTCAACAACAATTAGTGTAAATGGACTTTTATTTGATATTCACGGTGTTGATTATGTGATTAAGTTGTGAAGTTAATGAGTATTTGATAGAAGGAAAATAAATAAAAAACCACCCGATAAAAGGGTGGTTTTTTAACAGGTTTTGGGTTGTAACGAAATAGGATGAATTACATCATTCCGCCCATTCCACCCATGCCGCCCATACCACCAGCAGCACCTAAATCAGCTTTATCATCTTTAGGTAAATCAGTAACCATACATTCAGTTGTGATCATAAGACCTGCAACAGATGCAGCATATTGTAATGCGCTACGCGTTACTTTAGTTGGATCTAAGATACCCATTGCGATCATATCGCCGTACTCTTCAGTTGAAGCATTGTAACCATAGTTACCTTTGCCACCTTTAACTGCGTTAACAACAACAGATGCTTCTTCACCACAGTTAGTCACGATTTGTCGTAATGGCGCTTCCATCGCGCGTAAAGCTACTTTAATACCAACGTTTTGATCTTCGTTTGCACCTTTAAGGTCTAAAATTGCAGATGCAGCACGAACTAACGCAACACCACCGCCGGCAACCACACCTTCTTCAACCGCTGCACGAGTCGCGTGTAATGCATCTTCAACACGTGCTTTTTTCTCTTTCATTTCAACTTCAGTTGCTGCACCAACTTTAATTACTGCAACACCGCCAGCAAGTTTAGCGACACGTTCTTGAAGTTTTTCTTTATCGTAGTCAGAAGTTGATTCTTCGATTTGTTTACGGATTTGTTCAACGCGCGCAGTAATTAAAGACTCTTCACCAACGCCATCGATAATAGTGGTATTGTCTTTATTGATAACAACACGTTTAGCTTGACCAAGATCTTCTAACGTTGCTTTTTCAAGCTCTAAACCGATTTCTTCTGAAATTACAGTACCAGCTGTTAAAATCGCGATGTCTTGTAACATTGCTTTACGACGGTCACCAAAACCAGGTGCTTTAACTGCGGCAACTTTAACAATACCACGCATAGTATTAACAACTAATGTTGCTAATGCTTCGCCTTCAACATCTTCAGCAATGATTAATAGTGATTTACCTGCTTTAGCAACTGCTTCTAATACTGGTAGTAATTCACGGATGTTAGAGATTTTTTTATCAGCTAATAAAATATATGGGCTGTCTAATTCAACCGTTGCTGTTTCTGGTTTATTGATGAAATATGGTGATAAATAACCACGGTCAAATTGCATACCTTCAACAACATCAAGTTCGTCTTGTAAACCGGTGCCGTCTTCAACAGTGATAACACCTTCTTTACCCACTTTTTCCATTGCTTGTGCAATTAAAGTACCTACAGTTTCATCAGAGTTTGCTGAAATAGTACCAACTTGTGCAATCGCTTTAGAGTCTGCGCATGGTGAAGATAATTTTTTAAGCTCTTCAACTGCTGCAACAACAGCTTTATCGATACCACGTTTTAAATCCATTGGGTTCATGCCAGCCGCAACCGCTTTTAAACCTTCATTAACAATCGCTTGAGCAAGGACTGTTGCAGTAGTTGTACCGTCACCAGCAGCATCATTTGCTTTTGAAGCTACTTCTTTAACCATTTGTGCACCCATGTTTTCGAATTTATCTTCTAATTCGATTTCACGAGCAACTGACACACCATCTTTAGTAATAGTTGGTGCACCAAATGATTTATCTAATACTACGTTACGTCCTTTTGGACCTAAAGTGACTTTAACTGCATCAGCTAGTACATTAACGCCTTTAAGCATTTTAACGCGAGCGTCATTACCAAATTTTACATCTTTAGCTGCCATTTTGTATTTCTCCTGAATTCTGTCTATAAATTAAATTATTTGCCAATTACGCTTGAACAATGGCTAAAATATCGCTTTCAGATAAGATAAGCACTTCTTCGTTATCAATTTTTTCTGTTTTAACGCCATATCCTTCATTGAAAATAACGATATCGCCAACTTTAACGTCTAATGGTTGAACTTGACCATTTTCTAAAATGCGACCATTACCAACAGCTAAAACTTCACCACGTGTTGATTTACCCGCAGCTGAACCTGTTAAAACAATACCGCCAGCTGATTTTGATTCTACTTCTTTGCGTTTAATGATCACACGATCATGCAATGGACGAATTTTCATTAGTTATCTCCTAGCACTAATTTAAATTAAATAATTATTAACAATAAATCATCAAATTATGATCTATATAATATAGTGAATACTACATGGGGTTTGTTTTAAATTCTTCAAGAGAATAAAATCAAAATATTTTTTAATTGATTAATTCTTCATCATCTTTACGAATAAATTCTCCCTCAATAATATCAGCATTTTTATCAGTGCGTTGGTATGATGAAAATATTGATTTTTTGGGCATTTTTCTTACAATGAAATTAACAATCGATTCTTGCACATAAGGAATTAATAAAATAGCGCCTAAAATGTCGGTCAAAAAACCAGGGATAAGTAATAGAAAACCAGCAAACAATAAAGCAACACTTTTAATAATTTGATTTTTAGGGCTCTGATTTTCTGCTATTTTTTGTTGCATTTCGCGCAGGTTTTTTAAACCTTGTGTTTTAACTAATGAAAAACCAATAATAGATGTTGCAATAATACAAATTAAGGCAAGAAAAACGCCAATAGCGTTAGCTACCATCATAAATGTACTAATCTCAAAATAGAGATAAATAAAAAAAACAATAAAGCCTAGATATCGCATATAACAATTCCTTAAAAAGTGACGTTATATTATTAAAATTAGATCCAGATATATAGATGATTAGTTATTTTTCAACCAAACAATCTATTTTTTTTAAAATATCTTACAAAAGGGATTGACGGATAATCTCAGATCGTGTTTAATGTGCATCCATTGTTGCCCGGATAGCTCAGTCGGTAGAGCAGGGGATTGAAAATCCCCGTGTCCGTGGTTCGATTCCGCGTCCGGGCACCAATCACCAAATTTTAAGACCTGCTTCTAGCAGGTTTTTTTATGCCTAAAGCCTTTTCAAATAAGCCTTTCACCTTGTTTCACTACTCAACCGAATTCAACTGAAATTACCTCAAATCAAGCGGAAAATCGGATACAAACCCGGATACATTTGGTTCGATAATGGCGTGTATCCATAAAATGGCTTTAAGGCCTTTATTTGCAAGGGCTATAGAGAATTGCTTGCCAAATGATTATGTATTCATTATTTGTACTGTTACTTTCAATTGATACCGTTACTACTTTATTCTTTTTGTAAATATTTATTTACATTACACCGGTTGTTTAATCATAAAAGAATTATGCACTATTCATCTTCATCCATTCATATTCTGATGGATTGATCGTTTTATGACAATAATATTATTACATTAGCGTTTCACTATTTTGCAATTTAAAATATTAATTTCTATCAAATGTTTTCGATATTTTATTAAGGCTAAGGATAAGATAAAAAAATAATCATTAAAGGTTAATTAATATTATTATATAAAAGAAAATTATTAGATAAATAACACCAATACCCCCTTATCTGAGTAAACCATCAGTTACTAAAACAGTAAAAAAATAATTTTAGCTCTTATCAAATGATTCTAATTTGATAAGAGCCATCACATGAAAAATAAAAACTTTACTATTCATACCCAACTCAATCAGCAACTAATGACACACCTAAATAAATTACAAGATAGATACTCAAAAATTTTACCGATTCGAATCGACATTCATTATGCTAAGGATGATAAATTCAATACAAATATTCATATCGCTAAACAAGAAATCACATGCTTACTTTTTCAAGCAATGCAATTTGAACTAGATATTGTAGGGTATGCTGTTGTTATGGAGTTCAATCAAAATAAACATATTCATTTCCATGCTATTTTTTATGTAAATGGTCAAAAAAGACAAAAATACTATCCTGTTTATGTTGAACTAGAACGTGCATGGCATGAACTGACTAATGGTTACTTATATGACTGTCAACGCAATAATTATTGTATAAATGGGTTAAAAATGATAAACCATCATGATCATGAAGCATTTCGTTCGGCTTGTTATATGCTAAGTTATTTAGCTAAAACAGAACAAAAAGAGCCATTTAAAAAACGTTATAGTGATTGTCTCTTTTTAAGTGAAGTTCCTCCACCTAGCCATCGTGGAAAACCAAGAACACTTGGTGTAAGTAAATTTTTAATACCTCTCTCTATTTAATAATACAAAAACAGGCTCATTGATATAGTTCCAATTCATATAGAGGAATCAAAAAATAGATAAATATTATGCTCTAATACTAAATAAGCTAAAAGCTCATGATAAATCGTTACTTACACGTTATGGAAAGTTATATCCAGTCTGAATGGGTTTTGCCTATCAGAGGCAATATGGAGTAGATACATATATGGATATGTTAAACTTATCTGATTTAACATTACTTTCTCCAAATATTTTAAGTACCGTTTGGATAACAGCTTTTAGTTAATAATTTGTTTTTTACTTCTCCTCCATTTTATATTTTAACTTTACACAATATGCAATCTATGAAGCGATTATAAATTCAGTTGCCAATTGTTATAAAAGTGGAATCTGTGCAGTGGAATTAGTTTTCAAAAACAACTTGTTAAAAATTTTTTAGCTAGAATAGTAAAATCAGTATAGAAGAAAGAAAATTCTATTCATAGTGTATTAACGTATAAAGGCATAACTAAATTTATTGATCGCTTGTAACGATCAATAACTTAAACATTGATCGACACAAACAATATGACAATAGGTAATACATTTTTGATAATAGTTATATTATTTAATCCAACAATAATTTAAGGAAATAATATGGCAAAGTATGACTGTAGTGAATGTAATGGAACAGGAGTAATTCCTTGTTCACTTGAATATGGTGAAGAACCTCATCCGGATAATTGCCCTGTATGTGGCGGAGATGTAAATTTTACTTTTCCATGCCCAGAGTGTTCGGGACATGACGATGAATAGTAATATTATAAGTAGCATTAAATGGATTGGTAAAAAACTTTATCAATCTGGGCAATTAACTATAACTTATGTATTACCTGCTATAGTTGAAGGCACGGCTAAAATTATATTAAATTCAGATAAAACAACCGATGAACAAAAGGCTCGCGCTAAACAAAATTTAGTACGTTATGGAAAACACAAGTAGTATTATTAATTGCTAATTTTATTCTTAAAGCAAACATTATAAATATGTTTGCTTTATATAATTTTTATATGGCCTACAAACACTCTTATTATAAATATTTATAAATAGATATTATTAATTGAATATACCACTATTTATTTCAATTATATTTTATTATAAGGAGTGTACAATGCTAATTTACCTCATATTTCAATTAATCCTACTCTATTTAATAGAACTCAATTTATCTTACTATCATTTTCATTCTTTATTTAAGTCGACAAATAAGGAATTATGATATGTCAGATAAATTACCTTTACTACTTGATAAACTCTATCAGCTTTGTTTGACCGGAGGTTATGGTTTAGCTTCAGCTTATACATTAGCTGAACAACATAAAACTCGTTTTCCATTCCATTCCGATAGCCTTGATAAACTAATTAAACAAGAAGCTGATAAAGCAACAATGGCCGGATTTATAACAGGATTAGGGGGAATTTTAAGTTTAACTATTACTCTACCAGCAAATACTTTAAGCGTATTATTTATTCAAATGAGATTATCAACAACCATTGCGATACTACAAGGCCACGATGTACGTGATACACGAATAAAAATATTAATTTATTTATCATTATGTTTAATATCTAGTAAATTAAAATTACAACAATTTTGTTTAGCAACTTTAATGAAACAGCCTAATGAAATATTTCGGCAAATAAGTCTTTCCATCACAAAACAACTAATCGTTATTTTAAGTACAAAACAAAGTGTAAAATTAATTAAGGCTATCCCAGCAATCGGCGGTGTAATGGGAGCAGTTATAGATCGTATTATTACTTACCGGATAGGTAAATTTTCTAAAAGTCAATTCGGCCAATTTTATTAATTAATTTAATAGGGTTAATTAATTATTTACCTCAACTAATCCCTGAAATTTCTCGCATAAAGCAAGTTTTGGTTGATCCTAAAATAGATCTTTATTGAACACACATTGATCGTTTTTAACGATCAATAAGATCTTATTGATCTGTTTAAACAATATGACTTTATTTAAATAATAAATCAAAATGAAACGTTAATTAATAATTTAGCTGTTTATAACTATCATTTAACATCAAAATACTAACAATAATTTTTCTGAATAATTAAATATCATTAATCTACTAATAATATTTAATTAAATGGATAGGAGATAACAAAATGTCAAAAATAAATTCAACCTTTTTTATAGCTATATCTCTACTATTTGCAGGAAGTTCATTAGCAAATAACAATCCTTACCATGATAGCGAAATATATACGAATGAATCTCAATTAAGTAACATGCAACCAATACCACAATACAATTATGTCCCAGTCTATCCTGAACGTTTAAAAACTTTTAATGAATTACTTAAAAGGGAAATACAACATAAAAAGATTACTTTAGACCACGTTCAATGTATTGATGTTGATGAAGGAGGGTTATGTGAACCTAAAAAAGTAGTTGTTAGATTGGAGTTCGATCTTAGTTATGTTCTTATTGATGGTAAAACCGAAAAAGATGTTCGACTATGGGATATGGATAATACTGATAGACGAGATGCATTTATTGATATTATTGAAGACGATCTTGATAGCTGGTTAAACACTCATGGGCTTCCAATTCGTTCAAGTCGTGATCATGTATTTGCTTTAACTTTAGAAGCTAGGAAATGGTATAAAGATGCGCCATTTTACGTTGTTGGCCTACAACCAACAAAAGTTGAATATATAACTTATAAATATACTGAACCAGGGTTATCTAGAGTAGATGATGCAAACCAATACGAGAAAAGCCCTTTTTAATCTTGGTTATTTAAATTTACTAAATTAATAAAAACAGAATAATAGAACAAAATTATGAAACATTTAATTATATTACTTTTATCTATTGTATTTTCAATTAGTATAGCAAATGCACAAAACAACGATGATATTAAACAAGAAAGATTAAATCGACATTTAGCGGTTATCAAAAATGGAGTTGATACTATACTTGTTCCTGTTAAGTTTAATGGGATACGTGACTATTATAATAATGCTGATATTGTTACAGTTATATTTGAATTACGTTATGGCTTTTTAAATAAAGAACAAAAAGATAAGTTTTGGGAAGAAAAATCAAAAGATGGCTCACTTAAAGCTTGGGAGTCTGAAGTCATCGATGGTTTAACAAATAATATTACAGGAAGATTTGACGTGGAAGGCGATACTGATATATCAGTTGACTACAGTAAAACACGTGAAATGGTTTACAACTATACTAAAGACGCTAAAAAATACTTTAAGAGTAATAACATACCCGCCTATGTAATTAGTTTTCAACCTATTTTAGTATCTTACGAAAAATTCACTATTACCGATCCTAACTTATATCCAGATGAAAAACTTATAAATAATTATTAATCTTAATTAATTTTTAAATAAGGACTAAGTGACCTTGAAAAAAAATTATTATAAATACAATCCTATTATTACGTGGTAAATAATTTATTCCTGTTTTGCACATCAATTAAAACCATTAATGGATATTCTTATTATCAAATAGTAAAAAAATATTGTTGATACCTATCTATTGAATGTAATTAACCCACATCACTCAATAGAGGTACAACAATGTCAACATTCTTACCCCCTTTGGATGCACAAATACATCCTGATTACCTAGTTGATATGAAATATATCACCACACTTACAGGCATGACTGATAAATGGTTTTATGCTTTGATAAAGCAGAATAAATTTCCACTCCCTATAAAACTAGGAAGATCTTCGCGTTGGCGCCTAAAAGAAGTTGAAGCATGGATAAAGACTAAAACTAATTAACAGTTAAATTTCTATCACCCAAGCCACATAGTCAAATATGTGGCTTTTTTTATATCTAAATTTTTATAATTGAGGAATTCGTTATGTCCTTGACAGATTTAAAAATCAAATCCGCCAAACCATACAATAAACAATATAAACTTTCTGATGGTGATGGTTTATTCTTACTTGTTCATTCAAATGGTTCTAAATATTGGCGTTTTCGCTATTATTTCAATGGTAAAGAAAAATTAATGTCTATAGGCCAATATCCTAATGTTTTATTAAGCGAAGCTAGAAAGATACGAAATGAAGCCAAATCATTACTAGCTAGAAATATTGACCCGCAGGTAGAAAAGAAAGCAAAACAGTTTGAAGATGAAATACAAGTTACTTTTGAGCAAGTTGCACGTAAATGGTGTACCAATAACAAAACTTGGTCTGAGCCACATAGAGCAAAAGTACTACGAACATTAGAATTGTATTTATTTCCTAAAATTGGAGCTTATTCTATTTCAGCATTAACTACCCGTCAGTTAATTGTTCCAATTAAAGCTGTTGAAGAAAATGGTCGGTTTGAAGTCGCTAACCGATTACAGCAACGTACTTCAGCAATAATGCGCTATGCAGTGCAAAATGGTTACATCTCTTATAATCCTGCTCAAGATCTAAAAGGGGTAGTGAGTAAAGTAAAAGTGAATCATCGGCCTGCACTTGAACTCGAAAAAATACCTGAACTTTTAGAACGCATTGATAATTTTAAAGGACGAGAGTTAACCAAATTAGCAATAAAACTCTCTCTACTTATATTTATTCGTTCTAGTGAGCTACGGTTTGCTCGTTGGTTAGAAATTGATTTCGATAAAAAGATTTGGACTATTCCTGCTGAAAGGGAAGAAATTGATGGTGTACCTCATTCTCAACGAGGTTCCAAAATGAGAACACCTCATTTAATTCCACTAAGTGATCAAGCAATTGAAATCTTAAAACAGATTCATGAAATTAGTGGCATGTACGAACTAGTATTTATTGGGGATCACTCAGCAAGAAAGCCAATGAGCGAAAACACAATAAACAAAGCATTACGTTCTATTGGCTATGATACCAAAACAGAACTTTGTGGGCATGGGTTTAGAACAATGGCCTGTAGTGCTTTGGTTGAATCTAATCTCTGGTCACGAGATGCTGTGGAACGCCAGATGAGTCATCAAGAACGTAATGGTGTAAGGGCTGCTTATATTCATAAAGCACAGCACATTATTGAACGAACAAAAATGGTTCAGTGGTGGGCTGATTACTTAGATTCAATCCGAACTGAATATGTCATGCCTTATGAATTCAAAACTGCTTAAAAAGCACTCTACTATTTAATTCTCTTTTCAAAAATTAATTATTTTAATATCTAAAAATTTAAGGAGATGTTTATGCAAACATTACCGAATGTATCGTCATACCCTGAATCCACTGCGGTGGGTTCGGGTACGATCTCAGTATTTGTAACCAATTTAGGAAAATATAACGAAGGTGAGTTAGTGGGCGAATGGCTTGCCTTGCCAACAACATCTGAACAAGTAAAACAATGCTTTCAACGAATTGGTATTGATGGCATTAACTATGATGAGTATTTCTTAACAGATTATGAATCAACTGTCTATGGTGTATCAAATTATATATCAGAACATAGTAATCTTGATGAATTAAACTTTTTAGCCTGTAAACTTAACGAATTAAGTCATGATGAAATGGAAATTTATGAAGCAGTTATTGATGTTGGAGACTACGTTAATTCTATTACTGACTTAATTAATTTATCTGATAACTTAGATTGCTTTCAATCCTTGTCCAATATTTCTGATGAATATGATTTAGGTTTTTATTGGATTGCAGAAAGTGGCTGTTATAGTTTAAAAGAGTTAGGCAATTTAAGTAACTACTTTGATTATGAACGATATGGCCATGATATTGCATTTGAACAAAGTGGCACATTTTATTCTGGTAATTACATCTATTATACAGGTGAAACTTTTAGTTCCGATTACGATGGTGAAAGTATTCCTGAAGAGTATTGTGTTTTGAACTATACAAGATCTTTAGAATGAGCACTTAGTAACTCTATAAATTTCAATGAAACTTACAGAGTTACTTTACATTACACATGAGTTAATATTATTTATTTTTTTGTAAAAATTAAGAAATATTAGTATATTTTCTTTAGAGTTAAAGTAATTTGGTAGCTGTGCGTTGAAATTATCATTTAAATAATTGATGCAATATTTTAGTAATTCAAGATATTCCTCAACCTTATCTAAATATGTTAAATTTTCTTTATTAATACGCTTTCGATGTTTGGAGATTAATGCAAAAATTTTTTTAAAAACTTTAATATGTTTGAATAGTAATGAATAACACATTGATATTGCTATAACTTCGAAAGTACAAAACATTTTTATCAAGTATATACCATTATTATCTGTATTTTCTTTATCTGGATTTTGAGGGTTCATGGTCTCAACACAATCATAAGGATAAGTATCTCTAAATGAAAATAGTATTTTATAATATTTTAATAAACCATTACTAAGAAAGTATGATTCTACCCTTATATACAGATAAGGTTGTGTTAAAAATTTCTCAATTTTGATAGAATAACGTGATTCGAATATGGGCATAACATTAATTAATTCTTTATTTAATAATATTCTTTCAAGATTTAATAATAGTTCGGCTTTTTCATAATTAAATTGTTTTTTTTCTGAAAAAAGATGATTAATTTTCGCAAAGAAATTATCCACGATTTCTTTAGTGATTTTTTCCGTACACCAAAAACTTAGTTGCCAACAATTATAATTACAGAATGCGTTATTCCTTTTATTTGCTATTGTTTTACCACAAAATTTACACTGTTTTCTAACAGAATTTTTGTGCTTTTGTATTTTGTTGACTTTTTCATTAAAATGCATTTTACATAAACGATATTGTCTTGCAAGTGGTGTTTTTGCAATGAGTTCATCACATTTTAGTCTTTTACATTTAGATTTTAGTGATTTGTTCATTATGATTTCCAGTTTCTATTCGCCTACCCGTTGAAAAAATCGATTATAAAATGTTATAAATTTCTCATGCCCCTCAATTTTTGTTGAAAGAGATAACTCAAAATAATGATTAATATAGTCGACGATTTTTTGAAATAAATATTCTTTCTTTGAGCTTACATCATTTGGATTTTTTTCTATCATGCTTAATACATCATACGTTATTTTAATGATATCTTTAGTAAATGATTGATCGCCATTGACTAAATTGTGGTAAATGGCTAAAGCCAGTAACTCAAAAAATTGAAAGGTTAGCTTTTCATCAGAAAACTCAAGATGTTTTAATGAATCTCTTAAAAACTTATCAAAATGATTGTCTGTAGTTTTTAAATGAGAAATAAACTCATTAGATAATGATATACGAGCAAATTGGTTCATCAAATGAAAATAAATAACGCTTTTAATCTCTTTTCTCTGTGATAAAGAATTGAACACCATAAAATGGTTGGCATAGAGCATATCTGCTGGTAGGTAAGAAAGAGTATAATCATTAATTTTTATTATAGGCTGGATAATTTCTTGTTTTATTTTCAAACATAATTCAATTAAATCGTTTTTATTTTTTTGTTTGCACTTTTTGGAGTTTCCATCAAGAAAAATTAGACTTTTATATAATGAAGTAGTGATCGGTAATGCTTTATCATTATATATTTGCTCACCATTATAGATTAACTCAGTGCATTTTTTATTCATATCTTTTTTATAATTGGTGCTCATTTTAGGTACTAATAAAATATTTTGCATCGTATTGGTTCCACCAATATCAAGATGATGCAGATGGACCAACTTTAATTTAAGCAAAGGAGCATCTTTTTTTAAAAGCACTTCATAATATTTTTTCATAGAAAGCAAGGCGTATAGGTGATAAATGTCCCCCCAATTATTAACAGATGCCAATCCCCATGGACTGCTTCGCAATAAGCGCTCTACACGTTGCCATATTGCTGTTTTTGTTACTTCACACACAATAGGATGTTCAACAAAACGCATTGCGATCCGACGACAGTTTGCACTGCAATATCGTTGATTTCTTCTTATTTTGATGATGTTTTTACATACAGGGCATTTTTTAGGTATTAATCGTTTTTTCTGTTTTTTTATCGATAATTGATGTTCAAATTCAGCAAGATGTTCACTACATAACCCTTTTTTATATTTAAATAGCGCAGAATAACAGATGGGTTTTTGGCATTTTTTTTTAGTACATTTCGTTGCTAGAGGTGAAAATAATTTAGCCATGCAATATGATTAGCTTATTCAATTTGTATGTTAATTTAAATATTATTGCATTTTCTGTAAAGTACATTTTATGTGTAAATATATAAAACAGCTTACAAATAGAAATATGACAAAGTTTATGTTAATAAACAACCTAGAATAAAATGGAACTAATAGATAATAGCCAACACATTAAATAATATACGTTTGATTTTTATTACATATTCTAGTTTGGGGAGGCTATTTATTGTTCTTATATTCTTAGTAGAGTACCATTTATATGGTTTAATAGTAGTTCATATAAATAAGTCATTTTTTTTAAAATAAGGTTTTCTATTAATATGAAAAAATAATGAAACAACTAAGTATTATTTAAATTTTGGCAGTATCGCAAAAACTGTAGCTGAAATTATAAAGCAAGCGCAATCTCGCCTATTTTGATTGGTGTATCTGGAGCTTGATGTCTTGGAAAATCGTCAATGATAAAACTAATTCGTCAAGAATTAGAAAATAAGCATATTAAGGCTGAAAAGAAGCAGATAAATATATATTTATAGAATTCAATGCTTGGCTCTATCAGGGCTACGATGATGCTAGTGCTGCTCTTATTGATGTTTGATCCTCGCCAAAAAACTGGACATAAGTCGCCTCTATGATATAAACAAAACTCATAGGGGACAAATATCATGGTCAAAAAATTTAGTATCGAATTCAAACAGCAGTCAGTTGATTATGAGTTATCTCATGCACACCTTTCTATCAGCGAACTTACCCAGAATAAAACTAGTCATCGAGAGTTAACGTCTGAGTAACAACAAATTATGGTGCTAGGGGGTAAGATATCAAGTTTCAGAAAGGACAATTAGCCGTGTTTTGCGACAATGGGGATTAAGGAGTAAAGCAGCACGTAAATTCAAGTACAAAACAGACACGGCTCATCGCAATATTGTGCCCAACACGTTAGATAAGCAATTTAACCCTGATAAGCCGAATACGACATGGGTAACCTATATTACTTATATTAAAACAGGTGAAGGTTAGTTCGATTTATATGGACAAAAAGTGATTGCTAGGCAAACCATTCGCTACATAGACCATCATTTAGTGTGTAATACATTAAAGAAGCTTTGTTTCGTCATCACTTTTCTAAAAATGAACTCATTCACATTGACCAAGGAAACCAATATTGCAGTGCTGATTTCAAGCAGTTATTGTTACAATATGGACTAAGGCAAAGCACTGATGAATCCCCTAATGATTTTTATCAAAATCATTAAGTTAAGGTAGATACACATCTTGTCATATGATCAAATGGTTTCGCCAAAAATCAATAATCAGACAACAAAATGTG